>JAZDLP010000064.1:0-2156 GCA_043801885.1 Planctomycetota bacterium | reverse complement strand
ACCATCTTGCCTGGCACCGCCTCGGCGCCCGTGCCAATCTTCGTGTCTTCGTATTTCAGCCCGCTCTTTGTGGTCGTAATCGCCGCAAAGCAAACCGAAGACATGAACATCAAAGCCATCGTCATCATCGTGATTTTCATCCCTTTCTCCTTTCAAATGGTTAGTTTGGATTACTTTTGCTTTTTATAAACTTTTGCCGTGAATCTGGCAACAATAGTAATTTTTAAAACAGGGGGAAACAGCGGTTTTAAATAACATGTTTCGGGTGGTGAATTTAGTCCACACGCGGCACGCACACCTCTTCTAAAGAGGACCAAAATAACGTATAATGTATAGTCGAGGTGATAGAAATGATACACATGCTATTCATGGTGCTTGCGTTTTTCTGTATGGTTGTCGGCCAGAGCTGCTCTTCAGGAGGCGGTTCGACTTATTCAATCGACCAGGCAAATCAGGATACGCAGGTCATTCAGGATCTGATTCCCGTCCTTGATGCCGGATTTGTCGTCATGCCTTCGGTTTCAAGCTCCGCAAACATCGCTAAAATGTCAAAATCCATCGGCCCGTGGAACACGCCCGCCGATTTCCCCGCAACACCGCAGGAATTATATGACAAGTTTTACACCGCCAAAGACGACTTCGCCCGATATCCCGCGTCGGGATATCTGCAGGACTTTTATGACGTGCAGGGAAATCTTGGCTATATGGAGCTTAAGAAATCAACGGATGGCTGGGGCGCTTTTCAGGTAAGCCTTTATGTGCACCCTTCCCTCTCCACATCTGTCTATTACACGCTTGAACAATACAGAGTGCCCGCGGATGACTGGACCTATTTTGTGAATCGCAACACAGGGCTCCATGACCCGCTGGCCTTCGAAAAAATCGCGTCATACTATTATGATGGAAGAGAAGAGACGAGAACACTTGAATGGTCGCGCTATGTGGACGGCACTGTCTATGTTGTGGACTTCTTTGGCATGCCCGATGACTTTAACGACAAGGCCTACAGTTATCCGGAGAAAATAACTGATCCTGATAAAGTTGCCGCCGCCGATGTTGGCTACTCTTCGGAATATGCCGCAAAGACAACTTTCACCGTCGATTCTTCCGAGGACTGCAAAACAAACAACCAGAGCGTCAACGCAACCGACAAACATTATTGCTCGTTCATAACCGGGACGGAATTCTACGATCAGCTGCTCGATCCTAAAGCGAGCGTCACAAAATATACAAAGAGTTTTTATACTGAAGATGTTCAATTCAAAGACGGAACGAAGATAACCGGAAACTCAGTCAGGATAGACTCATCCGATCCTGATCAGGTTAAAAACATGAGGGCAAAGACAACTTCAAACTACCTGTATGCGGAGACATCGCGCCAGTATGTTCAGACAGAAAAATCGCGAACTCATGACGACAACGCAGATGGCAAGGCAAACTACGATTACGAACTTTCATCCATGCTTTCGGAAAATTATGGGCAGGTCGCAAACAGGCCGGTTTACTCCGTGAGCGCGGTGATGAATCTGGAAGAAACGACTGCGGGCGCAAATGAATACGAGGGAAGCATAACGGTGACAAGAGGCAAGGTGAAGACGTACAAAGTGTCTCTTGACGTTGCCAAGGGTCTCAAGATTTCAGGCGACGCGTCAATTGAAGAATTCACCTTCCCCATCGCCGCAGTTGGCGGAAAGAGCGTGACCGAGACAAGAGAGATAACGGCCGTGATCAACGGTCACACCTTCGTTGGAACGTACAGCGGCGGAATCATCAGCGGCACGCTTACGTCTGGCGGCGTTTCTCACACCATCACCGCAAATGCCACATATGCGGTGATTGGCGATTAATTCTTCAAGCATTAATTCCGTTTTACCGGAACCGGCCTGCCGTTCAAGTCAATAGCAACGAACGTAAAGATCGCCTCCGTCACGCATACCCGCTCGCCCGTGCCCTGCGGCAAGACCCAGGCGGATATATCAAAGCTCATTGACGTATTGCCGATCTTCAAGAGCTTTGCATAACAGCACACCGTGTCGCCCACGCGCACCGGATGCCAGAAGCGCATCTCTTCGATTGCAACCGTCGTAACGCGCGATTTGGCAACTTCCCTCGCCGCGATTCCGCCGCCCATGTCCATCTGAGAAACGAGCCAGCCG
>JAZDLP010000015.1:0-11253 GCA_043801885.1 Planctomycetota bacterium | reverse complement strand
CGACACTGTAGTAGCGAAGTCGGGAATTCCCCCCCTTAAAAAGGGGGGGCAAGGGGGGGGTGTTCCAGTTATCCACTCTCACCCCCCTGTCTCCCCCCTTTTCAAGGGGGGAAAAAACAGATAGTGGACGATTTCCGTGCTACAGTGTCTGAAAATCTGCCTGTTATTGCCACCTGCCAGTTGCATTCGTGGCGAGTGTTGGTATATTGCTATTGTTGATTGCGGATTGCGGATTGAAAAAAAATAAATCAACAATCTAAAATCAAAAATCAGCAATTCAAAGAGACTCTCGCATGGCCATAGTTCCCGCGTACTATTTGAAGCGGCGCGACTTTCTGCATTCGGAGAAGACGTCGCCGAATACGTTATCTGCGGCGGGATGCGAACTGTTGGCGGTGGAACGTTATTCTGACGCGTTGGATTTCTTTGAAAAAGCGCGCGACACGGACGGCATTCAGAAGATCAAACGCATCGCCTTACAGCATGGCGACACTTTTTTACTGGCGCGTCTGGACCGCTTTGACCGAACGCTGGTGACCAAAGAAGATTGGGAGGTGGCCGCCAAGTCCGCGTCGGTCAACGGCAAGGCGAGCATGGCTGAGTTTATGGCGAAGAAGTTCGCGCCGCCACCAGTCGCGCTCGGCGCGACGCCAACGGCGGTGCTGTCTGGCGAAAAACCTGGCGAAGCGCCGTTGGCTGAAGTATAATTTTGAACAAAAGAAAATTTTATAGCCGTTCACCACAGAGCCACAGAGTACACAGAGACAGAATTGAATAAGATAACGGAATAGATCAATATGAATGGCCATCGAGTTTCATAAAGTTCTGGAACCGTAATTATTGGAATCAACAGAAAAATTCTATGATTTCTCTGTGTTCTCTGTGCCTCTGTGGTGAGAATAGACGGTTGCGATAATTTTTGATTTGAGTGACAAATTTTGAAATTTCTATACTTTCAATAAGGAGAATAAAGCAACATGGCATCCAAAGCTAAGAGCAGGACTTTGCAAAACAATCGCAACAAACGAGCCAATAAAGGCTGCAAGCCGGGCTGTGGCCTGCCGCGCAGCCAGTTCAAGCGTGCGAGACGATAAAGGAGAACTTATGAAAAATGTCGAGCTGAAGGTCGAAGGCAACGTGCTCACCATCAAAGTTGATCTGACGAAGGAATTCGGGCCTTCTTCATCGGGCAAGACGATCATCATCGCGTCTTCGGAAGGGAATCAATCTGTTCCTGATCAGGATGGCGTCAAAATCGGATTGAATGTTTATAAAAAGAAATAATTGTATATCTCAATTTCGATATTGATAAACCAAACTTTTGTGTTCTAATGTTTTTGTGGGCCGATGGGCGTTTAGGTACACCGGGTTCCTCCCTTCACGTCGCAGGCCCTCACCCTCAGGGGAACCTTTTGTGGCTTAAATCTCTTTTCTTGCGCATTTCTTCATGCGCCGCGAAATTTACATTGTTAATAGCATAGGAGTTTTGAATTCATGCAGACTCGCTACTTTGGTCGAGCAAAGCACATTCTTAACATCCCGAATCTGTGCGAGACACAGCGCCGGTTTTACGAGGAGTTTCTGCAATCCGAAGTCTTGCCAAACGAACGCAAGTGCGATGGCTTGCAGGCTATCTTCAAAGAGATATTTCCGATATTCTCTTATGATGAACAAATCTCGATGGACTTTGTCGAGTACGAATTGGGTGAGTCGCGTCATACGCCGGACGAATGCCGTTCGCTGGGATTGACTTATGGAACACCGCTGAAAATTCGATGTCGGCTGAAGCGAGGGGACGAAATCGTCGAAGAAGATGTATTTCTTGGATCGTTGCCGCTGCTGATTGGCGGTGGCGAGTTTATCATCAACGGCTGCGAACGCGTCATCGTCACACAGATTCAGCGTTCGCCGGGCGCTGATTTTTCCGAAGACATTCACGTCTCCGGCAAACGTCTGCATTCCTGTCGCATCATCCCCGAGCGCGGAAGTTGGATTCAAACTGAAGTCAGTTCAAAAGATATTTTGTACGTTCGTATTGACCGTTCCGGCAAAATTATCGGCACGACGTTCCTGCGCGCGTTGAGCGACAAGTTCAGCACCACTAGCGACATATTGAAAGCGTTTTATCCGGTTGAGCGCATGTTGACTTCATCCAAGACCGAAAAATTGAAAGGCGCTTATCTCTGTCACGACATCGTTGATCCAAAATCGGGCGAAGTAGTTGTCGCTGCGCTTACCAAGCTGACTGAGGAGATCATTGATACTATTCGCGGGCTTAAAGTCAAGGAAGTGGAAGTAGTGACGAAGGTGCAGGACGAATTGATCCTCAATACTCTCCGTGAAGACGATGTAGAAAATCGTACAGAGGCCATGCTGCGCATTTATCAGCGCATGCGGCCCGGCAATCCGCCGCAGAAAGAAAAAGCGATCGAATTGTTCAATGAAATGTTCTTTGACGACAAGCGCTATACCTTTGGGCGCATCGGTCGCTTTCGACTTAATCGCAAATTTGGCCAGCAAGTGCCCGGAGATATGCTGACTCTTTCTTCGGAAGACTACTATAATGTCATTAACTACATTATAAATCTACGCGCGGGCAAGGGCCAGCCGGACGACATTGATCATCTGGAAAATCGTCGTGTCCGCACTATTAAAGACTTGGTGATGGATGAATTCCGCAAGGGCATGCTCAAGCTGCGCCGCAGCGTTCGAGAACGCATGAGCCTGAAAGATGCGGGCGAGATGACTCCGCGCACTTTGATCAACAGTCAGACCGTGGCCAGCAGTATTGAACATTTTTTCGCGCGCGGCGAACTATCACAGGTCGTAGATCAATCCAACCCGCTCAGTCAATTGACGCACGAGCGTCGTTTGAGCGCGTTGGGACCTGGCGGCTTGAATCGGAAACGCGCGGGTTTTGAAGTGCGCGACGTCCATCCTTCGCATTACGGGCGCATCTGTCCGATCGAGACGCCGGAAGGTTCCAACATCGGCCTGATCGTGTCGTTGTCAATTTACGGCAGCATCAACGACTATGGCTTCCTCGTCACGCCGTTCACCGTGGTAAAGAAGGGCGTGTTGCAGGACGAAGTAGTGTTTCTGCGCGCCGATGAAGAACATGAACATACCATTGCTAATGCGGATATAAAGCTAGACCACAAGACCGGCAAAATTCTACAGGAACAGGTCATCGCTCGCCGCCGTTCGGAATTCGTGAATGTGCCGATAGCGGAAGTTACGCTGATGGACGTCTCGCCCAAACAGCTCGTAGGCGTAGCCGCCGGTCTGATCCCGTTCCTCGAACACGACGACGCCAATCGCGCATTGATGGGCTCCAATATGCAACGCCAGGCGGTGCCACTGGTGCGTCCAAACGTGGCGTTGGTGAGTACGGGACTCGAGCCTTGCGTAGCGCAAAATTCCGGCATGATGCTGGTGGCGGAAGATGACGGCGTAATCGAATATGCCGACGGGATGCGGATTGTCGTTCGGTACGGAAGCGGAAACAACGCTCGCTGTGTAGAGCTGCCGCTGCGCAAGTATTTCGGCCTGAACGAGCGCACTTGTCTCAATCAGACTCCAATCGTCAAAACCGATGACAAGGTTGCCAAAGGCCAGGTGCTGACCGAAGGCGCGGCGACGCGGGCGGGCGAATTGGCGCTGGGCAACAATACGCTGGTCTCGTTCATGAGCTGGGAAGGCTACAACTTCGAAGATGCGATTTTAGTCAACGAGCGACTCGTTCAGAATGATGTATTCACCTCAATTCATATCGAAGAGTTCTCGGTTGAGATTCGTGAGACCAAACTGGGGCGCGAGGAGATTACGCGCGACATTCCCAATGTCTCGGAAGCCGCCATGCGCAATCTGACTGAAGATGGCCTGGTGCGCGTCGGTACACGCGTCAAACCAGGCGATATTCTGATCGGCAAAATAGCGCCAAAGAGCAAGAGCGAGTTGTCCAGTGAAGAGAAACTGCTGCACGCCATCTTTGGTCGCGCTGGCGAAGACGTTAAAAACGATTCGCTGGAAGTCAAGCCAGGCTGTGAAGGCTACGTCATCAATGTGGAACGATTCATGCGCACTTCGCCGGTCAGTGAGGAAGAACGTAGTGAAAATCGCAAACTCATTAAGAAAATCGAAAACGACTACAGGCAGCGCATCGTAGAGGTTATCAAGCAGAAGATTGAAGCTCTGAAGGAAGTCGTGGACGGCAAGCTAATCAACACTGAAACCGGCCAGCGCTATGATATTCAGAAGAACGCTCTCGATACTGAAGTGCTCGCGCTGGATCAGTCGCTGGATCTCAATAAGATCGAGATGCATCCAACCGCTCGACGCAAGGCGCGCATGATCGCCTATTCTTACGATAAACGTAAACGAGTGCTGGACGTCGAGTTGGAACGCAAAGTTGGCAAATTGAAACGTGGCGACGAATTGCAGCCGGGCGTGCTTGAATTGGTCAAGGTGTATGTGGCCGTAAAGCGCTGTTTGTCCGTCGGCGACAAGATGGCAGGTCGTCATGGCAACAAGGGCGTAGTGAGTTGCATTCTGCCTGAAGAAGATATGCCGTTTCTCGAAGATGGCACTACCATTGACATGATCCTCAATCCGCTAGGCGTGCCTTCGCGCATGAACTTCGGACAAATTCTGGAGACTCACTTGGGTTGGGCGGCAAAGAAACTCGGATTCCGCGCTGTCACGCCGGCCTTCGACAGCGCGAAAGAATCGGAGATCGTCGAATGCTTGAAAACCGCTGGGTTGAATCCCGATGGCAAAGCGCAGCTTTATGACGGCCGCACTGGCGATGCGTTCGATCAAAAGTCATGCGTGGGTATATTGTACATGCTGAAACTACACCATCTGGTCGCCGACAAAATACATGCTCGCGCCACCGGACCGTACTCGTTGATTACTCAGCAACCGTTGGGAGGCAAAGCGCGTTCTGGCGGGCAACGCTTCGGTGAAATGGAAGTTTGGGCTTTGGAAGCCTACGGCGCAGCTCACATCTTGCAAGAAATGCTGACGGTCAAGTCGGACGATATTGACGGCCGCACCAAGATTTACGAAAGCATGGTGAAGGGCGAGAATATCCTGGAGCCGGGCACACCGGTCAGCTTTGACGTGCTGTGCAACGAAATCAAGGGCTTGGGTCTGAATATCAAGCTAGAGAAAAAACCGCGCGTGGCGCAGTAAGCGATGCCGTCATCGCCGTCGTACAAGAGGTGTCTAATGACAGACAAACAGCTCAAGGAAAAATGGCTGAAGGCGCTAACCGCCGAGCCACGCACGCTGGTTGCCAGCATCGTCGAGACGCATCGCCGTACCTTGCCCCATCTTCAAATTATAATGGCGGTGTGGTTGAACGCAGGTGCCGATCCTTGGGACGAAGGGGTGGACTTGGTGGAAATCTGTAAACGCCTTCCTGGCCAGCCTTTGGGTGATATGCATCCGATGGAGTTCGCGCCGCAAGGAGGCTGGCCGCGGTTGCGCGTACTCTTAACAGACGTTCAGGATTTGACGGCAGATGTCGAAATTAGTGGCGTACCACAAAGCAAGGCGGAACAAATTCGTAAAACGCTGGCTGATAAAGGATCGCAACCCCTGATTTTCCCCGAGCCGCAAGTTTCGCCGGAAGAGGATTTTCATCAGTTAATGAATCAGGTAGTCTGAGCGATGGCACTGCCGACAAACTACGATTGGGCAACCGGATTTTTTCAACAGGCCTGCTACGATTATTTTCATGGCCGCGCACTCCGGCGAATGTACGGATGGAGCCAAGTTCGGGCATTGTCTTTGGCTCAGCTGCAGCAGGCGGCGGAGAAATCGATGAAGGCGGCAGCATACTGGGAACTTCGCGAGCGCTTACAGCCTGATGATGGCTCATTGATGTCGCACGAGATATGGAGCGACTTGATTTCACGAAATAAAGATTTGCGCGGTCTTAAGAACGCGTTATTGGAGGCCATAGGTGTTTCCGAAGAAAAGATCGGGGAATTGAAGCGATATGCTCCTCACGGAACTTACAATACTCCGAATACCGAGTACCCGTGGCGATCAACAGTTTGAATTTATTAAAGGATACGAGAAATTAGACATCGGCTTGGAGAATAAATAATGATTGGTCAATCTGAATCGGCTGGTTCACGTGAACGCGCGGAACGCATGGGTGGCATCAGTGAACGCGGTGATCGCGGTGATCGCGGCGAACGTGGCGATCATAGCGGACGTAAACTGACGGGCGCCGCCGAAAGATCTTATGAAAAGATCAACGATTATACGGCGGTGTCAATCACACTGGCCAGTCCGAACGATATTCGATCCTGGTCTTACGGTGAAGTCAAGAAACCCGAGACCATCAACTACCGCAGCTACCGCGCGGAGAAAGACGGACTGTTCTGCGAACGTATCTTTGGCCCTGAACGAGATTGGGAATGCTCCTGCGGCAAATATAAAGGCATTAAATACAAAGATATCATCTGCGACCGCTGTGGCGTCAAAATAACGCACAGCAAGGTGCGTCGTAGTCGCTTCGGACACATTAATCTCGCGGCGCCGATCGTCCACATCTGGTTCTTCCGATCAATGCCTTCCAAATTGGGCAATCTGTTGGGTATTAAGATGACTGCGCTGCAACAAGTGATCTATTTCCAGCGCTATATCGTTACCGACCCCGGCGATACCAGTTTAAAACGAGGCGCTTTGTTGAGTGAAGAAGAATATCGTAAGGCGCACGAACAGTTTGGCCACACTTTCAAAGCCGAGATGGGCGCCGAAGCTATCCGTGATTTGCTGCGCAGCACCAATCTGAAAGAACTCTTCGACACTCTGCGTCAGCAGTTGAGAGAGAGCAAGTCAAAGCAGAAGACCGAGACTGCCATCAAACGTCTGCGTATCATTGATGCGCTGCTGACTTCGGGCAACAATCACGAATGGATGGTGATGGATGTGGTTCCGGTCATTCCGCCGGATCTGCGCCCGCTGGTTCCATTGGAAAGCGGTAACTTTGCCACCTCCGATCTTAATGATCTATACCGTCGCGTCATCAATCGTAACAATCGTTTGCGTAAATTGTTGGATTTGAACGCTCCAGGCGTCATTATCCGTAATGAAAAACGCATGCTGCAGCAGGCGGTGGATGCGCTGTTCGATAACAACCGTTGCAAGCGCGCTGTGCTCGGCACCGGCAATCGGCCGCTAAAATCATTAGCCGACATGATCAAAGGCAAGCAGGGTCGTTTCCGCGAAAATCTATTAGGCAAACGAGTGGACTACTCCGCTCGTTCGGTCATTGTCGTCGGTCCAGATCTGCAATTACATCAGTGTGGAATTCCAAAAAAGATCGCCTTGGAACTGTTTCAGCCGTTCATCATTCGCAAGCTGAAGGAACAGGGCTACGCGGACACCATTAAGAGCGCCAAGAAGATTCTGGAGCGCAAAGACGACGAAGTCTGGGACGTGCTCGAAGATGTTATCAAGGGACATCCGGTGCTGCTTAATCGCGCTCCCACTTTGCACCGCATGGGCATCCAGGCGTTCTATCCCGTGCTGGTCGAAGGTGACGCGATCAAGCTGCATCCGCTGGTCTGCGCCGGGTTCAACGCGGATTTCGACGGCGATCAGATGGCCGTGCATTTGCCTTTATCGTTGGAAGCGCAGGTCGAAGCTGCCATGCTAATGATTTCGACCAATAATATTTTTTCGCCCGCGCACGGCAACCCGGTCATCACACCCGATTTGGATATCGTCTTGGGCATATACTTCCTGACTTCGGAAGGCAAGCATACCAAAGGATCGGGCATGGTATTCGGAACGAAAGAAGAAGTTTTTCTGGCTTTGGATGAAGGTCGCATCAGCAAACGCGCCAAGATCAAGGTACGTATCAAGGACCGCAAAGTATTGGGACCGGAAGGTGCGCAAACCAGCAAAAATAATCTATTTGAATCCACTGCCGGTCGAGTAATTTTTAACGATATTCTACCCGCAGGTATGCCATACTACAATCTGACCCTCGATAAACCCAAACTCAAGAGAGTCGTCTCGGATTGCTATCAGATACTCAATCGCAGCGATACGGTCGCTCTGCTTGATCGACTCAAGACCCTCGGTTTCCACGAAGCTACGCTTTCAGGCATCAGCTTTGCCGCGTCAGATTTGAAGGTTCCACGGAGCAAGGAATCCATTATTGGCGAGGGCGATAAAAAGGTCGCTCAGATTCAAAAATCTTATGAACGCGGAATCATCACCGATGGTGAACGTTATCGCCTTATTATTGACGTCTGGACTCATATCCGCGAACGGATTTGGAAGGATGTGGAGGACGAGCTGAAGTACGACGAACGACCGGAAGATCCGCATTATATCAATCCGATCTATTATATTGTGAACTCCGGTGCGCGAGGTAACAAACAGCAGATCGGGCAGTTGGCCGGCATTCGCGGATTGATGGCCAAACCCAGTGGCGAGATCATCGAGACGCCGATCAAGGCCAACTTCCGCGAGGGACTGAAGTGCCTGGAGTATTTCTCTTCGACACACGGCGCGCGCAAAGGTCTGGCCGATACTTCGCTCAAAACCGCTAATTCAGGCTATCTAACTCGCAAGCTGGTCGAAGTGGCGCAGGATATGGTGATCTCCTGTCATAACTGTGGCACACAAAACGGCCTGACTAAAGGCGCGGTATACCGTGGCGAACAGATTGAACTGAATTTGGCCGATGCGGTTCGCGGTCGTACCGCTTGTGATCGCATCACGCATTTGATTACTGGCGAAATGATTATGACCGAAGGCCAGCTTATCACATCAGCCATAGCAGCGAAAATCGAGGATTTCCTTGGCAAGGACGGCAAGATTCGCGTCCGTTCTCCACTGCTATGTGAAGCGCCTTATGGGCTCTGCGCCTTGTGCTACGGCATGGACATGTCTACTGGCTCGCTGGTAGAGATCGGCACGGCAGTCGGCGTGATTGCGGCGCAATCAGTCGGCGAACCAGGCACACAGTTGACCATGCGGACGTTCCACGTCGGCGGTCTGGGACAACGCACGGTGGAAGAATCCGAAGTGCGCGCGCGCAACGCCGGTGTCGTTAAGTTCACCAATATGCAGGCGGTGATAAACAATAAGAATGAGACTATCGTCTTGAACCGCAATGCTGAAATCAACATTGTAGACGAGCGTGGCCGCGAACTTGACAAATACATCGTTCAGACTGGTTCGATCCTGCTGGTTAAGCTGGACGAAAAAGTTGCGATGCGCAAACCGCTGGCCAAGTGGGACCCGCACACCATTCCAATTCTAACTGAAGTCGGTGGCGTGGTGCAGTTTGAAGAGTTCATCCCGGATGTCACGTTCCGCGAAGAGACAGACACGACTACCGGCTTTAAGCGTAAAGTTGTCGTTGAACATAAGGGCGACCATCATCCACAAATTGTGATCCGGACCGCTGTTGAAAGTTCGTCGGATAAGAAGGGCACTGGCGCTATCCAGGGCGTATATTCGATCCCCGAGAAGGCTTTCATCGAAGTCGAAGAAGGTCAGTCGGTGGTATCTGGTCAGTTGTTAGCGAAGACGCCGCGCGAAATCTCCGGCACACAGGACATCACCGGCGGTCTGCCGCGCATCACGGAGCTATTCGAAGCGCGCCGCCCGAAGGACCCGGCCATTATGTCGGAGATTGACGGCGTGGTCGAGTTTGGCGAACGCAAACGCGGCAAGCGTACTCTGATCGTCAAGTCCGACTCCGGGCTGGAACGTGAACACTTGGTGCCGCAGGGCAAACATATCCTTGTCCGCAAGGGCGACCGAGTGCATGCCGGCGATCGCCTAGTGGATGGCCCGTTGATTCCGCACGACATTCTGCACATCAGCGGCGAGGAGAAACTGCAACAGTACATCCAGAATGAAATTCAGATCGTGTACCGCAGCCAGTCTGTCCGCATTGACGACAAACATCTTGAACTTCTCGTCCGCCAGATGATGCGAAAAGTGCAGATTGACGATCCCGGAGACACCGACTTCCTGCCCACCGATGTAATCAGCAAGTCTGAGTTTCAGAAGCGGAATAAAGCGGTCATGGCCAAAGGCGGACGGCAGGCAACGGCCAGTCCGATGTTGCTGGGTATTTCGCGCGCGGCGTTGCAGGCTGAATCGTGGATCGCCGCCGCATCCTTCCAAGAAACGACGAAGGTGCTTACCGAAGCTGCCATTGGTGGCCGTCGTGACGAACTGCGCGGCCTAAAGGAGAATGTCATCCTCGGCCACATCATCCCAGCGGGAACAGGTTTTAAGGATTTCCTGTTGTCCATGATCAAGCGCGAGGAACCACCGGCATTAGCCGAAGCGGCTCAAGAAGAGATGAAGAAGCTGAGCGCAGGCATCGGCGCCGTAAGTTTCGGCGGCAAGAAAGGCGAGTAATCTGGATTGGGAGTGCCGCACCCTAGTGCGGCTCGTAACAACACCATGAACTTGCCCCCCGACACTTTGCCCTCGCTCCCGTCTCAGGACGACCTTGAACTCCGACTGCTTCTCGAAGCCGTTTTTCAGCACTATGGCTACGACTTCCGCAACTACGCGTCATCGTCTCTCAAGCGCCGTATGCGCAAGTGTCTGTTTGATGAAGGATTCGAGACGTTCTCCGCGTTCCAAGAGCGCCTCTTGTGTGATACGGATTGTTTTAAGCGATTGTTGCTGACCATCTCCGTTAACGTCACGTCCCTCTTTCGCGACCCGACGTTTTATCGAAATCTGCGCGCGCAGATCATACCATTTCTGCGCACCTATCCGTCTTTGCGTATTTGGATAGCGGGGTGCGCTACGGGCGAGGAAGCGTATTCCTTGGCCATTATATTGAAAGAGGAGGGCTTGTACGATCAGTCGCGCATCTACGCTACGGATATCAATGAAGCGTCGTTACGGAAGGCGAAAGATGGCCTCTTCCCATTGTCTGTGATGCAAAGCTACACTGCAAATTACCAGTTGAGCGGTGGGACTCGCGCTTTCTCGTCGTGGTATACGACCGATAGCGACAACGCCATGCTGCGCGCCGAATTGAAGAAAAACATTGTCTTCGCTATTCACAATCTGGCGACGGATGGCGTTTTCAACGAATTCCATTTATACTGCACGCGGCTGAAATTTCGGCTTTTTGTTGAAAGAGAGAACAGAAAAAAGCAAAGGAGCGCTACGCGATTTTTTTGATTAAGTTTTTTGAGGCATGGGCGACGAGAAAATGGGAGTACGAACAGAGTGTCTTCG
>JAZDLP010000010.1:0-7406 GCA_043801885.1 Planctomycetota bacterium | reverse complement strand
CGTCCCCCCGTCCCCTTGTCCCCTTGTCAACAACACCTTTTGGTTGCGGCCTGGCCGCGCTAAGGATTACAAATATGAAACTTTTTCAACGATCAATCCGCAATCCAAAATCCACAATCCACAATTCCCTTTTATTCTTTGTTCTCATAGCGGTAGGTCTGCTGCTGAGCGCAGGGCTGGCTTGGCGGCAATCAATTGAGCCATCATCACCTGTGGCGATGGCGAATATCGTTGCGCCAGTCGTGACGGCGGCCCATTCGAAGCCGCATTTGGCAGCGCAGCCTGCGGTGAAACCTCACGCGGATCAGTCACGTAAAAATCAACGCGCTCCGTCCGATCCTGTTTTTGCCGAAGTCAAAGACGGATGTTTCGAAGTCGCCACATCGCGCTATCGAGCCACCGTAACAGCAAAAAACGGGTTGACCTATCTGCCAAAAGCAATCGCGCCGTTGGCTGCTGAAGAGGAATCGCCGCAAAAGATTGAAGTTCGCTTTCGTAGCGCCATGCGCGGCGGCGAAACTATATATGACCGCGCCACCGACACCGGCAACGCCGTTGCCGTAAAAGATGGCGCGGGCGCGGTCAATTTCCAGCGTGCAATGGACTTTAAAGAACGCTATGCGCCGCGGGGTGACGGCGTAGAACAGATATTTCTTCTGGACGCGCCACCCGCAGGCATCGGCGACTTGAGATTCGTTTGCGATTTAAGTTTGCAAGGCTTGACCGCGCTACCGGCGCGGTCGCAGCGCGCGGGTGGATTGTTCTTTGCGGATGCTCAAGGTCGCGTGGCGGCGCGCTACGGACAAGTAGTCGCGCGAGATGCGGCGCGGCACGGAACAGTGATTGAGCCGCAGTTGAGTGCTGACGGGCAGAGCGTTTCGTTTACAGTAAGCGCGAAATGGCTGAACGCAGCCACGTATCCGATCGAGATTGATCCGTTGGTCGGTTCTGATTTTCCTCTGACTTCGTTGTTACCGATGCCGGTGGGCGCGCCGACTATCGCCGCGTCCAGCACGGCTTATCTGGCAATATGGAATGACTATCGAAACGGCTTGACAACGCCACGATTATTCGCATCCATCGTCTCGGCGTCCGGCACCGCCTCGGGGGATTTCCCGATCTCTTCGCTCGCCGGCTACCCGCAGGATTTCTACGCTCAACGTATTGGCGCGGCTTCGGACGGTTCAAGTTGGCTGGTGGTCTGGTTGGATGGTCGGGCCACAGGAGTCGGCATTTATGGCAGTATAATTTCAGCCACTGGTGACGTACTGGGTAGTAGCGATTTCCTCATCCAACGAACGACTGGCACTGGGTTTGAAGATCCACTCGTAACCTTTAACGGGAGCGAGTACGTCGTGGCCTGGCAAGATAAGCCCAATGGCGGCACACAGCAGATTTACTTCACACGCGTTACGCCGGCCGGAGTAGTCGCTCTAATGAATGGAGTGCCGGCGAATGTGACGCCCATTCACCAGGCGTTGTTGTTTCTTGCCGCGCAGAAGCCTAGTGGCGACACGCTGCTGGTGTACCGCGAAAATGGCGAAACTCCGGCCGCCACGCGCAGCGTCCGCATCGCTTCGGACGGCAATCCTCGCGATCCCGGCGGCACAACGCTATTCAAGGAGGCCGAGTATGACGGCGGGTTCGGTCGCCCCATTGGCGCGACCTGGGTCAACTCCGAATGGCACATTCTCTCATCCTTCGATCAGACAAAAGACAGCGCCATTTATCTGCACCGCTTAAGTTCAACCGGAGTGGTGACGCCGCCGACGGGCGTGTTTGCCATAATGGGCGTCTCGCCGATCTCGTCGCTGGATCAGTATGCGCCCGCGTTCGCTGGTACTAATGAATGGCTGTTGGTGCGCAATGAAAAAGTATCAAGCTCAGAATATCACTTGCTAGGTAAGCGAATCACATTTGCCGGTCAGGATATGGATCCGATCCCGTTCACAATAGATACCGCCACTGCCGGAGTACTACGCAACGCGGTCGCGGCGCAAGCCTTTAATTTTAATTCGTTCCTGGTGACTTGGCTGGATGGGCGCAACGGCGCTCCACAGCCAGGTGACGCGTGCGACATTGCCGCCGCGCTGGTTGACGCAACCATAGCCGGATCGGGCGGCACAGCGTTAGTGCCAGTGGCGCAAGCCAGTCCCACCAGCGGCGAAGCGCCGCTCACGGTCAGTTTTGACGCCTCCACTTCGCAGGGCGCCTACGACAAACTGCTGTGGGATTTTGGCGACGGCACTTCCTCCACCAAGACTTCAGTCTCTCACATTTATCGTAGCAATGGTATTTACTACGCGATGCTAACGCTGACCAAGGGTGCGTACACTGTCTATGACCGAGTAATGATCATGGTTGGAGTCGGCAATATCGAATCAACACGTGTAGGCACGCCGACGCAAAATATGGATGGCATGGTGCCCGGATTGTTCATCAATAGCGTCTCGCTCAACTTGAATTTTGTTCTGACCGGCGCTGATAAAGCGCGTGTGCGCGGCGTATTGGACGCGGGACAATTGCCGGATTCGCTGGCCAGCCTGACCGCCACCGTGAGAATTGGCGACTGGTCGCAGTCATTTCAGTTGGACGCCAAGGGACAGTCCGCTTCGACTGACCGCCAGTTTGTTCTTGATCCGCATAACGGGGTGTTCGACTTCCTGGCGATCAATACGGATCTGCGAACGAAGTTGGACGCCATCGGCGCGCACAATGAAACCATTAAACCGGCGATAATTATCGAAGTGCCTGTGACGGTAACGATCAGCACGTTCTCCAAGACATCTATCGTCGGTGTTTTATATCGCGCGACCAAAGATCAGAGCGGCACTGGCAGTTATGCTTTTCTGGGCGATGGCAAGGAAGTCTCCGGCTCGTTCCAGGTGCAATCATTCTCGGCGGCTGAAAAAGTCAAGACCAAGTTGAAAGTACACACTTTCTCGATCAAAGGTCGGATCGTCAAACCAAACGGTGGCAAGCTCAAACTGTCGCCGGTCGGCGAACTACGGTTTATCATCGGCAATTACTCGCTGGGGATACCAGTGGGACAGTTCAAGGATGCTGATGATAAACTCAAATTTGTGGCGCGCGCGGGTACTTCCGGGTTAAAAAAGTTTTCCTTTAATCCAAAGACCGGCGCCTTTAATCTGCAAATGATAAACGTAGTGGCCGAAGGCAACGGCGGCAGCGGACTGCCCGTATCCAGCGCCGGCACGAACATCACCAAGGTGGATTTGAATCTGTCGTTTATTTTTGACTTGAAGGATGAGAAATTCAGCGCCGGACGGTATGCGGCTATTGCGCGCAAGGATTCTAAAGCAAAAAAGTGGAAATTGCGTTAGAATATATGGGAATTTTGACACTGTAGCACGTAAATCGGCCACTATCTGTTTTCCCCCCCTTGAAAAGGGGGGGACAGGGGGGGTGAGAGTGGGCAACTGGAACACCCCCCCTTGCCCCCCCTTTTTAAGGGGGGGAATTCCCGACTTCGCTACTACAGTGTCGGAATTTTAGATTTTTGATTGCGGATTGAAGGAAAAAAGGTCTTTTTTGGCGAGTCTATAGCATACAGCGTTTTTGGCGTACTTTGCCCAGCAATTATCCGAGCCGTTCCCTAATGGTCGCGGATCCGGGTAACAATAATCGCAACCGTGTAGGGGCGGTTCGCGAACCGCCCCTACGAACCGCTCCCTAACGGTCGCGGCTCGGCCACGCTAAGGACTACATGTCCAATCTGGAATTTACTCCGTCAAAGTCACAGGAAGTCATCATCCCGCGCACCTTGAAAGGCTTTCGTGACTATCTGCCTGAGGAGATGCTGGCGCGACAGGGGATGATCAACACTGTTATCGCCATCTTCGAATTGTTTGGCTTTGTGCCGCTACAGACTCCGGCGCTGGAGTATTCCGACATTTTGCTGGGCAAAATGGGCACTGACGCGGAAAAATTGCTCTTTCGCTTTCGCGACCAAGGCGAACGTGATGTATCCATGCGCTATGATCTGACTGTGCCGTTGGCGCGCGTGGCGGCGCAGTACCCGGATCTGCCAAAACCGTTTAAACGTTACCAGATCGCGCCGGTGTGGCGGGGCGAGAACCCTGGACGCGGGCGATTCCGTGAATTTTACCAGTGCGACTGCGACGTCGTCGGCTCGGCTTCGTTGCTGTACGACGCCGAATGTATCGCGCTGGGTTTTGCGGTGATGCGGGCGCTGAGTGTGAATGTGGAAGTGCGCTACAGCAATCGCAAAGTGCTTGCCGCGCTCGCCGCATCGCTGAACGTCGCCGACGAGCGACAGACATTGGCCATCTCGCGCACCATTGATAAATTGGCCGCGCAGGGCGTCGAGCGTGTCCGCGAGTTGCTTAAGGCCGATGCGAATTGCAGTTCCGAGCAAGTCGAAAAGATCATGCGTTTTGTAGGCATCTCAGGCAGCGACGACGAAATGCTCGCTAAACTGGAAGAACAGCTTGGAACGATGGCCGCGGAAGCCGGCAGCGAATTGCGTCGTGCGCGCAGTTACGCTGGCGAGCTAATCGGCGCGGAGGACGCAGCGCGTCTGAAACTGGATTTTTCGATTGCCCGCGGTTTGGATTACTATACCGGTACGGTCTACGAGACGTTCCTGCCTGACCTGCCTGGTTTCGGGAGCGTTATGTCCGGCGGTCGGTACGACAACTTGATCGCCCGATATCTCGGCCGACCCATGCCGGCGGTGGGCATCAGTGTCGGGCTGGACCGGCTGCTGGCCGGATTGATGGAACTGGGCCGTGTCAAAAAAATCTCGGCGACCAGCCAGGTGCTCGTGGCGCCAATGGACGCGGAGTGTTTGTCGGCGGCGCTGAAGACGCTGAGCCAATTTCGCGCGGCGGGCGTGGCGGCGGAGATATGTATTGACAACGAGCAGAATCTGAAGATGGCCAAACAGCTCGCATTAGCCGCCAAAAAAGGCATCCCTTACGCCGCGATATTAGGCAGTAATGAAGTCGGTAAAGGTGTTGTTATGTTAAAAAACCTGGCCGCGCGGCAGCAAGAAGAATTATCGGTGGCGCAAGCAATCGAGAAAATAAAACTAAGGCAATAAAGGCAGGACTCCTTATGACCGAACCGATACGAATCGGAGGATTTGTAGCCGACTCGCTGTTGGGCGAAGGCGGTATGGGCGTAGTCTATCGAGCTCGTCAGGTCGCACTTGATCGCTGGGTGGCCATAAAAGTTCTGTCGTGCGCCAAAGAAAATCCAGTTTTCACGGAACGTTTCTATGGCGAAGCCCGAACCGTGGCCAAGCTGGTACATCCAAATATTGTCCAGATTCTTACGGTCGGCGAGTGGCAGGGAATTCCTTACTACGCGATGGAGTATGTGGAGGGCATGGATATTGAACGCCTTCTCCACAGTATGGGCGATGTCTCATTTACTCTGGATGAAGTGTTGGAGATCATCCGCTCAGTGGTCAAGGCGTTGGCGCTGGCCGCGGAATATGGCATCGTGCATCGGGACATCAAACCCGCGAATATTATGGTGACTAGGTCCGGACTGGTGAAGGTTATGGACTTCGGCTTGGCCAAGGGTATTGCCGCGGAACTTGGCCTGTCTCGGCAGAGTCTGATCGTGGGCACTCCGGCGTATATGTCGCCGGAGCAAGGCGTCGGTCAGCCGATTGATGCTCGTTCCGATCAGTATTCGCTGGGCTGTGTAATGTATGAATGTCTTTGCCGCTGCCCGCCATTCACCGCCGACAACGCAGCGGCGCTGATCTTTAAGCACCAGTACGAGGCGCCGGAACCAATCTCAAAATTTCGCGAAGTTCCGTCAGATGTCGAAAAAATCTGCATGAAAATGATGGCCAAGTCACCGGCAGATCGCTTTCAATCGCCACAGGAAATACTGGAATCGCTGGCGGCCATCCCCAGTAATTTAAACCTGGCGGAAATCTCGCTGTCAAAGCGCGTGACGAATCTGCTGCATAACAAGAAGACGCCTGAAAACAAACAATCTGAAATAGTTGTCGCCACAACGCCCGTACCGCAGACGTCTCGCCTGCCTCTCGCCCATGAGACGCCGCAAGTAACTCCGGCAGCGCACAGTGCTCCGAGTGAACTGTTGCGCACTCCCCCCTTCGGGCCGCCGCCGCGGCCGGGTTCATCGGGCAAATTGCGAACAATCAAAATACATGAGAATTTTCTGAAACTGCCAGACGGACGCTGGTCATATAAAATAGAACGAGGCCGATGCGAATTTGCTGAGGGACTGGTGACGGAGATTCCGGTATCGCCGGAACAGAAGATCAAAGGTCTTGGCGACTGTCTGCTGTGTAGCAATTGGAACAAGCGCGTTGGCTGCGCTCTGGCGCATGGTCAAGAATTGGAAACCAATTGCCGCGGTTTGCGGTTGCTGACGGAGCAAGCCATCGCCTGGGCGGGCGCTGGTCGCTTCGACAAGGCGATTGCGGCTTTGGACAATTACATCAAAATCAACTCTGAAGATCCGGAAGGTTATCGTGAACTGGCGCGATTGTACGACCGGACTGAGTACCACGGCAAGGACAAACGGCGCGGTAGCGTGCTTTATGCGCGATTCCTTGAACTGGCTCGCAAGATCGGCGGTTACTCCAACATCGAACTGAGCCGGGCCGAAGATCGCATGACCGCGTTGAAGTTCGCGCCAGCGGATACAAAGAATTCCTCGCATACCGACCTGGGTATTTCTTTTCAAGCCTTCTATCACGGAAGTACGCGATGTTTCTGCTACGGCTGCCTGAGGCGAGACCGATTAGTCATGGTGCGAGTCGGCGAGATAGACCCGGATAGCGGCAGGCAAGCTTACGAGATGGGCGGCACGATCGTCAAAGTGGTCTCAGTCTTACGACACTTCAAATTCGAACAGACTAAAAAAGAAGAATTGGCGGCGGTCAAGAATGAGCTGATACGACTGGCTAATCAAGCGATCGAAACTCTGCCCAAAGAACCCGCCTGCGTCCTTTCGCTTGATTACGCTCAAGTGACTAACGTATCCATGACCGTAGATGACGTTGAGAATATGCGCACGGTAACGATCATCACGACCGAACAAACTCACCAAATTTTATTCACAGAACCCATGTCCTTCCGCGCCGAACAATGCTATGCGCTGATTCAACGCAAAATAAACAAGAGAACAACGATGCGCTAATCGTCAAGATCGCTAAAAAAAAAATCACAGATATATCCACAGATAAACACAGATGTATCCGCAGATGACCGCAGATATATCCGCAGATAACCGCAGATGACCGCAGATTTGAAGTATACCGCGCGTAATTGGCCGACCAGCGTGGTAGAGCAAACTCATGCTATCCGAGCCGAGACCGTTAGGGAGCGGGCAATACTTGAATATCGCCGCGTACTTACGTGCGAGGCTCGGAT
>JAZDLP010000382.1:0-17581 GCA_043801885.1 Planctomycetota bacterium | reverse complement strand
GCGGCGCTGTGCCGCATTCTGCTGCAAGACGGCTATCGCGTGGCGCCATTCAAGGCGCAGAATATGTCGCTGAACTCGTTCGTCACGCGCGATGGCGGCGAGATGGGACGAGCGCAAGTTGTTCAGGCGCAGGCGTGCCGCATTGAACCTGATGCGCGTATGAATCCCGTCCTGCTCAAGCCCAACTCCGACACCGGCGCGCAGGTCATAGTGAACGGCAAGCCGATTGGAAACATGAATGTCTCGCAGTATATCCACTACAAGTCTGAAGTGTTCAAAAACGTAAAGAACGCGTTCGATACGCTAGCTGACGAATACGACGCCATCGTGCTGGAAGGCGCAGGCAGTCCGGCCGAAGTAAATCTAAAAAGTCACGATATTGTGAACATGAACATGGCACGCTACGCCAACGCGCCGGTGCTGTTGGTCGGCGATATTGATCGTGGCGGAGTGTTTGCCTCGTTTATCGGCGTCATGGAGGTTCTTGCCGAGTGGGAACGCGCGCTTCTGCGCGGTTTCATTATCAACCGTTTTCGCGGCGATGAATCGCTGCTCGCCGATGCGTTGGATTACACTCTTCGTCACACTGGACGGCCGGTGCTCGGCGTTGTGCCTTATCTGCCAGTGTTGGGGTTGCCGGAAGAAGATTCCGTATCGTTTAAAAATGGCGACTATGATGATCGGCGTCCTCTGCGCGATTGCGGTGAACGGTTGCAAAATTCGGTCGAGATCGCGGTAATTGATCTGCCGCACATCTCGAACTTTACCGATTTTGACTCGTTGCGATTGGAGCCGGACGTCCGTGTGCGGATTGTCCGGTCTGCGCAGGAGCTATCAACGCCCGATGCAATCATTTTGCCCGGCAGCAAAAACGTCATTGGCGATCTGGAATATCTGCGACATAAGGAGCTTGACGGACGTATTCGTGAACTGGCGGTCGCCGGCAAAACTGAGATCGTTGGCATCTGCGGCGGGTTTCAAATTCTGGGCGAGCGAATTGACGATCCGCAACATATTGAGTCTGCCCAGTCAACCGTTGCGGGTCTGCGACTGCTTGCGCTTTCCACGATGATGGCGCCTCATAAAACGCTGACGCGCGCGACAGCAAAACATCTGCCGTCCGGTTTGCCAGTTCATGGTTACGAAATCCATCATGGCCAGAGCGACACCAGCCGCGCGCAACCGATTATTCAACGTGACGACGGCGCCATCCTTGGCGCGGCGACAGATGACGGTTGCGTCTGGGGCACTTACTTGCATGGGGTTTTCGACGCGGATGAATTCCGGCGCTGGTTCGTTGACCGATTACGCAAACGTAAAGGACTGCCCGCGCTGGGCAAGGTCTGCGCCAATTACGATCTCGAACCGGCGTTTGAGCGGCTGGCTGAGACTGTGCGCCGCAGTGTAAAAATGAGCGAGATTTATCAGATGATGGGATTGCGATGAGACTGGAATACCAAATCCTTATTGCATTCGGCTTGGATTTGTTGTTAGGCGATCCGGTCTGGTTGCCGCATCCAGTAAAAATTATCGGCCGCTGCGCGCTCCGGCTGGAAACGCCGTGCCGCAAACTGATCCCAAACGCTTGGCTCGCCGGAATCATCGTCTGGATGATCATTGTTGGCTGCGTTGGTGGAATTGCGTGGGCGATAATCGTTGGCGCGGAGCACTGGCATCCTATCGCCGCTGACGTGATCTCGATTCTGTTGCTCTACACAACCATCGCTGCGCACGACTTGGCCCGGCACAGTCATAATGTTTACAAAGCGCTCAAGGCGGGCGATCTGCCCGAGGCGCGAAAGCGAGTGAGCCTGATCGTTGGCCGCGACACCGAGCGACTTGACGAACCCGGCGTTGTGCGGGCCGCGGTCGAGAGCGTGGCGGAAAACATGGTTGACGGCGTTACTGCGCCAATCTTTTTTGGAGTAATCGGCGGCCCGGTAGGCGCGTTGATCTACAAAGCTATCAATACATTGGACTCCACATTCGGATATAAGACCGAACGCTACTTGAAATTTGGCTGGGCTTCGGCGCGTTTGGACGATGTCGCCAACTACATCCCCGCGCGTCTGACCGCGTTGCTGGTGGCGCCGGCCGCGGCGATTCTTTTCTATAGGCCGGTTCAAGCGTTGCGCATTTGCTGGCGCGACGGACGCAAGCATGAAAGCCCAAACTCCGGCTTGTCCGAGGCTGCCGTCGCCGGCGCTCTTGGCCTGCAACTCGGTGGTCAAAATTATTACGATGGAGAAGCGATCTTGAAACCATTCATCGGCGAGCCGATTGAACCGCCGCATCGCGACCACATCTGGCGCGCAAATGCCTTGATGTTTATAACTTCAATACTGGCGTTGCTGCTATTCGTCAGCGCGCGTTACTTCGCCATTTAGCGGAGCAGTTTCATGCTGATGGAAAAATGGATTAAGCGATTGCTTCCAGCGCTGTTGCTGGTGGCGCTGTCCGGTTGCCATATAAACGAGGCAGTCTATCGTTACGACGGCTCGCGAATCGTCTATCTGCGCTCGCCACTGATGAAAGTGATGGACGAACTCAACGAACGACATCTCAGCGCGCAAACTGTGGTAGCGCGTCTGAATGTTATCTTGCGCAACAATGAAAAGAATAAAGAAACGCCGCTGACCGGCGTCTATCTCGGCGACAAAGACGGCAATTTGCGCCTGCAACTCACCGCCAGCACCGGCAAAATCATCCTGGATATGGCCAATCACAACAACACAGTGGATGTATGGTTGCCGCTTAAATCGCGATACTTTCAAGGCAAGCGGCAGGATCTTCTGAATAATTCGCAATGCCAGCTTTCGCTAATCGCTCACGTCGGGCGCGCGCGCGACCTGTTCTTTCCTCGCGCCTGGTCGGACGGAGCCATCGAATATCGAGTAACGTATCAGAATGGGCGGGAAGTGATTAGCGTGCTGGAGAAGCCGAACTTCATCCGACGTCGCTCTCGCCGGATTACTCTGGCGCCGGAATCCGCCTGCGTCGAAATGATGGAAGTCTATGATAAATTCGGACGTGAAGTCGGGATTGTCACATATTCCGACTATCGTTTCCCCGAATCAAATACGGAACTCGCCGCCGAACAAAATTGTCCACTGATCTATCCAGGTTGCGTCAAACTGCATTCGCCGGATGGCATGTTCACACTAGAGTTTTACGTTGAAGAGTTTATACTTGATAGTCCAATCGCAGCTTCAAAGTTCGAAGTGCCTAAATCCGAGAACAGCAAAATTCTTAATTTAGGACAAGCACTGAAACATAGCGGCAACCTCTGGGAATAAGCTATGATATTGAGCCTCGTTACATTTCCACTTCCCACAGCCGGCACCCGCCCTTGGGGTTGTCGGTCTCGGCAATGTAGATCGTGCTACCGACAACCGCAATGTCGTGGGGACGAAAGCACTGACTCTTTTTGTTCTTCACTTCGCACAGGGTAGTAAAAGATCGCTTTTTCAGATGGTATTCCATGAGGTATGTGACGTTGAGGTCACCGGTGACACAGAGTAGTGTGTCCTTATCTATGCCTTTGATGAGACCTGGCAGACGAGTGATGGGCGCGCCGCGGCCCAGAAATTCCACTTGGGCTGTGCCGGGATCGAGCTTGTAGAGCGAACCGGTCTCCAACGCGATATAGAGAAACCCATCGCCGATGTTGATCATGCGATCAATCGGTCCGGCGCCCGCGTACATGAGGCTGGTGGGCTTTTCCGGAAACCCGTATTTGAAATAAGTACAGGCATTTGTGGCCGGATTGTACTTGAAGAGCCAGTGTTTTATGTGGTGCCAAGTTGACCAGATGCATCCGCTGTCATCCACGGCCGAGACGTGAGTGATAGATTGGGGTCGGGTGTGGAAGATGGTCCGCCGTGTGCGCAGATCAAATGCGTAGAAGCTGAAATATGTCAGCGTAAACCCGTAGACCATCTGTCGACTGGGATCGAATGTGATGGTCTGGGTGTACTCATGATCTATTGGCCGGCCCAAGTCTTCGTATGTGTCGGTCTCCCAGCAATATCTGAAGAGGTGGGAGCCGGGCGCATCAAGGTATTCGCTTGGGTCATGCAACCCCGATGAGATGGATATGATGCTCTTCGTGGCCTTGTCAAGCTCCAGAGAACGATGGATTTTAATGTCAAATTGCGTGGCCGGCTTGAATCGCTTCTGGTACCCGAGGCTCCGGAACTTTTTCTTCACCGGGTCGAAGGTGTGAAATATGTCGGAGTCGAAGTTAGTCACTCCGCAGTAAAGTTTTTTATCGGCCTGGTTATAGAGGAGCGAGGTGAATTGGTACACTCGCTTGAGGAGTTCCGGATTATTCCGCATATCGTCCACGGTCATGTCTGATCGCAAATCGGCCGAGAAATCGTCTATGGCGTAAGCGTTGATTTTCATAGTTTATCCTTATATCAAATGTTCTGACAGAGTTCAAATCAAAGTAATATCCGTAGCTGCTGGAGGATGCGGGCTAACGTCGTTTCCATGCCGGCGTTTCGGCCTTTTTTGGGCGGCTGCTTTCGCTGGTTACGCGAATGCTGCCGGGCTTCAGCAGGTTGCGCAGTGAAACAAATAATTCTGGCGCGGGGCTGATTCGCACGTTGTCACCGGCACGCACACTCACGACCGCCGGCGCGCCCGGTCCATTGTCGAGTTCCAGATTAAAATATACCGGCGTTTTGCCCGGATAGTTTTTCAAAATGCCAAGCAATGATCGGAATCGAGCCTGCGCCTCTGCATGGTCATGGCCGTTGAACTCCGCGCTCAGGTTGAAGCTCACTTCGCCAATAAATCGCTGCGCCGCCGCCTCGACTGTCAGAATTTCGTCGGACATAATAGTAACCGTCGGCACTTCGTCGTTCTCCGCATCCGCGCGGCTGCTCGTCGCGGCATTGTAGTCGCTGATTTTTGTCTTGCCGTAGAAAAATAGAATCTGATCCGGCTGCAACAGATTCTTAAATTTCTCATAAGCGCGCGGGAAGATGACCACTTGCGTATTGCCGGTGAAGTCTTCCACGTTCAATACCGCCATTTTTTCGCCTTTGGCGCGAGTGATCTTGGTGTCAAGCTGATTGACGTAGGCGCCGATCAACACCACATAGCCTTCTGGAATCTCGCTCAGCGATTTTATCGAGCAGGACGACAGCCCTTCCACCAATTCGCGAGCTTCCGTCAGCGGATGACCGGAGAAGTAGAAACCCAGAACGGCTTTCTCTTGATCCAGTCGCTGTTTCTCCGTCCATGCGGCGACTTGCGGCATTCGCGGTCGCGCGGAGAGTTGAGAAGTGTCATCGCCAAAGAGACTGCCTTGTCCGGAGTGGCGATCTTCGCGCAGGCGGATGCCGTAAGCCAGCGCGTCTTCCAGCGCGGCCAGCAGCGCCGCGCGATCATAGTCATCTGATATCGAATCGAACGCGCCGGCTTTGATCAGACTTTCCACGCACGCGCGATTGGCGGCTCGACTGTCCACTCGTTCGCAGAAAGAGTAAAGGTCTTTGAACGAGCCGCTCTTCTGTCGTTCAGCCACGATTGCTTCCACCGCTTTTTCACCTACGCCTTTGATAGCGCCCAGCGAAAAACGCAACAATTTCTCGTTTTCGATGCCGAAGTACACACCGGATTGATTAATGTCCGGCGGCAGCACATCCAGTCCCATCCGCCGAGCTTCGTCAATGTACTCGACGACCTTGCTCTTCTTCGGTCCGCCTTGTTCCAGCGAAAGATTGCTCGCCATGAACTCGGCGGAGTAATGCGTTTTTAAGTAGGCGGTCTGATAAGCCAACAGCGCGTAAGCCGTGGCGTGCGAACGATTGAATCCGTACTTGGCAAATTCAAGAATTAAATTGTACAACGCGACCGCTTTAGTTTCGTCAACATTTCTTTCGGCACAGCCCTTCAGAAAACGCGCGCCGTACTTTTCCATCAAGCCGGGCATTTTTTTGCCCATGGCCTTGCGCAACGTATCCGCTTCGGAGAGCGTGAATCCGGCAAGTTGATTGGCGATCTGCATCACTTGTTCCTGATAAACGATGATCCCGTAAGTATCTTTCAGAATGGATTCCAGTTGCGGCGTCAGATATTCAATCGGTTCGCGACCGTGTTTGCGCGCACAGAAGCTGGGAATATTTTGCAACGGACCAGGTCGGTACATGGCGTTCAACGCCACCAGATCTTCTAAACAATCGGGGCGCGCATCTATCAGTAATCGCCGCATGCCCGGAGATTCAAACTGAAACACAGCCAGCGCATCACCGCGGCCAAGCAGTTGGTAAGTCTTAACGTCGTCGAGCGGAATTTTCTCCAAGTCCAGAGTAACACCGCGCCGCTGTTTGATCAGTCGGATGGCCATGGCAATTTTTGTGAGCGTTTCGAGGCCGAGCAAATCAATTTTAAGCAGCCCTACCGAGTCGAGGTGAGCCATTTCGTATTGCGTCAGCGTCGTGCCGTTTTTATCCACGCATAGCGGACAGTACTCGACGACATTCTGGTCGGCAATAACCAGACCGGCTGGATGACAGCCGGCGTTGCGTGCGGTACCTTCGCATTTACGCGCCAAGTCAAGCAATTCGCGCGTCGTCGCGTCTTTTTCGTAGAGCGCCGCCAATTCCGGCTCGTCATCCACGGCATAATGCGTTTCGTCTTCCGGGTTGCGAGACGGCGGCGCGGCTTGCAGGAGAATTGTTCTTCCAGGCACGGCCGGAATAAGTTTGGCGATCCGGTTTACCTCGGCTAATTCACGATTTAAAACCCGCCCGACATCGCGCACGGCGCCTTTAGCTTGCATGGTGGAGAATGTGATGATGTTGGCGGTGCAGTCGCGGCCATATTTGTCCTGAACGTAAGCCATCACCTCAGCCCGACGACTTTGGCAAAAATCAATGTCAATATCCGGCATCTCATTGCGTCCTTCATTTACAAAGCGCTCGAAGAGCAGTTGATAACGCAACGGGTCGAGATTAGTGATGCCTAACGCGTAGCAAACGATAGAACCGGCGGCGCTGCCGCGACCCGGACCGACCGGGATGCCGCGCACGCCGGCTTCGCGAATAATATCCCAGACGATGAGCAGATAGCTGACGAAGCCCATTTGCTTCAGCACTCGCAGCTCTTCGTCCGCGCGTGCCTGAACATGTTTTGGAATGGGCTGCCCATACCGCCGCGCCAATCCTTCCTCCACATGCCGCCGAAAATACTGATTCTGGTCCTCGCCGCCGGGAATTTTGAACTTTGGGAAATGGTATGCTCCGAACTTCAGATCCAACGTGCAGCGTTCCGCTACTTCCAGCGTGTTAGACAGCGCCGCCGGCGCGCTCTCGTCGAACAGACGCGCCATCTCCTCGCTGCTCTTTAGATAGAATTCATCACACGCAAACTTCAAACGGTTGGATTCGGAGAGCAGCTTGCCGGTGCCGATGCACAGCAAGACGTCGTGCGCTTTGGCGTCAGAGCGGTCAACGTAATGACTGTCATTGGTGGCGATCAGTTTTCCGCCCAGTTCGCGCGCTATCTTGATGATGGCCTCATTGACTTTTTTCTGAGATGACGCCAGTTCGCGCTGCGCGTCAGTCGCCGCGGGCGAATCTGCCAATACGGCGCAGTGGTTCTGTAACTCAAAGTAGAAATTCTCTTTGCCGAAGATTTCCTGATAAATTCCCGCCTGTTTATACGCCGCAGCGTAATCCTTTCGAAGAATCGTCTGCGGAACTTCACTGCCGATACAGCCGGAGGAGGCCAGCAGGCCCTGACTATACCGCGCTAGTAAATCGCGATCTACGCGCGCATGATAGTAGAAGCCCTCTTTATAAGCGTAAGTGGATAGCTTCATCAAATTTTTGTAGCCATCGAGATTGGACGCCCAGAGCAGCAGGTGATGATCGTACTCACCTTCGATTCGCTCACGCTTAGTGCGACTTTCGCCATTAGGCACTATGTAAGCTTCCATACCGAGTATGGGCTTGAGCGGCGGGAGGCCGTCCTGTTCCGTCTCTTGCGAAGTTTTCTGGCAAGCTTTGTAAAATTCCATGGCGCCGAACATGTTGCCATGGTCAGTAATGGCCAGCGCCGGCTGATTCATTTCGCGCGCTCGTTGGATCAAATTGTGGAGACGAGAGGCGCCGTCGAGCAGGCTGTATTGAGTATGCGTATGCAGATGACAGAAGCTGGGCGCAGGCATCGTTATTGACTCCATTTTGGCTCATGTTGGTAAATGTGTGAAATCCCGTGCGCCCGTAGGGGCACGGCCTGCCGTGCCCCTACGTTATTGCACACACTTGCCAACATGAGCTTCCATTTTAACTATTGAGTTCAGTACAACTAATGCAAAGTAGCTGATAATTTATATATGAGACCATTAGGAACCGCTACGGAAACACCCACCCTCAAAACGATCCCTAACTTTTTGACATGATAGTACTACAACGACTGTTTTCTCGTCTGTTCTGCTCAATCATGACGCGATCTGTTACAAGCCAAGAACATTTGCCAACAGCGAACGATCCGCTTCCTGCATGCATTCATGTTCATCCAATCGCCACACGGCTGGCGTTGCCTTGAACGCATTTTCGACGGCTAATCTTTTGTTCAAAATACGCAGAGTATGCGGCATATCGGCGCCAAAATAAACCACCGACTCCCAAGGCCGGATTTGGCAGACCCGGCCTCTTGGCATTCCATAAGGCGCGTTCGCGATTCTGCGGCGATTAGCCTCTGAAAGCGAGTAGTGTTCCGCCACGACCGGCGTGATCTGCCCAGCCCAGAAATCTGGGTGGCCGATATTTTCGTCCGGTGTCTTCGCTGGTGCAGTGAAGAGCTTCCAGCGCGGGCGCAAGTAGACCCAGTACCATGGCCCTTCACGATAGGCGCTAATAGCTGAATTTGACGCTGGCAAAACTTTTATCTTCCATCATATCGAAGATTCCATGAAATCTTCGAGTGATTCGTCTTTTAGCATAATAGCGAATCATTCTTCGCTAGTCATTTTATTAAACAAATTTCATATTCTATAATACAGGCGAATTGGCTAAAATTTCAAAAAGCTGGCGCTTGTTAGGATTTGCACGGGCGTAACAGCGGACCTATCAGCTTGGAAAGACATGGATTCAACATATTAAGTGGGGATTCCGTGATCGTGGCCACCTTGAAAATTGGACGTTTTTTAATGAAGTCGAAAGTCAGATGATGGGCTTCTTGTGCCTTCGGCACTCGACCCAGCCAGCCTTAAGATTTTACATTTGAACATATCCCGACGGAACTAACGGTGGATACTTCAACACTACTAAATCAAAAGAGTCTGGCGGTACTATGTTTGGTTTGGCACTATTCTCTTGCACCATAAACAAGAGTATATTTCGCACCGAAGTACCGCAATTACTCAATTTATCCAAGATGAACTCTAAATTCTGTGCCAAGCGGCTACCTACGGGTGCTATCTTTTTATTTGGAAACGTATCTTGAAAAGCCATGTCCTGTTTCGTAACGGTCTGCCAATTCTGCAGACAACTCTCTCGCCAAGTTTTTAAATACCACTGCATGATATCATGCCGGCGAACTTGCTCGTCCGGAAGCTCAATCGTATTATCAGCATCCCATTTACTCTCAACCAGATAGATGGCGTGTTGCGTTCCCAGAATCGCATCAAATTCGCCAAAATTGGCGCCACCCCCCCGACCAAAACTTGGGCGATAAATCACAGTAGCATCAGCCGGCCGACTTGGATCATTCAGCTTCAGCAATATTTTGTCAAGTTGTGACGTAATCGCCCAATATGTAAGTGCGTCTTCTCCATAGCCGATTATTAACACATTTCACCTCCAAAAACAACTCTTGAGCTGCTAACGACCAAACTCGAAAATAAAGACAGTCACCTATTTCGTATTCAACCACTCTCCATCCTTCAAACATCTAACGGAATGATTAGAGAAGATTGAGGGGTATTCTTGAGCGCATTGGGTATGGATTGGAATTATGCTCTTTGGTTTCACGGCATCAAGCAATTCTTGCAAGTGCGCACGTGATGCGTGGCCGCTCGCGTGAATTTTCCGATCAGTAATGCCGTGCTTCTTGCAAACTGACCGCGCGTAGCAGTCAGTTTTCCAATATCCTTCCCACATTGACCAAATCGCCGTTAAGCCTTGCGGAGGAAGTCTCTTGATCAGCACATCGAGGGTCGAGTTAGATCGCGTCAGCAGTACGATCTTTTTGCGCTGGCAGATAATCTCATCCATCGTAATACGACTTTTCGCATCAACCTTGTCCGCAAAATCCGAGAAGTCGTGCCCTTTTGTCGTGAGCTTTTTTCGTTGCGTCTCCCATTTTATCACTCGAACTATTTTGTGATCATACTGTGGGAGATTCTTAGAAATGTCTTTCAGTAAATGCAGCGTGAGGGCTGTGTAGTAGTCTATTACCATCAAGCAGTCACTGTGCTTGGCCGCTTTATATATGCTAACTATTCGGTTCAAATTTTGTGGCGAGCAGAAGACGAACGCTACGTTACTTTTCTTTTTGAAGATATCCATCATGCTCTCGTAAACATCGTGTTCTGTCGAATACTCCGGCTCGTTGTCCCGAGACAACATAGTTCCTTCCAACAGCAAGAAATCTGCGCCGCGAGGCAGATCTTGTTTAAGGCGTGCAAATAAGTAGTTCCGCGGCCCACCGGCGCGGAAGTCACCAGTGTAAATCACGGTTTTGCCTTCAACTTTGATCGAAAGCGCCACGGCGTCTGGAGCGGAGTGATCCACGGGGTACGTCTCGATAAGGAATGGCTTTAGATCGAGTTTTTTGGACAGGCGCTTCGTATTCTCAAGAATAACCGGATTAGGCAGAAACACGCAACTGACTGTCAGTAATGCAAGTGTTCCTTTGGTGACATACTTCGAAACTTCAGGATGCACATACCTAGCCAAGCCGTAGTGGTCCTGGTGCGCATGCGAAATCACCAGCGTAATATTTGGGTCCGGCTTGCTGTTGCAGTAAAAATTTGGAATATCCGGCAGCACTCCGCGACCGATTAGAGCGGGAATGTCCAAGCAACGATCCAACTTGAAAGGCTGTCCCTTGTCATCTGTCAGAGGCAACCCAAAGTCTAAAATCAGTCGATGTCCTTGTGATCTCAGCTCGACACAAGAACCGCCGATCTCTTTTGCCCCACGATGGATAATCAGTTCCATTCAGCCACCATACCACGATAACAGGTTGTTAAACTCCGCCACCTCTGTTTGAAGCAATTATTCTCCAAATAAAAATTTTCGCAGTGATGGCATGGGACTATATTTCTCGAAAACTGCGGAAAAATCCGCAATAAGTTTCGCTATGGGCCACCGGAACGATATTTTGCCACCCAATAAGAGAGCAATACAAATTGCGGTAGCGTTAACTACGCACTGCCATAGCAAAGCGAGAATTAAGAATAGTAGCAATCGGAAAACGACGGTCAAGTAGAACGCCCTAAACTGCCAATCTGTTGCGCTGGCGCGATGGCACCTGAATAATCTGATGAGCAACCAGCCACTGCGGAACTCCGCACGGCTAATACCATAACTGATTGCCAGGAGCACTTTAAGGCATGATGTGAGTATTCTGGCCGTCGTCATGTGTAATTGAAACAACCATAGCTCAGCTATAATCCGAATCGCTAAAATTTTGTTCTGCATATCTGAATTCCTGCCGATCAATCCACTCCATCGCTTTAATTATACTGGGTGCGGGTAAAAAAGCTAGTTTTTAATCCGCGCCAAAATACATTTTGTAATCGTGTAGTTGGCCTTTGAAATCCTGGCACTGAATGGTTACAATAGCAGCATGGCAAATCAAAGACGCGGACGAGTCCGCCGCCGCGCAGTGTACGCCGGATCATTCGATCCCATCACCAACGGTCACATGTACATGATCCGTACCGGCGCCGAGATGTTTGACGAATTGATCGTGGCCATCGGCATCAATCCCGAAAAAAAGTATACTTTCAGCCTGAAACAGCGCCTCGAATTTTTGCGCAAATGCACCAGCGACATCGCCAACGTCAGGTTAGATCACTTCAGCAACATGTATCTGTTTCACTATGCTCAACAGATTCAAGCGGCGTACATCCTGCGAGGTATTCGCAATTCTCACGATTACGAATACGAACGGGCGATGTGTTATGTCAATACTGACCTGAACTCCGCCATTGCCACCGTATTCTTGATGCCGCCTCGTGAACTGAGTGAGATATCTTCAGGTTTTGTCAAGGGACTGGTCGGACCAAAAGATTGGGCGCGCGTGGTGAAGGATTATTTGCCGTCGCCAATCTATCGCCATTTTCTGGAACATTTCCAAGACGGCAAGAGTCATGGCGACACCGGCGGACTGAAGGATATGCCGGAACGAGTTTGAAAGTAAAAACTGAACTTTTGCATTTTATGTCAAAGCCAACGCTGCGCAAATTTTTTCATGAGACCAGCAATGATTGACAGCTCGATCAACAGCCCAAGTGATCGTTCGACCGAGCGTTTCACGCAAAATCTGGTAGTGTATCCGAATAGCTAAAGGACACGATGCGTAGTGATTGTGGCTTTCGGCCCACACAAGAGATAGTGCGCATTCGAAATGATGAGCTATCCTGAGTCACCACCGGCTTCCAGCCAGCCACACTGTGGCAGCGTAGTATCAGACTTCCAGATCTGATCCCCACGAGGAATCGAGTCTATTTTTCAGAAGTAGCGACTTAAATATTATATGGACAAAAAATAAAATCAGCTGTGTCTCCTGTGTTCTCTGTGGAAAAACAGCCTGAACGGTTACAATTCTTTTATGTTACGCTTTTTGTTGCGGCCTGGCCGTGCTATGCGATTGCAGGGCGGAGAAGTTTAAGGTATGGTCATTACGTGTAGGGGCACGACATGCCGTGCCCCTACGGTTGCGGCTTAGCCTGCGCTACGAGGTAATGACACGTGGAACAGTGGTTCACTGAATTATTTTCCGCACATGGCGTTGTGATTCTCTATTTTTTGACTGTATTCGTGCTGATTCTCTGCGGCATGGGCGTCCCGATCTCCGAAGAAATAGTGTTTCTAGCGGTGGGATTTGCGGCGCATTCGTTGAGCGTCACGCACGTGGAAGTGGCGCTGCTGTGCGTTGTGGGAGTGATTGGCATCATGGCGGGCGATTCGATTCCATTCTTCGTCGGTCGTCGCTATGGCGCGGATTTTCTAACCAAAAGCTTCTTTCGCCGTTATCTGACACCCAGAAAGCTGGAGACTACAAGAAATTTCTTTCGCAAGCACGGAGCGAAAACTGTCTTTTTTGTGCGTTTTTTGGCGGGTCTGAGAATGCCGACATTCTTCCTGGCGGGCACTATGGGTGTGAGCTACTGGCGGTTCTTCTTCTTTGACCTGATGGGCGCGTTGATCTCTTGTCCGGTTTCAATCATATTAGTTTACGCCTTCGGCTCCGTAGTGCGAGATTGGCTGGCGCAGAGTAAAATAATACTGTTTATCGTGCTGAGTCTGGTGGCAGTGTTTGTTATCTACCATTATTGGAAAAGCGGGCGCAATAACAGTAACGACGGATAATATGGACAAGATAGACAACAAATCAGTATTCACCACGTACCTTAAAGAGCTTTCCGATGTGACCCTGCAAGGCGACGCGAGGGAGGAAAGTTTTTATCCAGCGCTGGCCGAAATGCTGGCGACTATGGCCAAGGCAACCGGGCGGACGCATGTCCACGTCACGACCCTTCCCAAGCCCACCGATGCCGGGAACCCCGATTTTCGCCTATGGAACGGCGCAGACCGTATCATCGGCTATATCGAAGCCAAGAAACCGACGGAAGATCGCTTGGACATTATCGAGGAGTCCGAACAGCTTACACGCTATCGCTCCACGTTCCCAAATCTCATTCTGACTAACTTCCTTGAGTTCCGGCTGTACCGAAACGGCGAGCGCGTGGAGACTGTCCTTGCCGCTCGACCCATGATTCTCAATCAATTGCGCGCGGTACCGCCGCTGGAAAAACCAGACGAATTACATGCTCTCCTTGATCATTTTCTCGGTTTCTCGCTGCCAAAGACGTTCACGGCGGAATCCCTTGCCGTCGAACTGGCCAAACGCACTCGTTTCCTGCGAGATGTTATCGCTCAGCAACTTGAGCGGGAAAAGAACGCGCCGGGCGTGTTGTTCGGATTCTTTGAAGCATTCCAGATATACCTCATCGGTACGTTGGCGCCAAAGGACTTCGCCGATCTTTTCGCTCAGACCATTACCTACGGACTCTTTACCGCCCGGACTCGAACTGGGGACGGATTCAGCCGCCGCGTCGCTTTCGACAATATCCCGCACACCATCAGTGTTCTGCGCGATATATTCCGCTTCATCTCGCTCGGCGATCTGCCCGAACAACTCGCCTGGTGCGTGGACGACATTGCCGAAGTTCTAGCCGTGGCTGATGCGCCTGGCATCCTCGACCGCTACTATCATGAAGGCAAGGGTAGCGATCCTATCGTTCACTTTTACGAGACCTTCTTGGCGCAATACGACCCCGCCGAGCGCGAGCGCCGCGGCGTTTACTACACGCCCGAACCGGTGGTCTCTTACATCGTCCGCTCACTACACGATCTCCTCAAGACCGAGTTCGACCAACGCGACGGCCTGGCCTCCGATGGCGTTACGCTGCTCGATCCGGCAGCGGGCACCATGACCTTCGTGGCTCGCGCCGTGCGGGAGGCCGTCGCTGAGTTCGAGGCCAAGTACGGCAGCGGTGGGCGCGAGAATTTTATCCAGCGGCATATCCTCAAGAACTTCTACGCTTTCGAGTTGATGATGGCCCCCTACGCCGTGGGTCACCTCAAGATGAGTTTCATTCTCGAAGAACTCGGCCACCGTCTCCGCGATGACGAGCGTATGCCGTTCTATCTCACGAACACGCTCGACACTGATGAACTCGAACAGAGTCGTCTGCCGGGTTTTTCCGCTTTGTCAGAGGAATCCAGCCTCGCCGGCAAGATCAAGACACGGACACCCATTCTTGTTATCTTCGGCAATCCTCCATATTCGGGCCATTCAAGCAACAAGGGTAAATGGATTCGGAGACTGATCGAAGACTACAAGCAAGTGGACGGGGAGTCGCTCGGCGAGAAGAATCCAAAATGGCTACAGGACGACTACGTGAAGTTCCTGCGTTTTGCCCAGTGGAAGATCGAGCAGGCTGGGTGTGGCGTTGTGGGAATGATTACGAATCATGGCTATCTCGATAACCCGACGTTTCGAGGCATGCGTCAGAGCTTGATGCGAACGTTCGATGACATTTATATCCTTGATCTGCACGGCAATTCGCTGAAGAAAGAGACCTGTCCCGACGGCAGCCCTGATAAGAACATCTTCGATATTCAACAGGGCGTGGCCATTGCTTTCTTCATCAAGCGCGGCGGAAAAAAGACGAAGAGCGACGCCATCCTGCATCACGCCAATCTGTGGGGCGCGCGGGAAAAGAAGTATACCTGGCTCGACGCTCACGACCTTAAGCGCACTAACTGGCGCAAGTTAAAGCCCGCCTCGCCGTTCTACCTGTTTGTGCCGCGGAAGGAAATCGGGTTTCAACGTTATCAAAAGTATATGGCAGTAACAGAGGTTTTTCCACTTAATGGCGTTGGCATTGTCACCGCCCGCGACGAATTGACTATTCACTGGTCGCCGGAGCTGGTCTGGAAAACGGTTACCGTCTTCTCTCGGATGGAACCTGAACTGGCTCGGCAAGGATACAAACTGGGCAAGGACACGCGAGACTGGAAGGTGACTCTAGCCCAAAAAGACCTTCTTGTTTCCGGGCCGACGCGGGATCATATTGTGAGGATTCTCTACAGGCCTTTCGATGTGCGCCACACGTACTATACCGGTCGCTCGCGTGGATTTATCTGTATGCCCCGTCCAGAGGTCATGCGCCATATGCTGGCGGGTGAGAATATGGCGTTGGTTAGCGTTCGTCAGGTGGCTGAAGGAATATTTCATCATGCATTTGTTGCGCAGAATATCATAGAATCAAGAGTAACACTAAGTAACAAAGGGATAGCGTATATGTTCCCGCTCTACCTTTACCCCACCGCCGAAAGAGAGGATCTCTTCGCACATCACGAGCCAACCGAGCGGCAGCCGAATCTGCATCCGACTTTGGTTTCAACGTTAACAGAGGTATATGGCAAGAAGCTCGCGCCAGAGAATATTTTCCACTACGTCTATGCCGTGTTGTACGCTACGGCCTATCGCCAGAAGTACGCCGAGTTTTTACGCATGGATTTTCCGCGCGTGCCGTTCACGGCGAACGCAAAGCTGTTCCAGAAACTCGCCGACTTGGGCGCAAGGTTGACCACGCTGCATCTGCTCACTTCTCCAGAACTCGACCCGCCTGCCTGTCGGTTCGAAGGCGTTGGCGATAGCCGCATCGCCAAGGGTAAGAAGGCGGGCTTGCGCTACGAGCCAAGCAAACAGCGAGTGTTCATCAACGCGACTCAATATTTCGCTCCCGTGCCACAAGAGGTCTGGGACTACCAAGTGGGCGGCTACCAAGTCTGTGAGAAGTGGTTGAAAGAACGGCAGGAATGCCGTCTTGAGCTTGATGACATCCGTGCTTATTGCCGCGTCGTCACGGCGCTCAAGCTCACCCTCGGCATTCAACAAAAAATCAGCGCGCTGTATCCGGACGTTGAGGAAAATGTCGTGACCATACCCGGACAAACGACGTAAGGGCGGTTCGCGAACCGCTCCTACACATAGGAGGCTATATGCGAGGTATTTTTACGATTATAATTATCGCCGTTTTGATTGGCATTGTGATCTTGGTGGCGCGCGTCGAAACCACCACGCAGCTCACGCCGAATAAGAGCGACAATACTGGTGATCAATCGATCATTAAACCGCCGCTGATGCCCGTGTCAATCACGCTAGAGTGCGAAGACGGTCAAATAACCGCTAACGCCGGCGAGACGACATTGCTAACTAAAAAAGAACACAACGAAGGCCGGCCGATCAAATATCTTGAAGTCGCCGGCGATGAGGACTTCAAGAAATCAATGTGGAAAGATAAATTCAAGAGCCCGCCGAAACCGGATGAGAATCCGCCTGGTATGTGTCGCTATGAATTTGAAGCGCCACGTGACGATACATATTACGTGAATCTGCGCGCCAAGTGGTTCGATCTGTGCGGTAATTCAGTGTGGATCAAGATTGACTCTGATAGCTACATTAACTTGGAAGATGAAAACGGAAAAATCAGCGATAAAAACTTTCGCTGGGACTGGCATCAGGTCGTTATCAATGGTCAGCCAAAAGGTTTTGAACTCAAGCAAGGCAAGCATATACTGGTGATGGGTCTGCGGGAGCATGGTATGTGGCTGGATAAATGGCTGATCACCACGGATGCGTATCGGCCGATCGAGAGGTAGATATAAAATGGAATTTTGTAACCGTTCAGTCTATTCTCACCACAGAGCCACAGAGAACACAGAGAAACTCATAAGATTTTTCTTGCGGATGCCATTCTGAAAACGTTAACGTTGAAGTCGCGATCAACAGGCACTCTTTATAATGAACGGATCCCAAC
>JAZDLP010000364.1:0-5368 GCA_043801885.1 Planctomycetota bacterium | reverse complement strand
AGATCGGCTTGTAGTGCCAACGGTCATTTCGAGAATTTGCAACCTCAACAATACTAATCACTTCTAAAAATACACTGTAGAAGATCAGCTTAACCACCGGCTAATTGAATTGAACCCTCCATGTTTTCGCCAAACAGTCATTCGTAATTCACAATTTGCAATTCGTAATTTGCAGTTCATAATTCGTAATTCGTAATTCGTAATTGTAGTTTATAATTCGTAATTCATAATTCGTAATTAGTAATTAGTAATTAGTAATTGTTAGGAGCAGCTACATGGTACCGAAGGAACTTGAACAAACGCTTGTGTTGATTAAACCGGACGCGCTGAAGTTGTCTTTGACCGGATACATTCTCTCGCAGTTGGCCGAGTTTCACACCGGGTTGCGCTTTGCCGGCGCGAAGATCGTTCACGTCAGTCGCATGCTCGCTGAAGAACACTATATCGAGCATAAAGACAAGCCGTTCTACCCGGCGCTCATTAATTACATCACCGGAGTGATACACTATGCCGACGCGACGAGCAGTCGCAGAGTGATAGCGCTGGTCTATTGCGGTCCCGATGCGGTAAAAAAAATCCGCGACATTTCGGGTCCGACCAATCCGCACGTGGCGCGCGAGCGCGCGCCTGGCACGATTCGCGCGCTAGGCACGATCGTGCCAGTCAAGGATGCGTCGAACAAAGTGGTGGGTGATCGCATGGACAATCTAATTCACGCTTCCGCCACCGACGTCGAAGCCGAACGCGAAATCAAGCTCTGGTTCAAACCTAACGACATAATGCCCTACATGCACGCCTACGAGACCGAGACGGCTACAGAGCATTACTACTTTAAGGAACACAGGCTCTTTACTTCATATATTCCCGGCAGCACTTGTTTGTTGGCTCCCGGTGACACGGCTTGGAAGTCCGATCTGGATGCGCTACGTCAGATCGCTAAAGGCAAAGCCGCCGCTTGTTCACTCAATGCCGTCGTGGTTAAATATCAGATTAACGAGAAACTCGATACGCCATAGCGATGAATATCAGACGTCCCGCCGTAGCCGGCAGTTTTTATCCGTCCGATCCTGATCAGTTGACGGTGGCGATTAGTCAGTACTTGAAAAATGCGCCTCAAGGGAGTACGTCAGCCAGCGCGTTTATCCTGCCGCATGCGGGTTATATGTATTCCGGCTCCGTGGCGGCGTCGGCTTATGCGCAGATGAATCGTATTCGCGACCAGGTTTCTCGCGTGGTTTTGCTGGGTCCAGCGCATCGGATGCCGATTCACGGACTGGCGGCCAGCGGCGCTGATCGGTGGGCGACGCCGCTGGGCGAAGTAGCTGTGAATCGAGCCGCTATCGAGGAACTCGCGCAGTTGCCCTTCGTCAGCATAAACGATGCTGCTCATGAGTTTGAGCATTGTCTGGAGGTACATCTGCCGTTTTTGCAGAGCCTATTGCCAGACGTTAACTCGTCCGACGGCGAGCCAAAATGGACGATGGTGCCGCTAATCGGCGGCGAGGTTACGGCGTCACAGGTCTGCAAGGTTATTGAAATGTTGTGGAATCCTCCGCAGACGATGGTGATCGTCAGCTCTGATCTCAGTCATTTTCTCGACTACAACAGCGCCAGGAAAATGGACGCGCAGACGGCGCGCGCCATCGAAACATTGCATCCGGACGATATCCGCTCCGAACAAGCTTGCGGTGGAATCTTGATTAAGGGGCTGTTGCAATTCGCCGCTCAACACAACCTGCGGCCAAAGACAATTGATTTGCGCAACTCCGGCGATACAGTCGGTCCACGCGATTGCGTCGTGGGCTACGGCACTTTTGTTTTTACGCTTCTCTAAAAAAATCTGCTCCGAAAATACCGCAGTGTGCGCGGTATTTTTATCGTTTCCGGGTGACGCGCAGCGCCATCGCGACTGTGGGTAACTGTATGTCATGGGTTTTTGGAGGTATGACAGCGTGGCAGCCATATCCGTTTACTCTCCCGATCAGCGCCAGACGCTGTTAGAAATCGCCGCTGCATCTATTGCTTATAGTCTGAAGCATTACAAAGCGCTGCCGGTGCAGATCGTGAAATATCAGCTCGAACTACAAGCGCTGCGCGCCACGTTCGTCACGCTGTATCTGAACGAAAAATTTCAAGGCTGCATTGGCGCGCTGCGCGCCATTCGGCCGCTGGCGTTGGACGTAGCTCGAAACGCGCACTCCGCGGCTTTCGAAGATCCTCGCGGCGGTGCGATTAGAGAACCTGATCTAAAGCGTTTGAAAATTATTATTTCTGTGTTGAGTGAAGCTGAACCGATGCAGTTCAAGAACGAAGCCGACGTGATCGCGCAATTACGACCGGGCGTGGACGGCGTGATCTTCGAAGATGGCGGCCGCGTCGGCACACTACTGCCTTCGGTCTGGGAATCGCTGATCGATCCGCGCGCTTTTTTCGAACACACTAAATTGAAAGCCGGCTTGTCCGCCCATTACTGGTCGCCGACGGTCATAGTAAAGCGTTACACGACCGAGAGTTTCTCGAATGGCGCCTAAAAATCAGTAGCCGGTGGTTGAGCGACGCGACACCACCGAAAAACGAATTCAAAATTTGTATGCTTCTCTAAAAGAATCTGCTCCGAAAATACCGCGCACACTGCGGTATTTCCGTAGGGGCAGTGCATGCATTGCGTTTCCCAGCGCACGATAAGTACAAACTTGAAAGTTTTGTTTTTTTTGCGAAGACAAGTTTGTAATCTATTGTATAATAAGCGCGTGGTCGTTGTATGACTAACCGCTAAAATTTTTGCGCAACGTAAAGATTTCGATGGTTAAATTGCAGGCGAGACGCCTGCGCTACATTTTTAGGGAGGCAGTATGCGAGTTTTACTTGGTAGTTCACGTATCTTGGCGATTGGACTGGTGTTTGCAGTTGCTGGTTTCTGCTATGGTGTTTCCAACTCCATGGTGGAGTCCAGAATGGCTGAAGCAGGCGCGCGCGCTGTCGGCACCGGTATTTCATTACGCTTCACTAATCCGCTAGTGCTGACGACGACGGAATACGATCTGGGCGATGCCTGTCTGGGTGGCATGCTTACGCGTTACGTGACGGCGGAAGGCGGTCTGAGACCCTATCGCTTCACCTCGATAGGTTCCAATAGTCTAACTAATGCGATTGCCGGTACGTATTCCACACTTGCCTTGGGCTTGTCCGGAGCGATGGCGGGCTCCGCGCCGTTCTCGCTGTCGCCGAGCCACCCGTTGCACCGAACTGTTCTGGGTACGCCTGGATTGCGTTTTGAAGTGACAGTGGCGGATTCACAGGGCACTTCGGTTGCCACTCGTACTGCGTTCTTCAACTTATTCCTGTTTGATCGTAACACTACGTCATTTCGCTTTGCTGTGGATAAGCTGCCGGATGCTCGACTGACTAGCGCTTACATCGGCCAATTGGAGGTGCTGGGTGGCACTGCGCCGTATACGTTTACTCTGGAGTCAGTCACCGGTGTTGCGCGATTGGAAGATTTAGGCTTGTTCTTGACCAGCGACGGCTTGGTGATGGGCACCCCGCTGCAAGAAGGCTCGTTTGTGCTCACCGTCCGCTGCGCTGACTCGACCGGTAAAATCGCAGCCGGACGTAACGGCAGTGGACAGAACCAGGCATTTACACTGCTGGTTCAGGCTAACCCGGTTACTTCGTCTGACCTGATCACGACCTTTTGTAGTGTTCGCGGCGATAATGTTCGCGCACAGCAGGATATATTGAAGTACTCCGGCGTTATCAACACGCTTGGCCAGGATAACTTTGCGCTATTAGATTCCGATGTTAGTTTCCGACTGGCCAATCTTAAAATTGCCGGCAAATTAAATCGAGCAGGCAAGTTTACAGGCCAAATGGCGGATGGTTCGAAGGTTCAAATGAAGGTTCGCGTTCAGAGCGGCAAGATAGATGTCATCGTTCGGAAGGGTATGTTCGGGTTGGCTTTGAACACCGCCGCTCTGGTGGACGGAGCGATTACGCGCAAACCGCTGGCAGTTGCCATCGGCGCCGCAGTCGCCTCTTGCGAAACGCTGGACTTCGAGACATCGGTACGCGGCAGCAAGTTTGGACTGAACTACAAACTGGGCCGTGATGGCACCAGTGCGGCCGGCAGGTTCCAGATTATTTCCGTGCGTGGCAAAGATGGTGAGAACTCCGGCGGGTTGCCTGGCGACGCCTGGAAAGTTGGGTTCCTGGCAGCGGCGCGCAGCGGCATCACCACGACCGGATTGACTCAAGGTTTAAATAATGTTACGAGCGCAACGATTTATATTGGAACCAAGTTTCAACAAACGCTCGCTGGTGACGCCTTCAAATCGCGCGGCCAGCGCACGATTTTCAGCGGCTCCGGCGATGGCGTCAAGAAGTTTCTGTTCAACGCCAACAACGGTAAGGGTCAGTTGCAGACTAATGTTATCAGCTTGAACAGCACCGGTATTCCGCAGGCCGCGCGTGCGTCGGCCTATAGTAATTTATTCTTCCCCTTGGGAGTGAACTTGACTCGCACCACTTATGGCGCGCCGTTTAGCGGCGAGCATGCGCGGCGTATCTTCGGTTTCAGAACTCAGTATAAAGACACGCCGCCACAACGCTGAATCATTAACTTTACTGTTATCCGAGCTGCGACCGTTAGGGGCACCAATACGCAATGACCGACATTGAACAGAATGAAAACACCAATCCTTGGCAAATGGCTGAAGAAGGCTGGGCCGAGTTAATTAAAGCGACAGCCAAAATTCAGGCGGCAGCCGATGCGATCAAGAAGACCGACTGTAGCATTGATGGCTACAACATTGAACGTGCGCTGAATAAACACAAACCACAACTGATGGAAGAACATCTCAATGGACTGCGCGAACATCGACAATCCCAAAACGATCTTTTATCCAATTCGCAATCAAAAATTCAAAATTAAAAATTCCGGCATGGTTCAAATCTGGGTAACACTTTTTCAAAATAAGCAATTCATCGCCATTATCCGAGCCGCGCGCGTAAGTAGGGGCGATTCGCGAACCGCCCCTACGAATGATCGCGGTTCTGATATCATTCGCCAGTCTGTCGGGAAAAAGGACGCTGTAGCACGGAAATCGGCCACTATCTGTGTCCCCCCCCCCCTTGAAAAGGGGGGGACAGGGGGGGGTGAGAGTGGGCAACTGGAACACCCCCCCTTGCCCCCCCTTTTTAAGGGGGTGGGAATTCACGATTTCGCTACTACAGTGTCGGAAAAAGTGGCTTTAGCCATCTTTGAAAGATGTATATGTTACCCAAAAACTATTGCTTTTGAACCAGTGCGCCATGATAGCGCATCCATCCAGCGGGTGGAAGACCCGTCTCGGTTCGGACTGCAAGAGCC
>JAZDLP010000360.1:0-2431 GCA_043801885.1 Planctomycetota bacterium | reverse complement strand
CGAAGGCTTCAACAACAAAATCAAAACGATGCAACGTCAAGCTTACGGCTACCGCGATACGGAGTTCTTCAGGCTGAAGATCTTTGCACTGCACACTGTGAAGTACGCTTTAATCGGATGAGCCATAAATATGTGTAAATGCATGTCTCCCCCTCCCTACAAACCGATCCCTAACGGTCACGGCTCGGATAATTTGGCCGCGCACAAGCACAATATAAATCTACTCTTCTTTTCTTGATTTTGCAAGTCTTTTCTAAGTAGTATATTATATCACATGTGCATCACATGTGCATCACATGTGCATTGCATTCTCAGGCCTCTTTCTGCGCCAGCCTTTGAGCGATCAGCAGACTCGGCAACACCAGCGCCGCGCAGGCCAGAGCCGTGAGCCAGGCGGGCCGACCCACGCAGCCGATAAGCAATCCGGCGTCTAACAAACAAATACCAAACACTCCGGCGCAGACCAGATCACGCGCGGCGCGAGCCGTACCCAGTCGTGCCAGTCGCAGGATTAAAAACACCAGAACGACAGCCAGCGGCCCCAGAAATACCCAGCTCAACGCCGAATGGCTGCCGAATCCCGCCAGTAGAATCCCGCCTCCGCAGAACAGACTGCCCAGTATCAATGCCCGCCGTTGTTTGCCAAGCTCCTCCTGAGCCGAGAATGCTGTCAACCCTATCGTGTAAATTCCGACGGACAGAGCAGCGCCCACCGGTGCCTGCCAGAATGGATTGTTCGCCAGAAGGATCAGTATATCTTCACTGGCACTCATGCCGATCAGCATGTTCAAAAATCGGCATGCGCCCAGCATCAACGGCCCGAAGAAAACGTTCCCCTTCAAAAAGAAATCGTACGCCAGAATACACGAAACGAGAAACAAAGCTAATATTAACGAGAGGCGATGCGCAGTTGCAGATAGCAGTATGCCCGCGATCATCAAACTTCCGGCGCAGACAATCGCGCCCGCCAGCGACACCTGTCCCGAAGGAATTGGCCGTTCCGGCCGTGACAGTTTATCTACATGGCGATCCGCAATATCATTAAAGGCCATACCCGCCAAGTACAGCGCCGCGGAGACACCGCACAACTCGCCCAAAACCGCATACCCCGGACTCTGGGTCAGCCCACGCATAATCAGATAGCCTGCCCAGATGTCGGCGAGCGCCGTAAAGACGTTCGGCAATCGAATCAACCGCGAATAACCGCGAATAACCACGAATGAAACGGCGAATGAACCGCGAATGAACGCGAATAAACGCGAATAAACTACGAATAATTTTTTCTTTGTTTTAAATTCGCGTTTATTCGCGTTCATTAGCGGTTCTTCTGTGTTCATTAGCGGTTCTTCTTCGTCGTTGCGGCGACGACTCGAAGTCTCGGATCTGCCTTCAGCAATGCTTCCCTAATTTTCAATTCGTCATCCGCATGGTTGAGTACCACAAAGTGGACGGCGCCGCTTCCTGACATTAACCAACGTCCGGGACATTTTTGTTCCAATATCTGCTGTAACATCGCTAATCGAGGTTCAACTTGCCGCGCCGATTCCGTTAAATCGTTAATCAAATCCGACTTTTTAAGCCCTTCTTGTTTTAGCCATTGGTAATGCCAGGCATCTATTTTTTTACTCACGTCTGCCAAGAGACGATATCCGCGTTTCCCGTCCCATAATCCTAATGACAATCGCTTGTATACCTCCGGAGTCGAGATATGCAACGGTGGCAAAACCAGCAGCAATGGCAACGGCGGCCAAGTCTCCGACCCGGTCAGAGCTTCGACAATCTCACCTCTGCCTCGACAACGTCGCCAGCCGCCATATAAAAAGTAAGCAACGTCGCTACCTAATTGCGCGGCCAGAGAATGCAGTCGCGAAATATCCCAGCCCAGATTCCAGAGCTGATTCAGACCGATCAGTGTCGCCGCCGCGTCACTTGACCCCCCCCCCCACCCGCCCCCCATCGGGATATTTTTAACCAGATGCAAACGCGCGCCGCTTCGATAGCCGCTGGCCGTCGCCAGCATCTTGGCTGCTTTGATAACCAAATTGCTCTCGTCCGTAGCCAGCGCCGGGTCGGAGCAAGTCAGACTGATCTCATCGGCGAGTTCCACGGTCAGGATGTCGCACAGATCGACATTAACCATGACCGTGTCTAATTCATGAAACCTGTCCACCCGTTTGCCGAGAACATGGAGATCAAAATTGATTTTAGCGCAAGCGATTAGTTTCATTTATACTCCGCGCGGTTGAAATTTCGACTTTTTACCCAGTAGCGAGACGCTGGCACTCTTCCCGGAGTGCAATCAATAATTGAATCCATTTTACGGTGGTGTCGCTTTGCTCAACTACCGGCTAGTAAGGACGGGTTTGGAACCCGCCCCTACGAACCCCGAGTTCTCATCGAACAGTAATTCGTAATTCGTAATTCATAATTC
>JAZDLP010000355.1:0-12386 GCA_043801885.1 Planctomycetota bacterium | reverse complement strand
ATGAAGTGGACATGCTTGATTCTCCTTTTCTGAAGGCTTTAAACATCCACAGAATAGACATGCATATCCACGCTTTTTCAACTCCACTTTACCGACCTCCGCACTTTGTGAAGTACGCTCGTTCCGGATGAGCCAGATTTTTTTCCCCCAGAAATGTTGTTCCAGTCCGGCATCCCACGCCATGTTTTGCTCGGGATTAAGATCCGCGTTGCCCATTCCAGCAGCGTAGAGTTCGTAGAAACTGGGCGCTCGGAACGCGTTGCCAACACTCCCGTGCAAGCGCGTGTTCGACTCCGGGATCAAAATCGCCATATCACCGCGCGCCGTGATAAATGCGCCAAATTCCTCACTCTGTTCCCGGCGCACGCCACCCGTGAGAAAGACACGGTCATAGAGTTCCAGCCGATTTTGAAAGTATCCAGCGAGATTCGTATGAGCCACGTCGAAGTTAGCGCTATAAATCGTGTCTGCTTGATCGAATGTTTCGCGCTCAGCGCAGAACCCAAGCGTGACTGTATTACGGATATGGTCAGACTCGTAAGCTACTACATTATTCTGCCAGTCCGCTGTATAACGCCGTTCATTATTTGTGGTTTGGCCTGTCATGGCAGTGTTATACGGCGCTTTCATCCACGACGAAGGAGGATTAGGATTTTTTGAAACGTAATCATTGTCCATACCGTAACGGCTAATCCGCAAAGTCGTCTCCCAAATCGGAAGCACTTGACCACGATACTCCAAGCCTGTCAACAAATTGCGTTTGCATATATGGTCGTTCGGATCTGGCGATTCGGCGCTTGGGCCGTAACCAGTAGCCGAGCTTTCGTACCATTCCTTCGACAGGTCACTTCCACGCGCGATGAATTTTAGACTGTGATCTTGATTGAAATCGTAATCGAGGCGCGCCGCATAGTTGTATAGTTCGATATCCGAGTTGATATACGGGCCGTCATGTCGGCCTAAATGAGACGAAGCGATGTTGTACGAGAACTTCTTTTCTCGACCAGAAAGCGACACTGTTTCTCGTTCCGTCCCGTAAGTGCCTCCGGCTGCCGAAGTCGTGAGCGTGGGGCGGCCTTCGCCTTTGGCTGTGATCAGGTTTACCACGCCGGTCATTGCGTCCGATCCAAAGAGCGTTGAAACCGGGCCGTGAGCAACCTCGACGCTTTTGACTGCCAAAGGATCGAGATCGGCGAAATCGAACGCGCCACCCTGCCGATTCACTTTCCATCCGTCGAACATGATCGAAGTATGGTTGGAGTTTCCTCCGCGCATAAATAAAGAAGTCTGCGATCCCACGATGCCGGTGCGCGCAATCGTAATACCTGGCACATATTGAAGAACCTCAGACGCCATGTTCTGCTGCGTGGATTCAATAACTTCGGCGCGCACGATTGAAACTGTTGTGCCCGTTTTTTCAGCCGGTGCCGGCAGACGCGATGCGGTCACAACAATGTCAATGGGTTTGGCTTCTGGAACCGGCTCTTTGATCGGATCCTTCACCGGTTCCTTTTCCTTCTTTTCTGCTGGGGTATTGGGCGCAGGCGGCTGATCCTCAGCACGCGCCACGAATCCAATTACCATGCAAACGATTAACAACGAACTGACCCTGACTAGACTAGCCATAACAACCCCTTTCTTCCGCTGGTTTGACGGAAAGACAAAAAAATCCGCAGATAAACGCAGATAGACACAGATAAAAAAACAAAAATGACAATATTGTGATGCAAGCTTCCAGCCTGCCCCACTGCGGCAAATCGCGCATCCTTTCAATTCAAAACGTAACGGCACCGAATGATGGCCCACGATGTGGTAACCTGGCCAGCTTGCAACGCCGGTTCAAAACGCCATTCGACGGACGCCTTCAGTGCCGCCGCATCCAGTTCCGCGAATCCGCTGGACTCGGCAAGTTCGGCTTTTCCTGCGCGTCCGATTTCGAGCACCTCTACCTTCACAACCACCACGCCTTCGTGTTGCGCTTTTCGCGCTACGACCGGGTATTTTCCACCGTCAACTTGGATCGGCTTTGCCGCGCGGGTGAGACCTCTGGCGCGACCGTGGCCAGCGCCACTTCCGTTACCCACTGCATTAATGGCCACACCGTTTCCGTCGCCCGATCCGCCTGATCCGTCCGATCCGCCCGATCCGCCTGATCCGTCCGATCCGCCCGATCCGTCTGATCCGCCAGATCCGCCCGATCCGCCCGATTCACCCGATCCGCCCGATCCGCCCGATCCGCCCGATCCGTCCGATCCGCCCGATCCGCCTGATCCGCCAGATCCGCCAGATCCGCCAGATTCGCCAGATTCGCCCGATCTGTTTACTTGTTCACCAGTGTCATTTGCGCGAGCACGACATCTGAGATTCACTTTTGACCAGTCCGTCACCACCGGAAGTACAATATCGCTTCTGAAGTCGGTGTCAGTCGTGAGCGGGATGAAGTCTTCAAGCGTTGCGGAGCTTGCTGCCGAAGACGTTTTCTTATAGGCGAGATGCTCGTGCCTCAAAAGAAGCCGATCTTCAAGCCATGATAAATCTATCGTCACACCGCAATTTTTCGATAGTGCGTCAGGATGCTCATCAGATGTTTCCGGTTCAGTCTCAGTCCAAAACAAATGTTGCGCATCAAGTTGACGGATGGTGACAAAATCGTCGCATATTGATCTTGAGGACGATTCGTGAGCAAGGAAACTCAGAAGAGCAACGCTGATGAAATGCAGAATAAATGAGCTGACAAAATACCATGCCGACGAATGCAGGAATGCTCCGGCCCGCGATGGATAGATTTTACATTGCAACGGCGCAGTAAGAACACTGTCCACATCTCGACGAGCAAGCTCAACCACGGCAACGCGCTCCAGTCCCCGTTGACGCGACAGGGAAATAGGAACTCCGCGAGGTTCAGCAACCAGTATAAATTGTGGAGAAAATTGGACTGAAAAATGTCCAGATCGGTCAGATGACCACTCGCGCTGTGAGCGCGAGATCTCCACGAATTCCCTGGTCAGGGAACCTCGTGAAGGTCACTTCTGGCAGGTCTTCTGGCTTCCGGATCATCCCCATCGCTGCCCTTCCCATCCTGATCCAGCCAGGACAGTGGATTACAGCGATGCGTCCCCGGTTACAGCGGCGACCACCGTGACGGACTTACACCGTCTTCCCTTTTCACATCGCAAACCCAAAAGTCTGCGACGCACCAAAAGCGCCTTCTAATATTTTAAAACTTAATAAAAATTATCATCGGATAGTTTTATGTCAAGCAGCGATTGTACTATTCGTAATGCAGAATGCAGTCTAGGAGTCCGTCGGAAAAACACCCGCGGCGGCATTTTTGGTGGCGACTCAGGATAGCTCATCATTTCGAATGCGCACTATCTCTTGTGTGGGCCGAAAGCCACAACCACTACGCATCGTGTCCTTTAGCTATTCGGATACACTATCGTTAAATACGAAGAAGCCGCTTATGTCCGCTTCAGATGCCTCGTGCGCTGTAGAAACCGGTGGTCAGGATGATCGTCAAGTCCAGGAAGAAACTTTGGTTTTCGATGTAGTAAAGATCGTAATCAATGTTTTCGTGAATCGGGTTCTTGCGGTCGGCGGAAATTTGCCAGATGCCAGTGATGCCGGGCTTGACGGACAACCGCTGTTGTTGAATGGCGTTGTACTGCGCCACGATCTGCGGCATCTCCGGTCGCGGTCCGACTACCGACATATCGCCCTTGAGAACGTTCCAAAATTGCGGCAATTCGTCAAAACTGAGTTTGCGCAGCCAACGACCGATGGGTGTGATGCGGTGATCTCTGGAGGAATTAGGCGTGGTGGCGTAAGCTGGCGCGTCCATGTACATCGTGCGGAACTTGTACATGTTAAATGGCCGCCCGCCCTGACCGATGCGTTGCTGCGCAAAAAATGCCGACCCTGGCGAGGTAAACTTGATCGCCCAGATCACCCACCACCACAGCAGCGGCACACTGGCGATCAGTACTGCCAGCGCGAAGACGATATCGAACGCACGCTTGGTAAAAGGGATGGGTCGCGCTGTTGCGCGCGGTTTGATTGAGAGCAGCGGCACACCGGCCAGCAAATCAATATGCAGCGTCTCCAGTGGAATCTGGTAAAGATTTGGAATTAAGCGGCAGGGCACACCGACATCGCTGGCGGCTTGCGCAATTTGGACAAATAATTGCTGATCGGCGTTCGGCATCGCAATCCAAATTTCATGCGCGGCATACTTCGAGATCGCTTCGCCGATCTGCGCCAGTGTCCCGGCAACCGGTAACGACTCATACTCCGACAGACATTCGATCCTGGTGTTCTGTCGTGCGGGGTTGTCATCCAGAAACGCCACGGGCAGCAGATGAAACTTTGGGCTGTGCAGCAGTTTGCGCGCAATGATACGCCCGGCGTCATCGGCGCCGCAGATCACTACGCGCCGAAAAAAATGTCCGCGCGTTTGCAGATAACGCCGCGCCTTGAAGATCGCCGCTCGGCCAGCCAGCACACCGCAGCAGCTTGCAAATACGCTCATGCCGACAATCAAACGCGATACGCGAGTGTTCTTCTGATCCACCAATACATAGACGCCACAGATCACCACTGCGGCAGTGAAGAACAGGCCCTGCAGGACACTCGATGCCTCGTCCATGTTCATCAGTCCGGTATCGCGACTCTGATACAGATGCTTAACCGCAAACGTAATCAGCAAGAGCACAGTAAAGGCCGCCGCGATCAGGTAGTAATCTTCACCCGTCGGTGTGTGTTGTACATTCGTCAGACTCTTAATCTGCTGCAGCCACTCGGTATCACGGTAGATATAGAATGAGACGGCAAAGCCGATCAGACAGGCGCTCAAGTCCACGAAGACTTGCAGAAGATTCAAAAAAAACGCGGCGTAATCAATCCGGCGACGACTCATACAGCAAACTCCTGGCTGCCGGGGTTCACCGCAGAGACATATGCGCGGCCAAACCGCAACCAAAAGGCGTTGTTGACGGGGAGACATGGGGACGGGGAGACGGGGGGAAACAGCTTTTGCTCAAAAGAGTCACAAAAAAATCTTTGCGCCACGCAAAGATTTTGACGGTTATCAGTGCAGAGATCGCAGAGACAGCGCAGAATAGAGAAGGAACTGAGCTGTAGAAACAATAGTTGCGACATCATTATATCTCCGTGCCGTTTTTCTCTGCGCCCTCTGCGGTGAACACTTGCGAAAGTTCTTTAGACAGCGTCTTGAGAAACGAGCCAAATCGCGCTTCATTGCGTTTGTCAATCTCAACCAAATTCTCATGCGCGCGCAAAATCATGTGGTGACGTTCATCAGGAGAGATGTCCTTTTCGGGCAACATTGCTGTCTCCAACTGCATCAGATCGCAAGCGCCACACACTTTCACGAATTTGTCAACGCCCAACATATTCAGCACATGAAGAACCTCCGGCGAACTATTTATCACGCTGACACCACCGCGATCAAGCGATTGAGCAGTAGCGCATATTTCCACCATAACGCCCATGAAAGTACTATCCAGTCCCTGACATCGGTTCAGATCAAAAACAAACCGTCGGAAGCCGATTTTGAACTGCTCTTTGGCAAAGTCGGCGAGCGTTGGAGCAAGCCGCATATTGCCCAAGCCCGTCACGCGGATGATAACCAGGTCGGCGCTGCGCGCGATGGCAAGATAATCATGACTCGTTGTGTGCCTGCCGCTCTTTCGCGACTCGGAATGAGACGTGTTATTATTCATGTTTACGAGACTATCATGTCCTCATTCTTTTTCATCGAGAAGATAATGACGTCGGCGGCATCGGTAGGAACAAGCTTATCGGTATTAATGCTTAGATCGTAACTGGCGAGGTTGTTGATGTCGCAGCCGAATTGTTTGCGCATAAATAAAATTCGTTCACCATTGATCTGACGAATCGTGGCCAGCGCTTCTTTTTCGGTTATATGTTCTTGTTGCGCCAATCGCCGGGCGCAAATCTCCGGTGTGCCGGTCACTCGTACACGCCAAACCTGACGCGTGGCCAGCAGCAGATGCGCGCCCCGTCCGACGATCACGCCGCCACGACTGGAAATCCCCAACAGCACGTGCGCCAGATGCCGGCGGTAGTCTTCATTGGCGGCGCCGTGTCCGGAGATCAGGCCGTAGATCCAGTCGTCCAGCATTGGCGTAACGTGTTCATCGAGGCGTTCCCAGAGATAGCGATCGGTATGCGCTTCAGCAACAATGGCGTCAAGTAGTTCGTGATCGTAGCACTGCAGTTCCAGTTTTTTGGACAGCATGTGTGCAATCTCTTCGCCGCCACACGCATGATCGCGCGAAATCGTGAGAGTGCAAGGCTGGCCGGAGGCCGTCGCGTGAGGCTTTTGCATTTCCGCGCCGATCAAGCCGATGAGCAAGCGATTGACGTCAACATTAGTATTCATGGTCTGTTATCTGTATACATTCGGAATCAAGCCGCAATCAAAAGCGCAAGAAAAGAAAAATTTAGGCCACAAAAAGAATCAAACGTGGCATCGTTTGATTCTTTGTCAACCTTTCATGGTAATCGTGCGGTCCCTCAAATCAAGAAAGAAGTGATGTTCTGGGGTGAGTTACTCGCGGCACGCCACGCTTGCCGCGTTTTTTCCGCAGTCCGCCAATACCGTGTTTCGTAACCGGCTCGCCTTTCAGCTCCAGAATTTTATCGCGCAACTGAGCGGCTTCCTCGAAATGCAGATCATCCGCCAGTCGTTCCATCTCTTCTTCCAGCAGTTTGATCCGGTCGGCCTTTTCCAAGGTCTCCGCGCCGATGCCGGTGACTTCTTCCTCTAATTGACGTTGCGCCACGATGGTCTCGATTCCCGCCGTGATAACCTTTCGGATAGAGACGGGCGTAATATGATGCGCGACATTAAAGGCTAACTGTTTGGCGCGACGACGTTCGGTCTCTTGTATCGTATCACGCATTGCGTCAGTGATTCGATCCGCGTATAGAATTACGTTGCCGTGCAAGTTGCGCGCAGCTCGACCAATAGTCTGAGTCAACGCGCTTTTGCTGCGCAGAAAGCCTTCTTTATCCGCATCGAGCATAACTACTAGAGAAACTTCCGGCAGATCGAGTCCTTCGCGCAGCAGATTCACTCCGACCAGCACATCGAAGTCGCCTTGACGAAGACTTTTGAGAATTTCGACACGTTGAATGGCGTTAATTTCGGAGTGCAAATATTGGCAGCGCAGTCCGGCTTCGCGCAGGTAAGCGGCTAAATTTTCGGAGAGGCGCTTGGTGATTGTAGTAATCAGCGCGCGTTCGCCTTTCGCAGCTCGCGCCCGCGTTTCTTTCAATAAATCCTGAATCTGGCCTGCTGTGGGGCGCACTTCAATTGGCGGGTCCACCAGGCCAGTGGGGCGAATCAATTGTTCGACTAATGCGCCGTTTGATTTTTCGAGTTCGAACTGGGCCGGCGTAGCGGAGACGTAGATGGTGGACGGCGCGAGCGATTCGAATTCGTGGAACATCATCGGGCGATTGTCCAGCGCGCTGGGCAGGCGGAAGCCATGTTCCATCAGTGTGCGCTTGCGTGAAAAATCGCCATTGTACATGCCACGCAACTGCGGCAACGTGACGTGCGATTCATCAATGAAAAGCAGATAGTCGTCTTTTGGGAAGAAATCCATCAGATTGTAAGGCCGACTGCCCGGCGGACGGCCATCCAGATGGCGCGAGTAATTTTCAATACCCGCGCAGTAGCCGATTTCTTTCATCATCTCCAGATCGTAACGCGTGCGCATTTCCAGACGTTGCGCTTCCAATAAGTGGTTTTGGTCGCGCAGTTCTTTCAACCGTTGTTCCAGCTCCGCGTTGATGGTCTCCAGCGCGCGCTGCAGATTGTTTTCGGGCATGACGTAGTGCTTGGCGGGAAAGATGGCAACATGATCGAGCGTGCGCAGAACCTCGCCAGTCAGCGGATGAATCTGTTGCAAATTAGAAATACGATCAAACTCCAGTTCGATCCGAATCGCAGTCTCGTCATAAGCCGGAAAGACCTCGATGGCGTCTCCGCGCGCTCGAAATTTACCGCGCGAGAAATCCAGTTCATTGCGCTGATAATGATTATTCGCCAACTGACGCAGAATCTCCGCGCGATCAATTACTTGCCCTTTTTTCAATAGCGCCGCCATTTGCGCATACAAATCCGGCGAACCCAGTCCGTAAATGCAGGAAACCGAAGCGACGATGATTACATCCGAACGCGACATCAGCGCTGATGTGGCGGCCAGCCGCAGACGGTCAAGATCCTGGTTAATCGCGGCGTCCTTTTCGATGTAAATATCGCGCGCGGGAATATAGGCTTCCGGTTGATAATAATCGTAGTAACTGACAAAGTAGGCGACAGCATTGCGCGGAAAAAATTGTTTGAACTCGCTATAAAGCTGCGCGGCGAGAGTTTTATTGTGGCTGATCACCAGCGTCGGTTTCTGCATGCGCTGGATGACGTTGGCCATAGTGAAAGTTTTGCCGGAACCGGTTACGCCGATCAGAGTCTGAAAGCGCTGACCGTGCTGAAGGTTTTCGACGAGTTTCTCGATCGCCTGAGGTTGATCACCCTGCGGCGTATAATCAGAAACCAGTTCAAACGCGGGCATTATTAGGTTCATCCGAAACGATCCAGGCCATGCCGCCAGTTTATCCAGCGCCAGCTACTGTCAACTATAATTTCCCGTCTGTCAGCCAGCCACATTTAAATCACACTTGTCGGTTTGAGGCGTAGCTTCGCTACACGGTTACAAAAAAACAATTGTTCTACTGCGCGCAGTATAATAAAGGAATAATCTCTTGGATCATCGTGAAAGGATTCTGAACGCCATCGCCGGACGGACGGGCGACCGAATTCCGTGGTCGCCACGGCTGGATCTATGGTATCGCGCCAACAAGTACAACGGCACCCTGCCGCCGCAATACAGCCAAGCCACGCTCGAAGATATCCTCGCGGACAACGACTGGGCGCTGCATACAGTGGTGCCAAATTTCCGAGACTTGCATGATCCGGAAGACGACGCGGACCGAGCTCTTGGCATATACAATCTCCGCCCGATGCCGATTTCGGCCGCCTGCAGGCCATCGCTCGGCGAATTGAGCAGTTCGGACCAGTGAGGTAGCGTTTATCACGAAACGGACATAACGCAGGCATCTTGCCTGTAATTTTGGCACATTAGTTGCATTATGTTTCCAAAAGATTAAAAAATATGATGCCGTTGTGAGTTTTTGCCACAAAGCTGTTGGTAAACACATCACAGCGCGGCCATGAGACTGCAATCAAAAAACGTTGTTGACGGTGAGGTGAGACATAGGGATGAGGAGAAACGCTCATGAAATATCGCTCAATTCTTTCGTTGCTGGTAATCCTGATGGTCGTGCTTTGTTCGTTTCGGGCTTGGGCAGAGGCAGATACGCCCGTTGCGGACGCGCCAAAGTCTATCGCCGTCGGTGTGCCGCAGAATGTTATTTTGATCTCATGGGACGGGTTGGATCGCAGCGTGGTCAAAGAACTGTTGGAGAAAGAAAAGCTTCCCAACCTGGCCGCGCTCATCAAGGAAGGATCACGTCAGGACATTGACGTTAAAGGCCACAGGACGGTAACCAAACCCGGCCACGCCGAGATGCTCACCGGATTAGCCGCCGAAATTACGGGCGTCTACACCAACGCAGAGTATCGACCTATACCGGAAGGCTACTCCATCTTCGAGAAACTACAGAAGGAGTTCGGTGGACTGGATAAGATTCGATGTTTTATGGTGACAGGCAAACTCGCTCACGTCGGCGGACGCGGGCCGGACGAAATTACTGAGAAGAATAAAAAGAACAAAAAGGACAAGAAAGCTAGAAAGATCGCCAAGGAAAAAAACATCACAGAAGCGCCTCCCGGCGCTGATGATGCGCCAAAGGACGCCAAAGAGGGCGAACCCTTTTTTCTTACCAAAAAGAATCTTGATGTCTTCGATGCGCAACAACGCAATGCCGAGCAGACCGGCCCGCTGTGCATGAAGTATTTGAACAAGTACAAAGATCCGCGCTACATGGCCTTTCTGCACTTCTCCGATCCTGATCACGCCGGACATGCTCATGGTTCAGATAGCGAAGAGTACCGCACTGCCGCGGTAAAATGCGATATCTGGCTCGGCAAGATCGTCGAGTGGCTCAAGCAAGAAACTCTCTACGAAAAAACGATCATCTATGTAATGACTGATCACGGCTTCAACCAGAACTCTCACAACCATAGCCAATCGTCCTGAAGTGCCAGGCGCCGATCCGCAATTTTAAAGCATATGAATTTCGTAAGTGTTCACGCGGAGGCGCAGAGGACGCAGAGAAAAACAGTATGAAAAAAATAGGAAAAGATAATCGGAGCGGTGATCGAAGTTCATAAACAATTACGGAATTTCAAAGCTTGTCACTCAAGACAAAATTTGCCGCCAAAAGAGATTTTTTTCTTCAATCAAAAATTCCCTTATGTTCTTGCGGCGCAAGCTGTTTGAGCGATAATAAACGCACTGTTATTTTTTGAGCATTGGGTTTTGCAGCTTAAAGGAGGATAGTTATGCGTATTGCGAAAATAAGTATGGTGGCGATTTGTCTGATTGCCGTGGCCGAATCGGGATTTGCCGCAGATGAATTAAAATTGCCTGAATTAAAAGTTTCAAAGCCGACAAAAGCCCCGCCTAAAATAGATGGCAAATTGGACGATGAAGCCTGGAAAGAAGCTGGTGTGAGCGAGAGTTTCAAGCTCGCCAATGGCGAAACACCCAAAAGCAAAACCAAGCTCTATGTCATGCAAGACGACCAGAATCTTTACATCGCCGTGGAGTGTTTCGAAGACGCAGAAGCCTTGAAGAACCTCAAGACGTCGGCGACTACTCATGATCTGGATGCGATTTGGGCGGATGATGATGTGGAGTTGTTCATTGATCCGTCAAACAAGCGAATCACCAATTATCAGATTATTATTAACTCGAAAGGCGTCAATTGGGACTGCTTTTACGCCGGCCCCAATCAGGAGCCGGACAAGTCATGGGAACCAAAGTACAACGTCGCTGCCAACGTCGGCCAGGATAGTTGGACGGTAGAAGTGGCGATCCCATTCGCCACTTTTGATCGCAGCGACAAGTCCGAAGCCGAATGGGCGTTTAATGTCGCTCGCTCGCGCGCTACGGCCGCTGAGTTCATCTACTGGTCGCCAGTGTTTGCGGCGACTTCGCATGTGCCGGAGAAATTCGGTAAATTGACCGACATGCCTATCCGCGTACTGAAGCCCGAAGCGAGTAAAGAGCCGGCGAAGTAAGGCGACTGTTGCAGTTATCATTGGCCAACCCGTCTAGGAGTCCATCGGGATATTTCGATTTTACGTCATGGGTTGTGGCCTCCGTTTTTTACTCCACAATCGCTTGCGACGTAAAAGAGTCAAAATGCCTTTCTCCGTCAGACTCCTAGGGATGAGATTTTGAAGACCCTGGTTGACCCAAGGTCTTTAGTAGGAGGTCAATTTGCGCGCGAGCGGGGGCATAGTCGGGCTTGAGGCGTAATGTTTCACTGTATTGTGCGACGGCCTCCACAGGCAGCGCCAAACTTTCCAACACCAGTCCCAAGTTGTAACGCGCCTGCCAGTAGGTTGCATCCGTCGCGATGGCTTCCTTGAAGACAGCCTGAGCTTCTTTGAGTTTGCTTTGAGCTCGCAAATTCAACCCGTAATTGTTCAAACAATTAGCGAAGGAAGGCCGCACAAGGGCATAGTTCGGATTCAAACGCAGCGCTTCGCGAAAATGAGCGGTGGCGGCTTCCAATTTGTTTTGCGCCTCCAGAACCAGTCCTTGATTGAAAAACGCTTGCCAGAAAGAAGGGTGAGTGCGCAACGCTTCATGAAATTGTGCTTGAGCCGCGTCTAGTTTGCCCTGAGCACGCAACGCCAGGCCAAAGTTATTGCAGGCGTTCGCCAAGTTGTAACGTACGCCGACGGAATCAGGCGAAGCCAGTATCTGTATGGCGCATTGATTGACTGCTTTTTCCAAGCGGAATAGTTCACTCTGTTCCGTCGAGGCAAGTTTTTTTTGCCGATAAAGCGCAACGCCTTGGCCGCAGTCTATGATCAGTTCCCACTGCGACATAGCAGCCGGAGGCGACGACGAATAGTTGAAGTTATACTCTGCGCGGGAGAAATCTCGGCTTTTTTCACTCAGTAGAAAAAGCCGAAATTCTGACCGCGTACGGTATAGCAATGACTAACTCAGCATCCACGCCTTCTTTAATCAACACCGGCGCCAACGCTAAACGCGCCAAAAAAAAGCGTCGCAAATTCTCGGGGTACGGGTCGGCAGCCAGATAACCGACCACACCACGCGGCGGCAGATGCGGAC
>JAZDLP010000350.1:0-4855 GCA_043801885.1 Planctomycetota bacterium | reverse complement strand
CTCCGCCAAAAACGTCCTGCGTCACGGGCGGATTTTCGCGTCCGACCAACAACGCCGGCGGATTGGAAGGCGGCATCACTAACGGCGCGTCGCTGGTCGTCCGTGTGGCCATGAAGCCCATCAGCACATTGCTGCAACCGTTGCCGTCAGTGAATTTGACCACACGTGAGCCGATGAAAGCCAGCGTGGAACGCAGCGACGTCTGCGCCGTGCCGGCGGCGTCAATTGTTGGTGAGAACTTCCTGGCGTTTGTGCTGGCTCAGGCGCTGTGCGAAAAATTCGGCGGCGACTCGCTGCAAGAAATACAGCTCAACTTCAACTGTTACCAGAAGCAAATCAGTCGTATCCCGCAAAAAAAATGATGCCCGGAAACGCAATCGTTCCATTACAGTCGTGATGGCGCTGCGCGCCACCAACCAGTAATGGTTGAGTTTATAAGGCATGAGCTGCTCAAGAACGCACGAAAGAGCGGTACAAACGAAAGACGCTCCCACTGTCTGTCGCTTTAATTTCGTTTTGGATAACAAACTTTGAAATTCCTATACCTTGAAATACCGAGAGGGTATAATTCAGACGCGCTTTGCGTTTTTATCGGGACGGCAAAAAACGAAAGTGGCCCGATGTTGCTCGAGTAAGACTGCGTAGAAAACGGAGGACGGGACATGCAGCCATTAGTTGGTGTGATCATGGGTTCCAAGTCTGATTGGGAGACGATGTCGCATACTGCGCAGACGCTGGAGGCGCTGGACATTCCGCATGAAGTGCGAGTGCTCTCCGCTCATCGCAACCCAGATCAACTCTTCGAGTACGCGGCGGCGGCGCAGTCGCGCGGCTTGGAAGTGATCATCGCCGCAGCCGGTGGCGCGGCTCATCTGGCTGGCGTGACGGCGGCCAAAACGCAACTGCCGGTGCTGGGTGTACCCATGGAATCCAAAGCGCTGCACGGCATGGATTCGTTACTCTCGATCGTGCAGATGCCGGCCGGGATTCCCGTCGGCACACTGGCTATCGGCAAACCTGGCGCCATCAACGCCGCGCTGCTTGCAGCGGCTATTCTGGGCAACAAGTATCCAAAGTTCGCCGCCGCCGTAGCGTCGTATCGCCAGAAGCAGTCGCAAGTGGCGCTGGATCATCCCGATCCGCGCATGATATAGAAGGATGAAGGATGAGTGTGGGCGCTTTATTTTTTCCTTTTTACTTTTTACACCGCACCCAATGACCTGGCGCGCCGGTGGAGATCAACTCGGGCAACGAAACGCTACAACTGGGCTGAGCGCTCTCGCAGCGCGGAGCAAAGGGACAGCCCGGTGGAGGATTGATCGGGCTGGGCGGCTCGCCACTGAGAGCCTGGCGCGTCTTCTGTTCGTCGGGCGCGCGTTTGGGCCTGGCCGACAACAACGCGCGCGTGTAGGGATGGCGGGGGTTGGCATACAAATCCCTGGTCTCGGCTATCTCGACCACATGCCCCAGATACATTACCGCCACGCGTTGACTGATGTGTTCGACCACGGACAGATCGTGCGCAATAAATAAGTAACTCAGTCCTCGTTCCTGCTGCAGGTCCATCAACAGATTGATGATCTGAGCCTGTACCGAGACATCCAACGCGCTCACCGGTTCGTCACAGACAATAAATTTTGGATTCACTGCCAGCGCGCGCGCGATACCGATGCGTTGCCGCTGCCCGCCGGAGAAAGCATGTGGATAGCGGTTACCGCTCTCTGGCGTCAAGCCCACGCGTCGCAACAGTTCCGACACGATGGCGCGACGTTCGCGCGGAGTCGCTATTTTGTGAACAATCAGTCCTTCGGCGACGATCTGTTCGACAGTCATGCGCGGATTAAGGCTGGAGAACGGGTCCTGAAAGATGATCTGCATCTGCTGACGAAACGGCCGCAATTTGTTCTGCGACAGCTTGGCGAGCTTGCAGCCGTCAAAGACGATGTCGCCGCAGGTCGGTTCGATCAGACGCAAGATGGCGCGGCCAGTGGTGGTCTTGCCGCAGCCGGATTCGCCGACCAGACCGAGTGTTTCGCCTGGCGCGATAGAGAACGATACGTCGGTTACCGCTCGCACGAAACCAGCAATGCCGCCGAACACACCGCGGCGGATGGGAAAGCGCTTGGTGAGATGGCGCACTTCCAGCAGCGCTGTGGAGGTGTCAGTAGTGTGGGGTGACGACGCGACGCTCATATTTTGTAATCGTATAGCGAAGCTACGCCGCCTGCAATGACGCCCGTGCCCCGAACCTCTCGGTAGCCGAAGAGTTCGGCTAAGACCACGTGCGGACGCAATAGATGCGCTTGCGATCGCTGTAAAAGGACAACGGGAACTTCAGGAATGACTCATTGTTTCCGGGTGACGCGCAGCGTCATAGCGACTGCGGTTAATTCTCATTACGCCCTCGCGGTTTCTGCCAGCAGGCGACCTGGTGTTCTACGCCGTAATTTTGCGGCGGTGGCTCTTGCTGTTTGCAGACGGCGGTGCCCATCGAGCAGCGCGAACTGAAACGACAGTGATCTTCAAATTGTGTGGCTGCCGGCACACACCCTGGAATAACAGCAAGTCTGCGCCGACCGAGTCGGCTGGAATCAACGCCCGGTCGCGCGCGCAACAGGCCTTGAGTATAAGGATGTAGCGGACGGCGGAAAATATCGGCAGTGGCGCACTGTTCGACAATTTTACCAGCGTACATCACACAAGTGCGGCGCGCCATTTCAGCGACAACACTCAAGTCGTGAGTAATCAGCAGCAGCGACAGATGGCGGTCGACTTGGAGCTTGCGAAGCAGCTCCAGAATTTGCGCTTGAATAGTGACATCCAACGCGGTGGTGGATTCGTCGGCGATGATCAACTCAGGATTACAGCTCAGCGCCATGGCGATGCAAACACGTTGCTTCATGCCGCCGGAAAGCTGATGCGGATAATCCAAACAACGCTGTTCGGCGTCCGGGATGCCGACTTGTCGCATGGCGGCGATAACGAGGTCCCAGATGTCTTTTGAACGCGTCTGACGGTGGTGAGTTCGATACGCTTCGGCGATCTGGTGGCCGACGGGGAAGATGGGGTTCAGCGCCGTCTGCGGTTCCTGGAAGATCATGGCGATCTCGCGGCCGCGCACGGCGCACATCTCCGCTTCGCTCAGTTCCAGTAGATCGCGGCCTTTGAAAAGAACAGCGCCGCCTGCAATTCGAGCCGGCGGCATGGCCAGCAGGCGCATAATAGTCAACGCGGTGACGGACTTGCCGCAACCCGATTCGCCAACCAACGCGACGCATTCGCCGCGTTTGATTTCAAAACTAATCCCGTCCACCGCACGCGCCACGCCGGCGTTGGTATGAAAATAAGCGCGAAGATCGCGCACGGCCAAGAGTACATCGTTTGTCATCGCCAATGTGTTTTACAACACGATAAGAAAATGGCAATCGTTCACCACGAATTTCAGCCGCGCGCAGTAAGAGTGAATCACGTCCACGAGTTTACCTCATGAGTTGGCGACAAGGAAGACGTCATGTATAATACATTCTGTTCCGCGTACTCTCCGGTAAAGGAGGCGACGATTTTGGGTTCGGCTGATGTCCGGACCAGTCTGTGGTGCAATAGACTGAACGGTTGCCAATTTTTGATTGTGAATTGAAGGAGTAATTAGCCATGTCAATATCATTTCAACCGGAAGGCGTTTGGACTGCACTAGTGACCCCTTTTGACTCCAAAGGCCGGCTGGATACTTCCAGTCTCAAGCGTTTGGTGGAATTCCAGATCGAGCAGGGCATCACCGGCTTACTTCCCACCGGCACTACTGGCGAATCATGTACGCTGTCCTGGGATGAACACAATCGGGTCATCGAGGATACTATTGCGTTTGCTAAAGAGCACGTGGGCATTCTGGCTGGAACAGGGTCAAATTGCACCAACGAAGCTATTAACGCTACGCGCCACGCGCGCGCAGCCGGCGCCAGCGCCGCGCTACTGGTGGATTGCTACTACAACGGACCGTCCAGTCTGGAACTGCGCGCGGAATACTATGAACGCGTGGCCGAATGGGTGCCCGACATTCCGCTGGTGCCATACGTGATTCCCGGACGCACGGGCACGGCCTTGAGCGCCGCGGATTTGGCGATACTGCATTTAGCCAACCCAAAACGATTTCCCGCGGTCAAGCAAGCCACAGGCGATCTGCAGCGCATGCGCCAGGATCGCGCGCTGTGCGGTTCAGCGTTCGCCATTATGTCCGGCGACGATGACCTGACACTGGCAATGATGGCAGACCCCGGCATCCGCGCGTCAGGCGTGATCTCGGTAATGAGCAACATCATGCCGGGACCGCTGAGTCAGATGGTTAAGACGTTCGTGTCGGGAGATACGGCTAAGGCCAAAGCCATCGCGGCGCAATTGGACCCGATATTCAAACTCGTCGGCTGCAAAACGCTGGACTCGCGCAAATTGCCGGACGGACGCACGGTCGAGACTGAAGATAAATTCAGAAATCCGGCGCCGGTGAAGACCATGATGGCCGGACTGGGCATGCCTGTCGGATTCTGTCGTCAACCACTGGGCAAAATGTCTAAACTCGCCGTAGAGAAATGTCGCCAAGGGTTGACGATGATCTGTCAGAATGCGCCAGAGTTTTTTAAGCCGATTGAAGCGGCGTTCCACGTAAAAGTCGAAGATCAGCTTAAGAAAGATTCCGTCTGGGCCGATTTGACGCGGACGTAGAAGGTTACGAAGGAAAAAGCAAAAAGGCAAAAGGAAAAAAACAAGGCTCTTCGGAAAAATCTGCTCCGAAAATACCGCAACGTGCGCGGCATTTTCATGGTTTCCGGGTGACGCGCAGCGTCATAGTGACTGTGGGTAA
>JAZDLP010000348.1:0-17428 GCA_043801885.1 Planctomycetota bacterium | reverse complement strand
TGGCATCAAGGAATATAATCGCTGATCATAGTGAAGTAAAGCACTATTTGTAATATTTGTTGGCACCACAGATTTTGAAATTCAGAGATCGTTCATAGGGGCGTTGGGGTATTATTAGGATGTTTGCTGTAGAAGATAAGTTAAGCGAAGCGACACCACCGAAAAATAGATTTAATTATTGGCTGCACCCTAATATTACGACGACCGTACCGCAGGCGAGACGCCTGCTGTACGAAAAAACAGTCGTTGCAGTACTAAAAAAGAGCGCCAACGTGCTCTAAGTGCCTGTCTAAAATTTTCAGACGGCGACTAAGTGCTAATTCATAATTCGTAATTCGTAATTTGCAGTTAGTAATTCGTAATTCGTAATTTGCAGTTAGTAATTCGTAATTCGTAATTTGCAGTTAGTAATTTGCAATTCGTAATTCGTAATTTGCAGTTCATAATGTCGCGCGCCATGTTACAAAACGAATCTATGCGAATCGCTTTGGACATCTCCAGCGCGGCGCGCGCCGAAGCCACGGGTGTGGCAATGTACATCCGCCGCTTGGTCGCGGCGTTCGCGCGTAATGGATCGAATCATCAGTTCACGCTGATCACACGAGCGTCGAGGCTGAAGAATATTTTCCGCCGACCATCGCTGCCGGGACCAAATTTTTCCAGAAAACTGATGCTTGAAGGTTTGCATCCGTTCTTCTCGCGATCTATCAATGTGTTTCACGGTCTCGATGCGCGCCTGCCTGGATCGTGGCTAAAAGCGAAGACTGTCGTCACTATTCACGATGTCCACTCAGCGTTGCAATCCACCGAATTTGCGACTGCGGAATTCAGAGCGATGAAGACAGCGCGGTACCGCGAGTTAGCAAAGCGTGCGGATTGCATTATCTGCGTTAGCGCCGCGGTGAAGCGCGATGTCCTGGAGACATTACAACCGGATGCGCGCAAGCTTCGAGTTGTGTATGAGGCCGGCGGAGAAGGGTTCTGCCCGCGTCCACCGGATGAAGTGCGAGCGGTCTGTTTGCGATACGGTCTGACTCGCCCGTACTTCATCTTCGTCGGAAGCATCAACAAACGAAAAAACGTGTCGGCGCTGATTCAGGCATTCGCTCTGGCGCGGCAAAGGACTCGCTGCGATTGGCAGTTGGCCATCGCCGGGCGAGTTGGATTTGGCGGCGAAGAGATCATGGCGACGCTCTCGAAATCTCCCGCTGCCGAAGCTATCAGATTACTCGGCTATATGTCGGAACAGGATCTCGCGGCGCTTTATACCGGCGCGCGAGCTTTGCTGTTTGCGACACTTTATGAGGGCTTTGGCATTCCCGCGGTTGAGGCTTTCGCCTGCGGCTGTCCGGTTATCGGCGCCACGGTAGGCAGTTTGCCGGAGATTGTGGGCGATGCCGGATTGCTTGCCGACCCGGCGTCCGTCGAGTCCATCGCCGCGCAAGTGGAGAGAATGATAACGGATGACGCGCTGCGCCACGAATGCGCACGCAAGGGGCTCGAACGCGCGAAGCTGTTCTCATGGGATAAAGCCGCGGCGCAGTGCCTGCAAATCTACGATGAAATCAGCCACTGAATCATTTGTAACCGTTTAGATTGCTGATTTTGGATTATGGATTGAAAGAACGTTGTGAATGAAAACGGGTTTATCGCCCCGTCTGCTTCAGGATTGAAAATCGCTTGAGCGCCTCGTCGCGATCCAACTTCTTTAGATTCTCTGTTAAAAAGCTGTGATGAGTGCATTCGATCACCGCCGCCAGCGTCTGCAATTCCAGTTCAGCGCTATTGGCGGTCGGCAGAAAATTCTCCAGTTCTTGTGTCAGATATTTTTTACGAATCACGGACGAACCGCGGATCAGCGCCAGTCTTTTGGCGCGGATAACGATGCCTTCGATATCCGATCCGGATAATTTTGCTTTTAGCGCCATATCGGGCACTTCATTGGCGTCCAGCGAACAGCCATTTTTCCTAGCTAGAATGATAAAATAGTTGCGCTTCTCATCGTTGGTGTCGGGATAAAAGAGCGGGATGTGCACTTCGGCGCGGCCCTGTCGTTTGAGATCAATGGGCAGCAGGTCGGGACGACAAGTGAGCAGGAACCACAGAATTTTGCCGCGATAATTTGTGTCGCCCATCTGCTGAGCCAGCATCGAGAACACACGCGAACTGGTGCCGCTGTCGCCGCTGTTATCGCGATCACCCACAGCCGCGTCAGCTTCATCAATGATCACCGCCACGGGGCCGGTGGCTTTTAATGTGTTGAGAATCTTCTCCCAGTTGCCTTCTGTCACACCCTGCCACTGACTACGGAAGTTCAGCAGTTTGACGCAAGGGATTCCCAGCGTTCCGGCGTAGCAGGTCATCAGATAAGTTTTGCCTGTCCCGACCGGCCCGCAGATCAGATAGCCCATCGGCAGAGCATCGAGTTTGCCTTCTTTCAGCAGTTGCGCATCCTGATTCAGCCACGCTTGAGCCGCGGCGTGTCCGCTGACGGCCTCCAGTCCGCATTTTGGCCTGATGAACTCCAGCAACCCAAAGCACTCTTTTTCAATGATCGTTTTCTTTTCGTTAAAGAGAGCGTCGAGATCCAATTTCTTCGGCGCAATCTCGTTGGAATTTTCTACGTAGTTACGCGCTTTGCCTAGAAACTGGCTCAGGTTCACACGCGACAGCCCTGAAGTATGCGTACTGATCTCATCCAAAGTCAACGCACTCAACCGCGAGATATCACCTGGCGAGACCATCGAGCGCAGGTATTCGAGCCGTTCGTTCTGATCGGGCAACGGAATGTGAATTTTATTAGTGTGTGGTGAGCGCACCAGCAACGGATGCAAGTCGGAGAGATTTTCGGTAATCAGCGCAATGGTAATATCGGCGCGCGTAAAAGCCGGATCGCTGGACCATTTGTGCAGCGTAATCAGACTGGCGGCGTCATCCTGCGAGAACGAATAACCGAGACTGGCCGGAGCGATGAAGTGCGCGTAGTCCAGCAACACTGCCGCGCGATAATTTGACTTGTCCAACAGTCGTGTGCGCAGGAATCGCTCGATCAACGGCAGAGCGCGAGCCGGTTCACGCGGCAGGCGATCAGAGTAGTTGGTGCCGAGAACAGTGTCCACGGCTTTGACCACTTTGGCAAAGTCTTCACGCATAGCGTTCTGCGAGAACCAGATGCCCCCCGCCTGGTCGTAGCAGATCACCATCTCGCGCCGCGGAAACATGGCCTGAATCAAAAAGTCTTTCAAGCTTACGAAACGCAGATTGTTGTTCTCGCGCACTGGCGCCAAGTCATGTACGTTGCCGTGGATCAGAAATGTGTTGACCACGCCGCCCTGATAGTTGCGCGCCAGTTCCTGAGCCCAGTTAGGCAGATCAAATTCGCGGGACATGAGTCACTCCATCTCCTGTAGAGGAAGATAATATGGCAACAACAGAAGTAAAGGAAATATTTGCTTTGCTTAATTGTGTCAACTTTACTTTGACATTGTGTCAACATAATATAAAATAAATGGTTTGGCAATTATTTACGACGATAAGTGGCATGGTTAATTTACTATGATGTAGAGTGTTTTTACCTGATTATCTCTTGTGTGAGCGAGTATAGATGCCTAGTAAAGTAGCCACAACAGAATCGTTCGCGCTCAATATAATTCGCATTGCGCGCACGTTGATGCGACACTGGATACTCGTGATCATCGTCACGGCGCTTGGCTTGGCGATCACCGTGGCGTATACCGCCGCTCTTCCCGTGCAATACCGTAGCACCGCCAGCGTCTTGATCGAAAATTCTAGCAAGAGTTTGATCGCCTATCAAGACCAGCCGGTGACGATTACTCAGGAAGTGACCAAGGCGCAGCGTATTCTGGCGGAAAGCCGCCCGGTGCTCTTGCGCACAGCCGAGTTAGCGGGAGAGACGCGGCCACTCGCCGGCGCCGCGCTGCCGTCAGGCTTTGAGTCGCGCATTGATGGCCAGCTACTTCGTCTGAATGTGTTCGACGAAAATCGAACTCGCGCAGCGAAACTGGCCAACACTTGGTCCCAGGCATTTGTCGAAGAAATGACACGCCGCACTCAGGCATCCAGCGTGTATGCTCGTGATTTCCTTAATCGGTCGCTGCCAGATTTACAGCGCGACTGGATCGAGAAGCTGGAAGCGTTGCAGAAGTTTGAGTGCGATACAAACTTCGCTCCAAAGGAGTTTGAAAAACATCCGGTATGGAAACGGTACGACGATACCAGTTACCGGCTCAATACAAAGAAGATGGAATTGTCCGGACTGCTTGCCGAACAGGTCGTCGTGGAAAGTAATAATGAACAAGATTTACTGCAACTGCCGCGCGCCAAGAACGACTCGGTCTTGCAGAGCTATCAAAGGCAGGTTGAACAGCGCCAATCGCGTCTGTTGGACCTGCTTGAAACATATAAAGCGACTAGTCCCGAGATTATTGACGCAAAGACAAGCCTTAAAGAAACGTTAAATAATCTGCGTGGCGCGGCGCAAGGTCTGGCTCAACAAATCAAGCTCGAAATCTTGAAGGCTAAAGACGAATATGATCGCCTTGACATTCTGTTCAAGGAGACTGTCCTGGAATTTGAGGCATTGAAGGCCAAAGCGTCTCAACATAATATTCTGAACTCCGAGGTAAACATCGCTGAACGATTATATTCCGACCTGGCGCAGAAGAAGAACGAGACGGCGCTGGCGGGACGATTTGACTTTTCTTACGCCCGTCCGTGGGAACATGCCGAAGAAAGCGCGACGCCGGCTCGTCCAAATTGGCGCCAAAATATCATATTTGGATTATTAATGAGTTTGTTCATGGCCAGTTTCATCGCTTTAGTTCTCGAACACCTGGACGATACGGTGCGCACTTGCAGGGATGTGGAACGTAAATTGGGACTGACTGCATTAGGAGCTATTCCCCTTTTGGATCGGATGACATCGAATGAGGATGCGTATCGGTTGGTACAGAAGCAGCCGTATTCAATGGCCGCGGATTGCCTCCGCAATATCCACATCGGGCTCGAAGTGGGACGCAAAAAAGACGTGACAGGAGCGCCGCTACTGATTGCGATTACCAGTCCCGGCACGGACGAAGGCAAGTCTTTTCTGTCTGCTAATTTGGCCGCATTGTTTGCCACGTTCAATCAGAAAGTGCTGCTGGTTGACGCAGATTTACGAAAGGGCCATATTACTCGCGCTTTCCAATGTGGCGATCAAGCGGGGTTGACTGAGTTCTTGGAGACGGTCGTTTGGTTGCCGACGTACGCCATCAACGAATCCACAGTTAATTTTCATCTTTTGCCATGCGGAAAGTCAGCCAATAAGCAACATGTTTCGCTCAACCCCGATAAATTTTCACAGTTATTGGCGCAATTAAAGCCGTCCTACGATGTCATTATCTTCGATACAGCAGCCGTGCTTGCGGTCGCAGATGCCTGCGTAATCGGAAAAGAATGTGATACCACAGTGCTGCTTGGCCGCAGTCGCCGGACACGCATACCGCAAATGGAGTACGCCATCTCTGCGCTTCAAGCCGCCGGGGTTAAAGACCTGCAAGTGGTGGTTAATTATATAGACGCCTCTGACGCGGCTAATGCCGCCGGCTATGGCTATGGCTATGGCTATGGCTATGGCTATGGCTATGGCTATGGCTATGGCTATGGCTATGATAAGAGTAAAGGCAAGAATCATCACCGAGCCAAGCGGGAGAAAGAATATCCGTAACCGTATACTTAAAAGATAAACAAAAATTATGAAAACAAGAAAAATCTTATGAGTTTCTCTGTGTTCTCTGTGGCTTTGTGGAAAAATTAGAGGTTTAGGTGACGATTTTTTTATTGCGGATATGTCCGCTCGCGTTGGCGTTTGTTTTTTGTCTTGGCTACTGCGCGACCGGGGCACAGAACGATGCTACGAAAGAGCCGGAAGATAAAGGCTCTTTTGAACCTCGTGGTATCCGTTCAGGAAAGTTGGTGATTCTACCGGCCATGTCATACACGTTGACTTATACGGATAATTCACTGCGCACATCGAGCCATGAGCAGCGGGACGCGCTGCAGGAATTTCTTCCATCGTTGCAGGTCATCTTTGATCGCGATGGCGTGGCAAGTTTTAATCTCACGGCAACCTCCGGTTGGCACGATTATCTACGCGATACGGCCAAAGACTACCTCAGTCACGCGATGAACGCCGAACTCGGATTGAATCATATATTCGCCGATGGGTTGTCGTTCACGCTGGCTGATCAATACCTTCAATCTGGAAATACCAGCGCGCTGGATAATGAAATGATCGCCTTTACTCGCTACCAAAGCAATAAATCTGACTTCAAGACTGAGTACCGATTCAATCGGTTTGCGATTAGTGGGCAGTATTCCTTTTTGCTGACCGATTATTTTGATCGAGTGAACAGCGCCGCGAATTATGTGACGCACAGCGGGACGCTGGAAGGTTCTTACGAACTCGTCCCTGAACGAGCGCGCATTTTCGGTTCATATAAATTTAACAGAACACTGTATTTACTGACAGATACAAATGACTTCGACAGCCACGAGCTGCTGACAGGCATGCGCGGCGTATATGGCAAACTGACTTATACTGTCGGCGCCGGTTATGCCAAATCCATAGCCTTGCGCGCCAACCAACAGAATGACGGCCCGATTGTCAGTGCCACACTTAATTATACGCCACAGCGCCGTCTTAACTTCATTCTGAATGCCAATCGGACGTTTGTAGCCGGTATATCCGAAGGCGCGACAATGAATACAGCCCTGAACTTCAACATGCGAATTACGCTAACCCAGCGCGGCACGCTGGTTCTGTCTGCTATGTTGAACAATAGCGCTCACGCCAACGGAGAAAGTCTGACTACAATTCTTGGGTCCGGCAATTTTGAATACAAACTATCGCGGCATGTCTGGGCGACCGTCGGATTCACGCATACGGAACATACGACCACTTCTGGCGCCGGCAATTTCATTATCAATGAAGCGCAGGTAAATTTTCGACTGGCTTGGTGAAGGCGGTGAAGGTAAAAGGAAAAAGTAAAAAGGTAAAAAGTAAAAACGCAACCGTTCACGGCATTTTTTGAGCCGCTGATCGCTTGTTGTTATCCGAGCCGCGACCGTTAGGGAGCGGTCTGCTTGACCGCTTGCTAACGCGCGCGGCTCGGAAAAAACTCAAAAAAACGCTGTGCTGTTGCTATAGTCTCAAGAAAAGAGAGGTTTAGGTCACGATGATGCGATGGCTGATCTGTATTGGATTCATCTTTCAGATGGCGAGCGTAGCAGGCGCGGAGACCGCGTTGCCAGTGAATGTTTATCGTTTTTTCGGAGGCGAACGCATCCGACTAATCGTGCCGGCCACGATTGGCCAGACCAGTGATCAGATCGTTACCTTCGACGGCACGTTCAGCTTGCCTACGGGCAGCACGGTGAATGTTAAAGGCAAAACGCTGTTGGAAGCGCAGGAATTGGTTGCGAGCGTGTTGGCGAAAGAATCAAGCGTCAAACGAGTGATTGTATCAATCGCTATACTGGAACTTCCTTCTCTGAAAGTGTACATCGGCGGTGAAGTACGCAATGCTCAAACAATCACGCTAACGCCGGGTGTGTCCTTGCCGCTCGCAGCGGCTTTAGCTGCGGCCGGCGGCGCCAATCTCGAAGGCGATTTGAGTCGTGTTAGTGTGGTACGATATGGTCCGGATGGCGCTTACCATGCGTTGAGTTATGACACTACGAAACTGGGACTCGCCGGCAACACCGACTTGGGTCCCATATTACAGACTGGCGACGTTATCACCGTGCCTCGCGGCGAATCTTTCATCTTGGCCGGAGAGGTTAACAAACCCGGCGTTTATACGCGAAAAGATCTGATGATCGGCAGTAGTGAATCTCCCCGTCTGACGCGCATCCTGCTAGCTGCCGGCGGTCTGCGCATTGCGGACCAACATGGCAAGCAACTTGTCAATCGCAAAGATATCCGTCTGATCCGCTCGCGGCCGGATGGCGGCAAAGATGTTGTCTGGGTGGACTTCGACGCAGCGTTAGGCGGAAGCAAGCCGCCGGACGCGACGGTCTCGTCGGACCAGGTTCAACCGGAACAAATCCCTGCAAACACCGATCCGCTTATCCTCGGTGGAGATATTATTCTGGTCGGCGGCGGGGGCGGCGTAGCGATCTTGGGCAAAGTTCACCAGCCAGGCATTTACGCAACTGGTGGTAAGACTATCAAACTCACTCGCCTGATTGCTCAGGCCGGTGGATTCCTGGACTTCGCCAAGACCTCATCGGTAACGGTCATCCGCGCAAGCAAGCCCAAGGAGCCAATCCAGGTGAATGTCAGTTCCATCATCAAGAACGCCGCGTTGGATAAAGATATGGAGCTTGAGGACGGCGATTTAGTTTTTGTTAGTGAACGATTGCTATAAGTTGTAGGGAAGAAGAAAGGATAATGTTATGAACGAAAAACTTACTGCAGTATTCGAAAAATCTCCACAAGGATACATCGGATATGTCGAAGAACTCCCTGGCGCCAATACGCAGGGGACAACATTGGAAGAAACAAAAAAGAATTTAATTGAAGCAATTCAATTAGTCATTGAAGCTAACCGTCAACTTGCGGAAGAAGATATTTTTGGAAAAGAAATAATAAAGCAATCTTTTGGAACCATTACTATATGAAGCGAAGGGATCTTATTCGTCATATGGAAAATCATGGGTGTGAATTTCTACGCGAAGGCGGAAGTCATACGGTGTACGTTAATAGGAAAGAAAAGAAAGTATCTACTATTCCTCGCCATCGAGAGATAGATAAGAATCTATCGAATAAAATTTGCAAAGATCTTGGAATATCAAAGCCCTATTGAGTCCAGTATAACGAATACAACTTGTAGCGCAGGCGTCCTCGCCTGCACAGCACACAGTCTGCATTTCTTTAGCTATACTGGACTCAATAATATACTGTGCGTGGAGCAGCTTGTTGATCGTGAGATTTGATAATGGTCAACAGATCGCCTATAGCCGTTATCGGCGCGGCGCTAATTCTTGCGGCGCCGTTGTTGTTTGGATGTCTGCCGCCGTGGGCGAGCGGATTCCTGCTGGCCGGTGTTTGTGTTCTGGGCGCCGCGCAAGTAATCGCGAATACTTTTCAAGATAAAGACCGGCTGCCGATTCCATTCGAGCTGCAAATGACGCTGGGATTGCTATTGGCCTGGTTGATGGCTACGATTCTTTATGATGTCGCAATGGGGACGGAACATAATCGCATCCCCGCGCTCAGTTTGAGCAAACTCGGTTATCTCGGCGCTTTTGCGGCTGCGTTGTATCTTGGCGCAACATACGCGCAATCATTACGAAGACTGAAACAAATACTATTTGGCATGGCCTGTCTGGGACTGGCGCTGTCAGGCTTCGCGTTGGCGCATTACTACGGATGGGACGTGAAAACGCTCTTTGATTGGCCGGTGAACCAAAAGAGAATCTGTGGCCTTTACACGAATTTCAATCGCTTCGCCACTTTGCTGGCAGTCTGTTGGATATGCGCTTGCGGGTTGCTGCTTGGCTGTATTGATCAATACCGACAATCGTTGCCGGTTCTCAAGCCGAAGACCATCGTGTTGTTTGCCGCGGTGCTACTGATGGCTGTCTGCATCGGATTGACGCGCAGTCGTTTGACGATGCTATCTATGGTCGTCAGTCTGGGAATTGCCGCGCTGGGGTGGTGGTCGTTGCGCGCTTTAGTACTACAGCGCCTGATGCCTGACAGCGCTATCGGCAAAGCCTTGAAAATAGCGCCCTTTCTGGCGTTAGCCGTCTGGGGAACATGGGGTTTTCTGTTTGACATAGACAACTCGCAAATCTCCTTAACTACTTCGCTGTCTCGAGAAGTTTGGAGTAGCGCCATGCGCTATACGGCTTTTTGCGCGGCCTGGTCAATGCTTTTGCAGAATCCTCTTGGCTATGGTCTTGGCGCCTTCGAAACGTTCTTCACTCAAGTTCGGCCGTCGAATCTGCCGGACAGTTGGCGCGAATTGCACTGCGACTGGATGCAGTGGACGCTGGAGGCCGGTGTGCCGGCGTTGTTGCTGGGACTTGCGGCTTTAGCGCTCTGGTGCCGCGCATGTTGGATGACAATCCGACAATGTTATCCGAACGACAGGCAGGTTTTGTATCTGAGACTGCTGCCATGTGTCGGACTACTCGTGCCGCTGTGGTGTTCCATGGTGGACTTCCCTCTGCGCGAGCCTGCCAGCGCGGTGCTCTTCTGTTTTCTGGCCGGTGTGTTGTGCGGCACGGCAAGACAGACAATCGTTGTTGACGGGGAGACGGAGAGACATGGGGACGGGGAGACGGAGCGACAGGGGGACGGGGAGACGGAGAGACGGGGGGACGGGGGGAAACAGCTTTTACTCAAAAGAGACGCAAAAATTTTGACGGTTAGCAGTTTGGCGTTGGTTCCCATTTTTCTGTGTGGCGCGTGGATCGCCGCGCGTAACAGCGTCGCCTACGCATACAGTCCATGGATGGGGCGGATCGCCTGTCCGCAACCACGTAGCGAAGATTTATCCGCTTGGCAAGCCGCATTACAGATTGACTCTAGTGACCCGGAACTGTTTTTCCGCGCTGGCATAACCGCGGCCGCCGCCGCAAACGACGGCGAGAATTTGTCGCTGGCAAGCGAATATCTGCGCCAAGCGCTGACTCTACAGCCATTTGACTATCGTTTTTTTCTAACTGCGGGGATCATGGCCGAGCGTGCCGGTCAGATGGATGAAGCTTTTCGTTTGCGCGCTCAGGCCGCTGCGCTCGCTCCCGGCAACTTATCTCTGCGCGAGGAAAATGCGCGACTATATCTACGGAAACGAGAGTCGTTGCCGCTTGATGACGAACTGAATCGAGTCGAATCTACCGATGCCGACACAGTTCGCTGGCAGCATGCCATCCGTGGCGCGATGTCGTTAAAACGCAACCACATAAACGAGGGTCTCGCCGAACTGCAACAGGTAGTCACGGCCGACGCTTCGGATTCGAAAGAAATCATCAGTTGGTTGAGCGAACAAGTTTCAACATTGTCGCCAGACATTTGCAAGGCGTTGGTTGTGGTTCTGCTGGACCGCCTGCCTGCATACCCGCAGTTCGCGCTGGTTCTCGCGCGCAAGTTGATGGATGGCCAACATTGGTCGCTCGCTCACCAACTGCTTGAGAAAACGGCGTCGAAATCTACCGATCTAGGAGCTTTGTGGGCCGAATTGTCTCTGCGCTTGGGAGACTTCCCAGCCGCTACACAGCGCGCCGACGTAGTTTTGCAACGCAGCGGTGGCGCTCCGAACTGGGTCAGATGGTATGATAACTTCCGCATTCGCTTAAAACAGCGCGAAGAGCAGTCGAAAAAATAGTGATCGTGTACTCAATTACTTTTGAAATTACGGCGACGGCTTGATGGCGTCGAGTTCTTGCAAGTCGGCTTTGGCTTTGGCGGCGATGGCTTCGCGAGGACTTCGGGCCAGTTCGTTCAGGATGACGCGCGCGTCGGCGTAAGCGCTCAAACTTCTGAGGCTGTCAACTAATTTCTGACTTCGCAATTCTTTGGTGAACATGTCCCTGGTGTTATCAATGGATTCGCGGAATAACAGCGCTGCTTGAGCGATGTTGTTTTGCAGGCAGAGAACATTGCCTAGTTCGAATTGGCAAAGAGCGCTCTGTTCATGGTCGTTTTTTTTCGTCAGATCAATGCCCTTGCGGAATAAATTCTCCGCCAGCGCAAGCATTTTATGACGATCTTCACCCTGAAGCAGCGTGGCCGACACATAAACTTCATGTCCGGCCTGGCGCAGCAGATCGGCGCGATGGCCATAAAGTTCGGCAAATCGGTTGTAAGTTTCTTTGGCGCCGACGAGATTACGCATCTTGATACGCAGAGCAAGCAGCGCAATATATGCCTGAGACAGCGTGTCTGCGTTCTTGGCGGTGGCGATGTGCTTCAAATACAGTGTATGAGCGCGATCCAGTTGGTCTTCGTTAATATAGATCAATGCTTGCTCACGCACCCACACCCATTCGCCGCAGTTAGCATTAGCGATGATTTCCTTTTGTTTGTTCAGACTGGCGCGAAAGCGCGTGACGTCTTTGCCCGCCCAACCGGATTTTTTCTTAATCTCCTCATTAAGGCGAGTGATATCCTCGGCGCGCAGCCGCGTCTCAAGATTGCGCGTGTCAACATCCATATCTTTCGGAAAGTTGGGCGGCGCGCTCGCAATCTGCAGCGCTTTGCCGTAGGCTTCCGCCGCTTCGTCCAGTTCGTTGTTGACGAACAGGTAATGACCGAGGTCAGTGTTGTGAGCGATGCGGTAATTTTCGGCGTCGCAGGCGCGGCGGAGCATAGTCAGAATATTATCTTCGAGCGAGAAGTCTTTGAATTCAGCGCATTGGCCAGTCTCGATCCCGATCCGTTTTATGTATGTTTTGAAATTTGTTTTGCGCACTATCAGTTCGTGAATGCCGATCGGAATATCATTGCGGCGGAAAGGAGTGTGTCCGAGAAACTCGCCATCAATCAGCACTTCGGCGCCACGCGGCTTGACTTCCACCATCAATCCGCCCACACCCAACGGCGGCAGGACTTCGGTGAAGATTGCGTCGCCCAAAGGCACGGAGATAGATTTTACCAGCGGCGCATAGCCATGTTTTTCCAAGCGCAGGCTGTACGCGCCCGGATGCAGACCGGACAGGATCAGTGGCGTGGCGCCGACCAGACGGCTGTTGATGAATACGGTTGCGCCCTCCGGATCGCTTTGCAATCGCAACTTGCCGGTTAAGAAATACGCTGAAAACATAAAGACTGATCCAACGATTAAGAACAACGCCGGCAGCAGAAACACGAACGGATAGCGGCGCAAGACGCGTGCCATGCGAAACCCCATCTCAGATTCTGGCGAGTCGTTCATACAATTCCTTATTTGTAACCATTCACCACGAAGGCACAAAGACACAAAGATGAACAGATTTGAAAAGTAGTTATTGAGTCTAGTTTATCTAAAGTTAAGTGCGTTATAAGTAGCACAAATCTCTGTGGTGAACGGTTACCCTTATTGATCCTTCATCGCGGGCAGTTCACGACTGCGGCGTAGCGCTTGTTCGGCCATCTCTAATACTTGTTGGCGTCCTTGATCGTTGGGAATGCGGTCTTTGTAAATCTTCATGCGTCTACTGCAATCGCGCAGCGCCGTGCCATCATTCTGGTACAATTCATAGAATTGGTCGAACGTCTTGCGCGCAGCAATTATGTCGCGCTGAGTCAAGTATACCTCCAGCAACGCTACGTAGGCTTTGGGCAGATCAGGCGTTTTGGGCGCGGCAGCGATGTGGTCGAGATAAATTTTAGCGGCACGCTCGTAGTTCTGGCCTTTAAGACAAATTCTGGCAACGCGATCAGTCCACGACCAGGAATTAATATTGCGGCGACCGACAACTTCATAAGCTGCGTCCATTTTCTTTTTGAAGGCGATGGTATTCTTGTTTGGCCAGTTGCGATATTTTTCGATATCCTTCAGCAATCGAATCTCATCCTCCTTGCGCAGCCGCTGCTCTAAATTAATCTCCGCGGCGGACATTGTATCTTTACCGCCGAATCCCTGACCGTCAAAGTCCAGCGGAGTCTGCATTACCTCCAAGCCTTGGGCGAAAACATTGACAGCTTCATCCATCTTATCGTTGAGGAACAGGTAGTGGCCAAGGTCAAGGCAATGCGCCAGTCGTTGCGGCTCATTTTTACAATTGCCGGTGAGCATGTTCAGAATTTTGTCTTTCAGTTCAAACCCCGCGAACATCGCAGGCGCGCCAGGCTCGATCATGATGCGCTTAGAGTACGATTCGTAATTGGTCTTGCGGATCAACAGTTCATAAGCGCCAGCCGGAACATGCAGATCTTTTAACGGCGTGTGGCCTACAAACTCACCGTCCAGCAGTACTTCGGCGCCCTTCGGTTCAATTTTGATGTTCATCGTCGTCATCGGCAACGCTTCCAACTTTTCTTTAATGATTGCGTCGCTGTCGCTTAAGTCAATATAACGTATTTCAGATTTACATCCGTTACGTTCGAATCGCAGGCCGTAGCGCCCCTTCTCCAAACCGACCAGCGTAAGCGGCGTCGCGCCGGCAAGTCGTCCGTTCACCAGCAAACTCGCGCCCGTCGGCTGAGATTCAACTTTCAAGTTAACTCGTCGCGGAGCATCCGTTCCGCCGGACGACGAGTCGGAACGCGATCCGCCAACTTCTGGTTGCTTGGCGGAACGATTCAGCGCCAGAGCCGCGATCACGATCAGCGCGATCACCGAAGCCAATCGCAACAACCAACGGACAAGAAGGCTACTTGTCATAGTGCGTCATCAACGCTCCAGGCTGCCAGTCGGGATGATCGCTGACATTGCCGCCTTCACCCGAAATGCGTATGCGACTAATCATGATAGCGTGGTTGTAGGTCCAAATGGCGAGATGATCGCCTTTCAGGGGTTGCGTATCTTCATAAATCATTTCCTGCGTCTTTTTGGCCTCGTCAACAAAGTACCGATCTACTCGGAAGGAGACGATATTGCCGCGTTTTTCAACTTTAATAGCGAACCAGTGTCGGTGCATATTATTCATATCGGTCGGTATGGCGCGGCTGCTGCGGCGAACAGGCACACCGTCGCGCATAATCATCGAACCTTTGTTGCCGTCGCCACCGAACATGCAAGTGTAGCCTTGGGTCAGATCGGCGCCGTCGGAGCAAAGAGTGACATTGATATCACGAGCATAGGTATAGGGCGGGCCACGTTCAGGCTCCATTTTATTGGAGACATAAAATTCAATAGTAACATCGCCAGGGTACAGATTTTTACTCCACAGCACCGCCGGATTGCCCGCTTGACGGTCATTCTTCAGCGAGAAAAACGACCAGCGCGAATCACATTGCCAGCGGTTGGTAACTTCGGCGATCGCAGCTCCGGCTGTGCGCCAGGCCACCGGCGCAAGCGAAAAAGACTCGTTGTGAAAATGGTCGCTGACGATCTTAATGGCTTCCATGCGTATGGTCACTCCCTGCGTATAGAAGGCTACGCCTGTGCCGTTCAGCGGCGATTCATCGCGGTACGTAGCGACAGCGCGGCCGTTGACCACTCCGACGATATACTTGCCGCAACGACGGATGGCCAGGCTGGTCAACTGGCGCACATCTTCCAGCGATTTTTCCAAGACTACCTGGCCTTGGCGCAAAAGCTGAATGTTAACCGGACGACTGACGCCTTCTACCAATTCACTTGATCGATAACGACAAACATAGCCGGCGCTACGCTGCCGGTCCTTGCATGACACCGCCAGACCGATCTCGTACTTTGGATCAGAGAATTCGCGCGGCTCGACCATCAGTTCCACATCTCCTGGGAACTGACTATTGTGCAGCAGCTCGTTAGCCGGGCGGCCATTCACCAACGACTGATTTGGAGATGAATACCATTCACGCGTGGGATTAGCCCAATCGGTCATGGATGTTTCGCTTTCGAAGATAGCATTAGTCGTGACCAACGGTTCAAACTCCGGTAAAAATGACAGGCGAAAATGGCGGAAGCGCGTAATACGGCTCTCGTCCGAACCATGGCCGGAAGCCAGCAAACCGGCGCGACCGCAGAGCTTGTTTGCATTATCAAACGTCTCAACCAACACGGCGCGGAGCGCTTTTTTTTCGAGATTTAAGGCTTCGGCTTGAACGCGCACGTGGCCGTGTTGAATAGTGGCTTTTAGTCGCGCGCCAGTCGTGGAGCGGGGAAACGCCACGGAATCCACCGTAGTTTCCTGGCCGTCGCAGACGCGGATGAGTTTAAGCGTGTCGTGGTCCAGAGTCGCCGCGTAGTAGTTACTCTCGTCGCGATGCAAAAAAATAATGCCGCTCGATCCATTGCCCGGGATCACTTCGACTTGGAGGACGTATTGCGCCCAGCGGCGGTCGCCCAGCAACGCTTTGGCCTGGCCATCGCCAGGGATAACGCGTAATTCGCCACCATCCGCGGTTGCGTCGCGTGGCAATGGAACTTCCCACCGGCCTCGGCCCAACAGCCATCCGCCACTTAACAGACCAGGTACGCGAAAGTCATCTTCGAAGCCGTCCAGAGTATTGATAACCACATCATCGAAGACAGCATGCTGCTTCATCAGGTCGTTGAGACTGTTGATTTGGAGTGGCTGCGCCTTTGGAGCGGTCGCTGGCGTGGCGGGCAAAGCTACGTCGCACCACACTCCAACGCCGCCTGACGCCAGACGCGGATCGGAGGCTTCCAACAGCGCGTGGCCGTCAATCATAAGACTGACGCGCGTATAAGTTGCGCGAATCTCCGCGGAATACCATTGATTGGGCGTGTAACCACCGGGTACCGAGGCCACGACTTCTTCCTGACCATCTTGGATAACGACCAGTTCTCGTTTACCGGGTTCGTTTGCTTTTTGCGCGCTCCAGCGAAATAATCCGTAGTTTCGATCATTCTGAAATGCAAAAATTAGTCCGATCACCTGCCCAACCGGCCCGCGCAACGCGACCGCGTAGCGATAATGATCCCACCAGAGCTGGCCGACAACCGAGTAAACATTTATGCCGGCGCCCATGTAGTTGAAAGCGTTAGCGCTGAGCGCCGGGTGACGCAGTGATTTAACCGCGAAATCGGTATGTTCCTTGCCATCCTTGCCGCGCCACTGCGACGATTTGACATCACCAATCATGAAGTCATCGCTGAAATGAATATCGTCGCAAGCTTCCGCTTTCAAAGTCAACGGCGTAGTATTTTTGCCGAGCAGGCGATAACCAATGGCTCCGCTCAGCAGCCGATCATCAAATGCCGAAGCGATCAACTTCGCGCCCTGGAACAAGCCGATGTGTGCCGCATGACGCGCCAACCGCAACGGCGCGACGCCTTTCAGCATTCCCGCGCTCATCATCTGCTCGATGCCCGCTTCACACAAACCCAGCTTGACTTGCAAGCCCTGGCGATCCACGTAATGAAAGTTTTGCTTATCGCGATAGTCAAAGTAAATGCGGCAATCGCTCGCGCCGTCAATGTAAATATTGGAACTGACGTACTGCGTACCGCCAGGACAAGCATCCGCGCCTAATATCGTCGTCGGGCCGGGATCGAGCCGTCCGGACAACGGTTTTAGTTGCAAAACCAGATCGGCGGTAGCGGAGCCTTCGCCGCTCTGTGCCGTTAGATTCAGTCCAAAAATCAGCGCGACAACGACGATATATGCGCAGCCAAGCCGCAACCAAAAGGCATTGTTGACGGGGAGACGGGGGGACGGGGAGACGGGGAGACGAGGAGACGGGGAGACGGGGGGAAACAGTTTTTGCTCAAAAGAGTCGTAAAAAAATCTTTGCGTCACGTATAGATTTTGACGGTTAGCAGTG
>JAZDLP010000309.1:0-14222 GCA_043801885.1 Planctomycetota bacterium | reverse complement strand
TGGCAGACTCCAGAACAAGAAACGGGTTGTATCAACAAGCCTTTATCTTGTATCGTCTGATTCATGCTGTAACATAAGCCGAAATTTCAGCCGCGTGCAGTATATTCACCCCTATAATTATTCACCCCTATAATTATTCGCCCCTATAATTATTCGCCCTTACAGGCAGGCGAGACGTCTACGCTACGTTATCAACGATTTTTATCCACATCGCGATTAAGCGCGTCCGTGTTCTTCACTTTCTGCATTGAATCTCGAAATATTTTATCGGCGGCGCGTTCACCGGCACCCGCGGGCTGCGACGGACGATCATTCTGTTTATTTGGCCCGACGATCAAATCCGAGAGCACTGGCGGTCGCGGCCAGGATCGTTTGGCGAGTTTTAAAGCGCGCGCCTCTTTCAACTTCTTGTCGTACTCAGGATCAGTTGCATCCAGTTTCGGTTCACCTAACTGCGGCGGCAAACGATCATAATTAGCTTGATACCAATCAATATATTTGGTCAGTCCGTTCTGGACCGAGACATTGTTCGCCTCGCCGGTGATGAAGGATTGCCCGGAGATTGCAGGCAGCGTGGATTTGATGGCCCGAATGAACGGCACCTGCCACGTGGCCGCTTCGCCGGTTTCAGGCATGGCGGAGAAGAACACTTCGATGACTTGCTTAATTGCGGAGCGACCGTTGAACTGAGACACCAGAGTCATGCAGACCGAGCGCGCATTGACATTGGTATGATTTATGCCAGCCACGACGTAGGGCAGCGACTCGGCGCCTAATGCGATGATTTCGTCCTGAGCCGCGCGGCGAACAGTCTCATCATTGTTCGCCAGCTTCTCCAACGCGCTCATGAATATCGATTCTTTAACTTTGTCCATGCGCTTGGCTTTATCAGGAAAGCCGGCTAATTCAGGCGGCGGCGACCAGTCGTCCTCGTCTTTTTTGACGTTAGTCTCTTTGTCATCTTTCTTTGTCTTCGAATCATTGGTTTTGGTTTCGTTGACTTTCTTATCATCACTCTTGGCGGCGGACGGGATTTTATTATCAGACTTGGCCGGCTGAATTTTTATCTCAGATTTCCCAACCGGCGCGGACGCTTTAGGCGCGGCTTTGATTTCATAGACGATAGTATCCACATCTATCCGGCGCAGTGAATAGTTGACGCCGTTGCGCAGTTTGATTACCACCGTGCTGGTGCTCTCTTCCAACACGGTTCCTTCGATTTCAACACCGTTAGTTAAAAAGACAGTGTCGGCGCAGTAAGTCGCGCTCAAGCCCAGCAGTCCTAACAACAGCATCCCGATTCGCAAGCCATATCTGGAAAACATGAGTCGCCTCTGAAAAACGTAGCGCAGGCGTCTCGCCTGCAATCCCAACCATCAAAATCTTCACGCAAAGATTTTGACGTTTATTGATATGTGTCATTGAACCATTTACATGCCTCGACGTCAAGGAATGAGTTTGCAATTTAAATTTTATCGAATATCTTTATTGATATTAGTTCTCACGATTTTTCGCGACGGACTATCCTATTGGCTATCCGTCCGCGCAAACCGGCAGTGCCAACACCTAGTAGTTTGCAGGGAGTTTCAGATGTCTTTTTCTAGTTTTGGATTGCATGCGCAGTTGTTGCGCGCAGTTAATTTATTAGGCTTTGTCGAACCAACCGCCATACAAAAGGATGCAATACCCGCCGGCTTGGCCGGACGCGACATCTTGGCTTGCTCAGCAACCGGCAGCGGTAAGACCGCAGCATTTTTGCTGCCGATCCTTCAACGGTTAATGGGCAGCCAAAGCGGCGTAACGCGTGCGTTGATCCTCAGTCCCACGCGCGAATTGGCGGTGCAGATTAAAAGCCACTTGGACGATCTGGCACAGCACACTCAAATTCGTGGCGCTGCCGTTTATGGCGGAGTGGCCATGGGTCCGCAACGCCAGGCGCTCACTCGTGGCGTTGATATTGTGATCGCCACTCCCGGACGACTCTTGGACCATATGCGCTATCCATATACACGAATGACCGGGCTACAGGTTCTTGTTCTCGATGAAGCTGATCGAATGCTGGATATGGGTTTTCTGCCGGATATCCGCCGCATTATCGCACAGTTGCCCAAACAGCGACAAACGATGATGTTCTCAGCAACGTTGCCAGCAGAGATTGTGAAACTCACGCGTGAGATGCTGTCGCAACCGACAACAATCAACGTCGGGAGAGAATTGCGACCGGCGTCAGGAATTACGCATACGATTTATCCGGTGTCGCATACACTCAAATCTTCACTGCTGCTTAAGCTCTTGCAGAACGAAAAATTGCGTAACGCGCTGGTATTCGCTCGCACCAAACGGCGCGCCGACCGCGTCGCGGATTATTTGAAACAAAACGGAGTCGCGGCCACGCGTATTCATGGAGATCGGACTCAAGGACAACGAATACAAGCGCTCGAAGGATTCAAAAACGGGCACTATCGCGTGCTTGTCGCGACGGATGTGGCGGCGCGTGGTATTGACATTGACGCGCTTTCGCATGTGATTAATTTTGATCTGCCAGGATGCTCGGAAGACTACATTCACCGTGTCGGTCGGACGGCACGCGCCCAGGCGATTGGCGATGCCTTCACATTTGTTTCGCCAGATCAGGAGAACGAACTCAAGGTGATTGAACGAACACTTGCCAGTAAATTGCCACGTGTTATGCTATCAGACTTCAATTACTCGGCAGAAGCGGGTTCGTCGTCAGAAAGGTCGCCACGTAATAAGAAACAACATAAGGGCGCTTCACAGCAACGTCGCCGTGGGTTTTCTCGGCCATGGGAGAGCAATGCAAAATACAAACGCAACAGTTCGCCATCCGCTTGGTAACAAAGCGACAGTATTATTGTCGAGCGTTTTTGGTCCGTACGCTCAAGACGACGAATACGGCAGCCGCACAATCAATCCAATGGAGCTGTATCACAATCAAGTGACACGGTTCCAAGGATCGTTTTCACTCCGAATGTTTCATCGCTCATGGGGACTGATGCTGATTCAAGCCAATATCAGCGCTCCCTGTACGCTGCTGGATTTTCCCACTCGTCAGCGATTCATTGAGGAACTTTGTCAGCAGAAGTACGACATTATCGGTATCAGTTCCATTCAGGCAAACTATCTGAAAGTGGCGGAGATGTGTCGGCTGGCGCGCCAGTATCAGCCTGCCGCCACTATTGTCGTTGGCGGGCACGTCGCCAACTTGCCGAACCTGCGACAAAGAATTGATGTTGATCACATCGTCTTGGGCGAAGGAGTTCGTTGGTTTCGTCGCTTCCTGGGCGAAGACGAGCGCAAGCCGATCAATCATCCGCGCGTATTTGCCGGATTTGGAGCCCGGACAATGGGCATCAATTTGCGAACACGGCCACAAGATCTTGCCGCGACGCTTATTCCATCTGTTGGGTGTCCGCTAGGATGTAATTTCTGCGCAACCTCGGCGATGTTTGGCGGGCGCGGCGCATCTGAACACTTCTATGAAACCGGTGACGAATTATTTGCTGTGATGCTTGATCTGGAGCGCGAGATGCGCGTGAGTTCGTTCTTTATTATGGACGAGAACTTTTTAATTCATCGCCGACGTGCGCTCCGGCTGCTCGAACTGATGCGACACCACGGCAAGGATTGGTCGTTGTTCATCTTTTCCTCTGCCGGTGTGCTTCAGTCTTATGAAATCGAAGATCTCGTCGGACTTGGCATTGCATGGGTTTGGATGGGACTTGAGGGCGAAGACAGCAAGTACGCGAAGCTGCGCAATATTGATACTCGACAATTTGTGCGTACTTTGCAGTCACATGGCATTCGAGTGCTGGGTTCGACAATTATCGGGCTGGAGGAACACACGCCGGCTAATTTGGACAAAGTGATCGAGTATGCGGTGAGTCACGATGCCGATTTTCACCAATTCATGCTTTATACGCCGCTCGCCGGCACTCCGTTATTCAATGAGCTGAAAGCGAAAAATTTACTGCTTGATCCGGAATGTCTCAACGCGCCGGACTGGCACGGACAGCTCAAATTTGCGCATCGGCACGAGAGCATTCCTGCCGGCCTTGAGACGCAGGCGCTGAAAGACGCTTTCGAGCGCGACTTTGCGGTTAATGGCCCGAGTATTATCCGTCTGACCAGAACATTCCTGCAGGGCTTTTTGCGTTATCGAAATTCATCAGACGCACGTATTCGCTCGCGAGCTCATCGCGAAGCCAATGAACTTATTATCGGATACGCAGCCGGTCTGTGGGCAACGGCGCGCTGGTATCGTCGCGGAACTCCGGCCATCCGTGCTCGCATAGCATCACTGCAGCGACAAATCTACGCAGCTTTTGGTTTGCGCGCGCGAGCGGCCGCATGGCTCATGGGACCTGTCGTTTATTTGCGCATGCAAGCTGAAGCGCGGCGCTTAAAGAAGGGATGGCGCTACGAGCCTCAAGTATTCTGCGATAGAACGAACAAGCATCCTGAAGCAATCGGTTCCGTTTCTATCGCCACTGTCGCTGCGCCTGAGTGCATGAAAAATCCTTCGTCTAAACTCGTGGAAGTCGCGTCTATTAACGCATCTTCGACAGCAAAATAGCTATCGCGTCACAGATGTTTTGGCGCCGGTACGAATAAGAAATAACAACAGCAAGCTCAGCAACACGCCCGCTACAAATCCGCCGATGGTCCAGAGAATGACACGGCTCCACTTGCTCTGAGTTTCCGGGTTCATGAACAATACATCTTCAAGCTGAAAAGATTTCAACACGATGGCCAGCGCGCTTTGCGCGCCTTCGATTTGACTGGGTGAATAGTCTAAAATAATCTCATAACGACGGCCTTTGCCCGGGATTGTCACGAAAGTTTTAAAGCCGCGGCTGTTATCAATCGGACTGAACACCTCATGCTCAACTCGTAATGCGTTGACGTTGTTGATCTGAATCACTTCCAACTTCAAATCGCCATGCTGGATGCCGTGTTTTTTGTAAGTCCGTTCGATCTTCGCCTGGTATTGCGATAGTTTAGACGCATCAATAGGCTCATCCAGTGGCGAGTAACTAATGGCTAATGTCGGCGGCATATTCTTGAGTCGAGCGGAGTCTTTCGGGCCTTTGAAGTATGTCGGTGGTTGCTGCGCCGTCCGCTCGCCGAATTCCTTGCCAAAGATTTCGCTTAATCCGTGAATCACTTCGCGGTTCTCGTCTTCGGTCAAGCGTTTGTAGCCTTCCGGAATACGGATTGAATAACCCGCGATCGGGTCGCTGAATTTCTGTAGACAACTTAAATCCGTCTCCGACGAACGATTCTCGCTCGCGCATAACCCGTGCCCGACCAACGCCAGCCACAAGCCCAGAATGATTGATAATCTCGATGCTTTCAAAGCCCAAACCCTCGCTCAATTTCTCTTGACCACATCAATCGGTCGCCAACCGTTTCTTTACGACTTCCACCGCATCGGCGACCTGGATGCGGTTTTGTTTCATGCTGTCACGTTCGCGGATAGTTACGCTGCCGTCCTGCGCGGTTTGACCATCCACGGTGATGCAGTACGGAGTGCCGCATTCGTCTTGACGGCGATAGCGTCGGCCGATCGTGTCTTTCTCATCGTAAAACGCATTGATCTGATGTTTGAAGAACTCGTTTATAATCTTTTTCGCTGTCTCCGGCATGCCGTCTTTCTTGACCAGCGGGAAGACTGCGATTTTAATCGGCGCCAAGCGTGGATGCAGTCGCAGCACTGTGCGGCCTTCGGTGGTGCCCGGTGGCGGTGGTTCTTCTGTATACGCATCCAGTAAAAACGCCAGCGCGGCTCGATCAGCGCCGGCGGCCGGCTCGATCACGTATGGATGATAGTGGACGTTCTTCTGCGAATCGAAGAAAGATAGTTTTTTGCCGCTGGCTTTCTCGTGCGCCTTCAAGTCGTAATCGGTGCGATGCGCGACGCCTTCCAGTTCGCCCCAGCCCCACGGGTATTCGTACTCGATGTCCGAACACGCTTTGGCGTAATGAGCAAGTTCTTCTTTTCTGTGTTCACGCAATCGGAGTTTTTCGCGCCGAAGACCGAGACTAACGTACCAGTTCAGCCGCTCTTGACACCAGTATTCGTACCATTCCATGTCGCTCTTCTCGCCTGGTGTCATTATTTCTGGCGGCGGCACGAAGTACTCCATCTCCATCTGTTCAAACTCGCATGAGCGGAAGGTGAAGTGTTCGACCGTGATCTCGTTACGAAAACTCTTGCCCTGCTGCGCGATGCCGAAAGGCGGCTTGAGACGCATGCTGGTCTGCACATTCAGAAAATTAGTGAACATCGCCTGAGCGGTCTCGGGGCGGAGATACACGGCAGTCTCATTCATTGCATCGGCGATGGCCGTCTTCAGCGCGTCGCCCGTGAGATTCTTGCCATCCAAAGCGTGAGCGAGCGATTCCACGGGGTCCACGCTGCCCAGAAACGTGCGGAACATCAAGTTGAATCGGCGAACATCAGTAAGAAATGGACTCCCGCAGGTCGGGCAAAGAATATTCCCGCAAATAAATGCATCGCCCACTGGCGGCGAATTTGCTATATTAGGCTTGTCTGGGTGATAGAAATCCAAACGAACCTTTTGAGTGTCTTTGTCTAACTCCGCAAAAACATCCGAAATCAGCGCGGTGCCTTGCCGTTTGAACTTTAGAGACATATTTTGTACGGGATTATGTCCCGCTAACCAGATATCGGCAGTTTCGCGATCTCTAAATCCTATTGATAGTGTAAACTGGCGATTAGCTTGGTTAATAAGAATTGACGGCGCTTTGTCAGCTCGAAAACGAGATTGGCAAAGTTTGCATTCCGCCATCGGATCGGCGAACCCCGCTAGATGTCCTGACGCGCGCCAGACATTCGGATGCATGATGATGCTGGCGTCAAGCCCCACGATATCTTGGCGTCCGTGTACCATCGTGCGCCACCACTCCGCTTTAACATTGCGTTTCAGTTCGGCGCCCAGCGGGCCGTAGTCATAACAGCTTTTCAAGCCGCCGTATATTTCTGACGATTGAAAGACGAAGCCGCGCTGTTTGCACAGAGCGACGATCTTCTCCATAATATCAGGCTCGGCGTTGGATTTTGGCTGCTTATTTTTTTCGGACTTATTTTCACTCATGCCGACTCCAAAGTTTTGGCCTCTCTAAAAAATTGTAACCGTGTAGGGACACGTCAAGTAGAATATCTCCTGCGGGTCTCAAATGCAACCGACTCGCGCTGCGGGTCGAAATTAAAATGCGAATTAAGCCATTTTTCAACCTTGACAGCGAGTGTGTCGCAGGTAGTATTTTATACTATAATAATGCAAATCTTCGCGACGTGCGAAGAAAGCGCATAAAAGAGAATGTCAATTGATCTGCAAGAGCCGTCACAAGCGTGTTGGTGCGCATGGTTTTTTGGAGTAGGCTTTTTTTAAGGCGCTGTTGCTGATGAGCGCCTCTGGAGGATGAAGAATGATCGGTCGCATTAATCCGTCTTGGTTTCGATTACTAACGGTCGTCGGATTTGTTGTTTGTTGTGGTGCGGTCACTCAGGTGGCGCGATCGGAAGATGACAAAACGGCGCAGATTGAAAAACTGTTCCGGGAAGGCGTTGATCTTTACAGTCAAGGTAAATATTCCGACGCGCAACGTAAATTTCACGGTGTGCTGCAACTGGATTTGCGCCAGGAATTAGCCGCGCGTCTGGTAGATGAGGCAAATACGAAGGTTATGGCCAAGATGATGGCCGATGTGCGCATGGGCAATGAACCATCCGCTATCTGGCAGCTTTACCGCAAGTACTATGTCGGCAAGTTGGCAGATAAGGAGCGCATGGTGAAGATGGTCAAGCGACTGGTGGATATCGCGACCTCTGAAGACGAACGCGCGTTGATGTACCGCGAGTTGGCTGAACTTGGGCACTATGCGGTGACGACTTTGGCCCCGTATCTCAAAGATGCCAATCACGAAGACTTCCGTACTTACGCGCGCATCGCTCTCGCCCGCATGGGTTCCCGCGCAGTACTGCCGGTGATCGAACTGATCGCCCACCAAGAGCCGTTGATGCGCGAGAATGCCATCTTGGTACTCTCGGATATCCAGCCACTTGATCCTCGCGCTATTCCAGCCATCAAGGCTCGTATCGAAGATACTAACGAAAAAGACGCGGTAAAGCGCGTGGCTACTCGCACACTGCAGCGCATTACTGGTCTGCCCCCGGAGCAATTCAAGAACGCCGTAGAATCGTACTATGACGCGGCCAATCGTTACTACTTGGATCGAGTAGGCGTGGCCGAAGAAGCCGAGGATGTGGATGGCATGATCTGGCATCTCAATGTCGAAGGCGACTTGATCTCCGTTCAGTATCCGCTCTGGGCTTGGAATGACCAGATGGCTGAAGAGAGCTTGCTAAAAGGCATGACGGTCAATTCGGAACATGCGGCTTTTTATCCGCTATGGGCTTGTGTGCAGGCGGCTCAGTGCGCTGAGGTCAAGTATCTGTTGGACGTAGTTCGCGAGCAGCCGACGATGCACTCATTCTCAGTTGAAGAGAAGAAGCAGATCGAGGAATGGGATAAGAAACTGGTCAACGCTCGCAGACTGGTGGCCTTGGTCGGCAAGGAATACTGTAACGCTGCGCTAACCAAGACGCTGGTTGATATCAAGAAATATCCAGGTCACAGCCGTCTGCCGAGCGTAGGCGCTTTTCTGGCGCGCGAACTGGCGATGCTCGACTATCGCGGTGAACTGTTGACTCCGCCTCCAGAAATCATCTTCGCGCTGAAGCCCGGCGCTGATCCAGTGACCGTAACTAGCGCTAATGCTCCGATTACTATCAAGACCGAAAATACTCTGATTCACGTGACCGTTAAGCCGGCTTCCGTGGACATTGTCGCCGTCTCGCCGAAGAGCAAGATAGAATCAAAGAGTGAGAAGAAGGAAGTCGTGGCACAGACCGCGCCTGAAGTCGTGGCTGTGGCTCCTGTGGTGTCCACATCCGCGCTAGTCAATGGACTGAATAACACTGATCAATCTGTTCAGTACGCTTGCGCGATCAGTCTGGCCGAGATTAACCGCTTCCCATTTAAGTGGATCGGCAGTGAAAAAGTGGCGAAAATTTTAGGCCGCGGCGTTAGCGAGTCCAAAGCGATACAGGTGTTGCTGGTCGAAGAGAACCACGACAAGGCCAACAACTTGCGCGGCAAGATCGAAGGTCTGGGCTATGGCGTGACGGTCGCTGTCAGTGGCCGCGATGCTCTGTTCCAGTCCAAATCGTATCCGCCCAAGGATATCGCAGTAGTGGCTGAAAATCTGCGTCGCGACTTGAACGCCGATCAGTTGTTCGAAGAGATGCGCGCCGATATCCACACACGCTATATGCCCGTTGGCGTCCTGCTCGCGCGCAATGATCGCGATCTAATCAAGTCCCGGTTCGGAACTGAAATATGCTTAGTGGAACGCGAAGCCGCTGATAATGATCTGAAGACACAGATCGAAGCTGTGGCGGCCAAGCGAGTGCAGGAATCAGTACCCAAGCGGCAGGCGCATGAGATATCCGCGCAGTGCGCTCAGGCGCTTACTGATCTTGAATGTACCGATTCATATATTGTCGTTGACGACGCAGTTGACAATGCCATCGGCGCGTTGGTGAATCGTCCAGATGACGTTCGTATTCCATGCGCAACTTTCTTGGGCAATGTTGAAGGCGGCACGAAGAAAGTCAAAGCGGTTGAAGTCTTGAAAGCCTGTGTCTTGGATAAGAATAATAGTGTTGAACTGCGCAAGGTGGCGTTGCGCGCTTTAGGTCGGATACAGAAGGAAGGTCTGGAAGATATCTACGTGAAAGCTCAGGCCGACGAAAATCAAAGCATCAAGGACGTCAGCGCGGAAGCTTTTGGTCAGGTCTCCCGAGCCAATAAAGCCATCAGCGACATTGTTCGCGCGGAACGTATTGATAAGGATAAAAAAGAAAAGTAATGCAACCGTTTATCCCCCTTTTTACCTACGTGAACCAGTGGGTATTTACAGATTAGCGGATGCGATTTATTATGGGTACTTTTTACACAAAATGTATAATTGAAAATCATATTGATAGAAAAAAGTTAATTTCTATACCAAAAATACTTGTTGATACAGGAAGTGAATATACTTGGATTCCAAGTGAAACGCTTCATAAAATAGTCGTCGTTCGTGAAAAAAAAGATTTAGCATTTATTATGGCCAATGGTCAACAAGTAACTAGAAGTGTTGGATTCGCTATCATTAAAATAGAAGAAGCTTTTACAATTGATGAAGTTGTATTTGGTGAAAAAGGCGATATGATTTTACTCGGCGCAAGAACTTTAGAAGGCCTTAATTTAACAGTAGATTCTCGTTCAAAAAAACTTGTGGCTGCCGGTCCATTGCCAGTGGCTTATGGATGCGAACACGAATAACGTTCCACTTCACAGCTTGCCACTGAGCGATCTGAAAACAGTCTTCGTCACGCATGGATTGTCTCAACATCAGGCGCAGTTGACGTTTCAAGCCATCCACCGTCACGGCGAACTCGACTACGCGAAGATGGACGGAGTCAGTGACCGTTGTCGGAGCTTTCTGCAATCGCTTCCGCCATTGCCTTCTTTGCGACTTGAAGAAACACGCCGTGCGCAAGATGGCGCAATCAAACTGCGACTGACGTCTCCACATTTTGAAACCAAACCATCAACAATTGAAAATCAGCGCTCTTTTGAATCTGTCATTATCCCAGGTCCGCGGCGCGTGACGCTGTGCATCTCCTGTCAGATCGGCTGCGCCGCCGCATGCGCCTTCTGCCACACCGGCGCGATGGGCTTGACGCGCAATCTGGCCGCGTGGGAGATAGTTGAACAAGTCCGCGTGGCGCGAAGTATCGAACGCAAGATCGCCAATCTGGTCTTTATGGGTATGGGCGAGCCGCTTCATAACGAGACCGAAGTGGTTCAAGCTTGTCGCATCCTGAACGATGATCTCGGAGCTGGATTTTCCAAACGCCATATCACGGTCAGCACTGCGGGCGTTGGAGACCGCATTCGATCGTTCTGGGAACAACGCGTCGCATCGCTCACCATCAGTCTGCACGCCACGACTGACGCGGCGCGTGATCAACTTATCCCGACGCTCAATCGAAGATGGAATCTGGCGGCGTTGCGACGGATATTGCTCGACATCCCTTGGCGCCATCGCGAAACGGTGACCATCGCCTACCTGCTTCTGGACGGTGTCAACGACACGCCGGATGACGCCAAACGTCTCGCGGATTGGTGCGCAGGGTTGCCGGTAAAAATCAATCTGCTGGAGTTCAACTCGTTTCCAAGTTCATCGTTCCGTCGCGCGAGCGCCGAGAAACTCGCCGCATTTCGGCAGCGGCTGCGCGCTTACGGTCTATTCAACACGCTGCGTCGCTCCCGCGGAGACGATGTGCTGGCCGCCTGTGGCCAGTTGGCCACCGCACACAAGCTTGACGGATTGCGAGAGTAAGCTTTTGACAAAACGAGATCGAGGGGCGTACAGGCAACGCGGGTCAATGGCGGAGAATACGGTGACGTCGGCGGTGTGCACATCTTCGTGAAAAAAGCCAGACTTCGCTTCCTCGTTTAAAATTGGAATATGATTAGTCGGACAGGCTCATTTGCTGGGAAAATAAGCGCAGATACTGGCGGCTTCCAGTCTTCGATCTTCACCGCATCTTTTTGCGCCTTCGTCGCTTCGGGCGGAGTCAGCATCTCGTCCATCGCAGTAGCCCAAGTCCAACGATCTTCGGCACTCAATCCCTTGTACCAGTTCATCCATTCAGGCGTCCCGATTTTAGGCGCTGTCTTTGGCCACTTCGTGGCCACGAGCCAGAACACTCTCCTGAGTTTCCCGATATGCTGGAGACACAGACGTACCGGAACGCGTTAACCACGCGATCATCAAAAAACTCAGCACAATCAACTTAATCAGGCAAAAACCGCTACGACTATCCGTTTCATCGTTCTTCTCCAGACTACTTTCTTGAGGGTATCACCTTTGGACGAGCATAAAGCAGACTGGCTATTTTTGTTCTGGTAATGCTGCCGTGATCGTAGTGCGTGAAAGCATCGTCCAGCGTTTGAACGAATGGTGGATAAATGGCGCTCGCGTAGGACACAAGCAAGTCGTTGAGTTGAAACGAGCCCAACGGATACTCGGAGTCCTGAATTAGTTTGGCTCTGATCACTCCCAATGGGTCAATCGGGAATGTGGCTCCAGGCGGTTGCGAAATAGTCTTTACTCGCCCAAGAGCGCTATACGTGAGTTGCCCAAAATAAGCTGGAAAACCGCTATACTTCACCGCTTCGGCGACTTCAGATAGGCCAATGAATTGGTTGCCATCACGGTCAGCATCCGCGCGCACGGCCCAGAACGTGGGCGTAGTCTTATCAACATTCTTATACTTGGGCAACTTGACGCCGTACAACCGGTTAAATGTGCCGGGCGGGTGGGCGCGGTCTGGCTGAGTGCGCAATCGAAGATTGTTTTCCGTGGGTGTCATCGGTCTCGGCTGTTTGAGACCGATGCTGTTTACGAGCTTGCGTTGAAAGTGAAAGACTAATAAATCTGAACGCATGAAAACCACTCAAGGTTGGCGCAAGCGGAATAAAAAATACAACATTCCCGGACATGCGCACTTCATGACATGCTCATGTTATCAACGGATTGGGATGAAACATTGGTCGCTGACGACAATGACAACACCGGTCTCAAACAGCCGAGACCGGTGACACCCAAAACTGAAGTCAAACAGTGACTCGTTAATGATTCGCGCAGACCGCGCCCACCCGTCTACCATTTTCTAAGTATGGATTTTAACGGCACTCTTATATATGGCGACAAAGGGGTGGCCTTATTTTCAAGCACTGCTTTAACTTCTTCATGCTTCTCGATCTTTAGCACCTCAGTTAATGCCTCTTGCGCCTTTTCTCCGCCGATTTCACGAAGCGACATAACACACCAAGCCCTGACCCATGGATCGTTATCTTTGCTTAACGCTTCTACTAAGCATTTAACGCTGTCGGAAGCATGCTTCAAAGACATTGCCGCCGTCGTCCGTATCTGCCTATCGGGATCTGACAATAGCAAATGCTCAAACATGGCGACTATAGATTTTTGTTTGGCTTCGTCAACATCTACTTTTGGAAATTCTCTTTCTTTATAAAAATTTCTTAGTTCTGGTGCCTTTGCCATATGCATATCGATTATCATTGGTTCATTACTCCTTATTGGCTCCGTAGGCATTCCCCTATATATGTCGCCTAAATAGTTGACGGATATTGCACGTACTGCGGTCGAAGAATCTGCATCTTGGATGAGATATGTCAGCACATCGAGCGAACGCAAATCGTGCAGATCGCTGATAGCCGCAATGGCAGACAGAGGCACAAGCACATGGCTGAATAAAAGTCCTTCGGCAATTATTGGAAAGCCTTCTTGCCCACAGCATAAAATTACAGCCCCTTCGCCAAGTCGAGGCCCCCCTGAGGTTCCAAGTTGTGTTTTAAATAAATTCGGAGCTAGATAATAATCAACAAGTGGCGCAAGTTCAGGGTTGTGCAACCGATATAATAAAGCATCAAGCAAAATCAAAAAACGCCAATCCTTCGCCCCCTTACGTATGGTGGCTACGGATGCTACGATGTCCTTGTGGGTTAATAATTCGTCTCTGGCTGCAACATATTCCTTTCCACGTAAGACAAATAACTGACGAAGGAGTTCATCGGTTGATACCGATTCGCCTCCTAACATCATAGGCGTGCCAACCAAAATACAGCTTATAAAGATCAATTTTGTATAGAAGTTCATGGGTTTGACCACTCCTTTATCGTAGGGCCAGACCTTACTGCGTTGCTTGCACAGTGCACGTCGCCCAAAAATTCGTAGAACGAGGAAGAATCAAGGAAACACGTTGTGCGAATATTCCCTAAACGATAAGCCACAACATCTCTTATGGGGTCAAAAGAAAAAGGCATATCTCCAATAGTAAAGGCGCCGCTACTTCGCACGAACAGATTTACACGATTCGGAAATATCATTGTTGCCGCTCGTCCAGTTCCAGCGTTTTTGTCTGGCAAATATGAGGCAGTATCTGGCATAAATACCACTGGAATTTTAATAACATCTGCGATTGTCAGGCCGACCAAGCCCGGCAAGGTATTCCGTATAGCACACAAATGTTTATCCCA
>JAZDLP010000290.1:0-2395 GCA_043801885.1 Planctomycetota bacterium | reverse complement strand
CCGCCTTAGGCGGACAAGGCGCGCAAAACCTGAGGAGTGAGGCGTACTTACAAGGTACGCCACAACGACGAAGGTAAAGCGCAACGCCGCAGATGGTCTTTTTACGGGCTGTCATTTTTGGCTTGCATCAGGGGGAAAAATATTTCTTAATGAAAAGGAAAGAAATCATCACAGGAGTTATTCCATGAAGCTCATAATCTTTTTGTTGCTGACGAATTTATTCTGGGGGATGGCGGCGATCTTCGATAAGTTGGCTCTGGGAAAAACCAGTCCCTTCACCGGAATGATGGTTCGGCAATTCATCCTGACCGGAATCTTGCTCGCCGTCGGCGTTGGCAGCGGCCGGTTGGGGAATTTGGGAACTCTGGACGGGCGTTCCATCGTTCTCTTCGGATTGAGTGGAATCTGCGGAGGTGCGGCGGGGCTTTGGACCTACTACCATGCTCTACGGTTGGGTGGAGCGTCGCTGGTCGTGCCGATTACGGCCACCTATCCATTAATCGCTGTCTTGTTGAGTTGGCTGATTTTACAGGAGAGTCTAACCGTTTCCCGCATCATCGGGACAGCCTTGATCGTTCTGGGGGTGTGGTTGGTGAAATAAAACAGGCGATAGGGAATGGGTATTAGGCTATAAGCGAACAGCGTAAGGCAAAAGGTAGGACGATAGGGGCGAAAAGAAGAGACGAAAGAAAACTGACCCCGGGGCGCCCATTTTCCGGATTTTCCCTGTCAAGCATAGATGGTCTAATCTGCTAATGCCCGGTATTGCAACGTGTTTTTGCGTTTCTTATCCCTTGACAATCCGCAATTTCTTCAATAAACTCATAAAAAAATTAGACTAAAAAAACGATGCAGCATGCATAACGGTGCGAACGCTTCGCGCCGGCCATCAAGTGGCTGCAATGGACGGTCGTTCCCGCGAGCAAACTCGCATGTCTTCCCGCCACTGATCCGCAGCCCCGACGGCAAAGAGCTAACCGACCTATGGCGTACGCGACTGTGGATGAGCTGAATAGCGCGCTCGGGAAGCGCCTCGCCGAGTCCGGCTATTTAAACACCTACGAGAGTGAGTCTGCTTTTGAGCGGGACGTGTGGGACCGATGCGTCAGGTTTATGGCCGAGGTTGTACACGACACAGCCATCTACTGTCTCACCTCTCACACGAAGGATCGCAGTGGCCGTTCAGAGTTTGACTGGAAAGCGTTTTGCCGCGAGGATTGCGGTCCAGATGTGAAGGTTCTTGGCAGCAACAACCGCGTCGACATCGTCGTCAAACATCCCGTTCAAGGCTCGATCGGAATAGAAGTAAAGTGCCTCGGAGATCGCGGCGGTGCCACAAAGCTAACTCAAGGGTTGGGCCAGGCCATGCTTGCGTTGGCGCACCGAGATCGAACCGTATTGATAATCCACTGCGGAACGGTGGACGCCGGAGAGCGGGAACATCTACGAAGGGTCGCCGACAAGATCTGTCGGGGAAGCAAGACTTCGATCATCGTGGTGCCATAACTGTCGGTGACATGATTGCCGTCTAACAGCGCGCTGGAGCCGTCGCGCCAAACGTCTCTGCGATGGTAGCGCTGCGGCGCGCGGCTCAGCGCAAATCGTTAGGTGAAATAAGATGGGTATACACCTCAAGGCATTCATTCGTCGTGCCAAAGAGTATGTAGAGACGGAGGCGCGCACGAAGGTGACATCTGTTAGATTTGCTGAGCGGTTCACCTTACTGGGCAGAAATGACGTGGTCGTTTCAGTGCGAACAACAGATAAGAAAGACCCGGATTGGTGGGTTGTTGGTGGCGGTACTCCGATGAATCTCTACAGCAAAAAAGTCTTCCGCTCTGCCGATGAAGCGTTCTCCATGCACACCGGTCTGATGCTTCGAATGATGGCCGATGATTTTCGCACGTCTAAGAAGGCACCAAAGGACGTGGGGTACGATGCCTTCATAAGTCACGCTCACGAAGATAAAAATGGGGTTGCACGCCCTCTCGCGCGAGAACGCGGAAAACTGGGCTTCAGTGTGTGGTTCGATGAGTTTTCATTGAAGGTAGGTGATAGCCTTAGACGCTCGATCGACCGGGGACTTCGGCTGTCTCGTTTTGGTGTAATCATTTTATCAAATAATTTTTTTGCGAAGAACTGGCCACAGTATGAGTTGAATGGTCTAGTGTCGCGCGAGATTGAAGGGAAGAAGGTGATTTTGCCTGTTTGGCATGGCGTTACTAAGAAAGAGGTGGAGCATTTTAGTTCTCCGCTATCCGATCAGGTTGCAGCCAATACAGCCAATGCGAGTATCAGAAAGATAGCTCGAGCAATAGCGGACGCAATGATAGATGATGAAGTCACCTAACAAATAAATCCAGCCGACCGCTTGCAGCGTCGGCTGATTTTTAAC
>JAZDLP010000270.1:0-2032 GCA_043801885.1 Planctomycetota bacterium | reverse complement strand
TTGTTCGGTATCCACACGTCGGGCAGTTTGTTCCCAGCCAAGTAATGACCTCGCAGTATTTCAAGAATCCGTTCCGCGTCCTTCTCGTCGGTCTTGCTGCGACGGTGTTTGACGGACCGCTCGATTTTACTGGGCGCCAGTACATGGCACGTGATCCCGTTTTCCTCCAATTCATCGCACAACCCAAAGCCTAAACCAGAAGCTTCGTAGGCAAACACGATGCACGCTCCGGCGTTCTCGGCGGCTCGTCTCTTCAAGTCTGCCACCATAACTTTTCGCGCATCGACGTTATTTTCAAAAGATCGCTTTTGCGACGCTCCTTGTCCCACCGCAATCTTCAACAGCATCGTTTTGTCGTGCAAATCACAGCCCACCATGATAGTATTTCCCATCGGCCAGCCCTCCCTGAAATGAGTTGAGAAACGTTCGAACATCACAAACTAAACTTTCTGTAACCCATTCCTTTTCGAGGTAACTGGCCTTTTTTCAAGTTCCATAGTAACTCTGTGGCTAAAAATAGACTGAACGATTACCTTCAATCAACAATCTAAAATCTAAAATTCTATTTTATAACCTCCAACTCGACCGATAAGTTTCTGGCGCGCCACACAAAACACAGATGCTTTTCCCACAAATTTGGCCAGCACTTGTACTGAATGCTGCCCAACCAGTCCCAAAGCCCGCCGCCAAAAGATACTTCGGCGCTGACCATGCGTAGTCGCCCTGGCATGAAGCAGTGTCGACTCGTCATATCGAAAAAATTAAAACTGCGTCGAGCAAAATGGTGCAGATGGGTCGGATCTTCCCACGAATTCAAACTCGAAAAATGCGGCGTCGTAATCTTGATCCGCGCGCCCGGTCGGCTGACTCGGTGGATTTCGTTGAGTACCGCAACGATGTCGGCCAAATGCTCTAATATGTGCGAGCAAACCACAGTATCGAAGCGAGCATCTTCTAGCGGCCAAGGAAAACGATTCAGATCGTGGATGATGTCTACCCCCGGAGCAGGGCAGAGGTCAATGCCGATAGCGCCGGGAGTTTTAGCTTGTCCGCAACCAATGTCTAGTATCTCGTTCATAATAGTGGCTAGTGGTTAGTGACTGGTGCCTAGTGGCTAGTGGTTACCAATCACCAGCCGCTCATCACATTCATCCCTCATCCTTCATCGATCAGCCGCCTGTCCCCCAGGTTTATGACTGGTCCACTCGATACGGCATTCGCCGCATTTGATTGCGCCGTAGATTTGATAGTACGACGTGTAGCCAGTGGAGGTGTCGGTCTTGGTCTGAGTAAAGACATCGTGGATGTGCGCGTGATCGCGGCATAGCCCGCGCCCGCACGCCTTGCATGCGGCTCTGGCATCGTTATCGCAAAACCAGCATTTCATTATGATTTTCTCCTTTTTCTTTTTAACATAATTTAGCATACTTTACATCTTGTGAAAAAGTTTTCAACCTGCTTGGAGAGATTAAAAAATTATGACTGCCGAAAAATTCGTCCACAGCGCCGTGAACGCTAAAGTTCTTATCGCCGATGCGCTCAACGAACGCGCCATCGCGATTTTGAAGGAAGGCGGGCTGCAGGTTGAAGCGCGTGCTGGTCTGAAAGAAGATCAACTCTGCGAGATCATCGGTCAGTACGAAGGTCTGATTGTCCGCTCCGCTACAACTGTGACATCGAAAATTATCGTCGCCGCCAGGAAACTTAAAGTCATCGGCCGCGCCGGCGTGGGCGTGGACAACATTGACTTGGAAGCCGCCACGCGCGCTGGCATTATTGTGCAGAATACACCGTTGGGAAACATTACCTCTGCCGCCGAGCACGCCATTGCGTTGTTGTTCTCGTCGGTCCGTAACATTCCGCGCGCCGACAAAGAAATGAGGGCCGGAAAGTGGAGCAAAAAAGGACTCACCGGCGTCGAGCTGAGTCAGAAGACACTGGGCATCATCGGCATGGGCAAAGTCGGAGGCATCTTCGCACGCGTCGCTAAAGCGCTCGATATGACCATCCTGGCCTACGATCCATTCCTGAC
>JAZDLP010000243.1:0-11725 GCA_043801885.1 Planctomycetota bacterium | reverse complement strand
TAGTATTTCCCATCGGCCAGCCCTCCCTGAAATGAGTTGAGAAACGTTCGAACATCACAAACTGAACTTTCTGTAACCCATTCCTTTTCGAGGTAACTGGCCTTTTTTCAAGTTCCATAGTAACTCTGTGGCTCTGTGGTGAATGGTTACTGAAAATTTAAAATTTTCGGCGCGCAATTATGAATCTTTGAATCTTCGCCGCGTCTGACAGGATTTCGATATTTTCAAATGCGCCGACGCTCTCGGCACGATCTTTCACCGCGTCTGCCTGCCCGAATCCGAATTCCAGACTCAACCATGCGCCGGGTTTAAGCCACTCGTCAGCGCCGGCCAGAATACGATTTATCACGGCATGTCCCTTTTCATCCGCGAATAACGCTTGTGGCGGCTCGTGATCGCGAACTTCTCGAGACAAACTGTCGCACGCCGCCGGATCTACGTACGGAGGATTGGCAATCAGCAGATCGAACGATCCTTTATGCTCGGTCGGCAAAGCGTCGAATAGATCGCCCTGATGAAAGATCACGCGGGACGCTAACTGCAATGCGCTCGCATTTTCAGCGGCGACGGACAAGGCTTCGGCAGATGCGTCAGTCGCGTGAACCTGCGCCTGCGGTTGTTTGGAAGCCAGATAAAGCGCCATACAACCTGATCCCGTGCATAGATCGAGCGCTTTGTATGTCCCTACTTCTGACGCGGAGGGTTCGGACGTTCGAAGCAGGCTGGAAACTTGCTCCACAGCCCATAAAGCAAGCAACTCGGTCTCAGGACGTGGGATCAATACGTGTTTGCTCACTTTTAATTGTAGATCAATGAATTGAGTTGAACCGAGAATGTACTGCAACGGCTCGCGCGCTTCGCCGCGGCGTTTGATGTATTCCCGAAACTGATTGAGTTTGTCAGGTGGCACGGTTTTTTCGAAATCTACGTAGAGACGAATGCGCGGGCAACCCAACACCGCAGCCAGGAGCAACTCGGCTTCCAATCGCGCGCACTCAACGCCCTGCTTCTCGAAGTACGCCTTGGTCCAATTGATAAGTTCCAGAGAAGTCCAGATACGCGGCAATGATCGCGCCAATTCAGGATTTTTTTGGATTTGCAAAATTATGTCCGCCTAAACCCGAGTATACAAACAGAAATCTACTACCAAACGAAAGGCGATCATGTATTTTCGGAGGGATTTTCGGTCGGATTAACAGAGCAAAATTCGGCAAGAATCGCTTCGATCTGCGGTTTCAGTATGGGAATATCTTTTTCCAGAACCGCCACGACCACTTCCTTATCGATTTCAAAGTAATCATGCACAAGAATGTGTCGCATGCCCACAATATCCAGTAGTCGTTCGCGATCACTCCTCATAATGGATTCGCCTCTCGAAGCACCCGATCTCGAATACGCGTTCGCAATCCTTCTTGAGTCACAACATCAACATTCCGTTTCAAAAGGAATCTAAGGTCCATCAACAATCCGCCCATATCCAGCAGGCTGCGACCTTTCTCCATCTGCACTAGGAAGTCCACGTCACTACGTTCGTCATCTTCACCCCTCGCCGCAGAGCCAAAGACACGAATATTATATGCGCCATGCTTGGCGGCGATTCGCAAGATTTCGTCGCGTTGGCTTTTGAGAAGTTCGCGCAACCCCATTATCCACCTCCAGCAAAATACTATACTGCGCACGATAGCGGATGTTTCTTCAGGTACAGGCATTCCTGAGTCAACGGACACTGTTTGCAGACGGGACGGACATCGTGACAAGTATCGGCGCCATAACGATATAGAACGCTATGAGCGCGAATCAACCAGTCCGTATCTTTAATGGATTCTGATTCCAAAATTTCCTGCAAGTCATAGCAAGATTTCTTATCCATCTCTTTTGGGGATTTCATCTTGCCGAAGCCTAAACGTGTGACGACGCGAGCAACGCGAAAGTCCACCGGAAAAACCTGGAAGCGGCCGCCGTACAAGAGCAGAAAATCCACAAACGGACGCGGCTTTCTCAGTGTAGTCTCCAGAAATTTACGCGCCCCCGCCTGCGACTTGAACACCTGACTAAAGTCTTGCCCGCATTTTTCTTCTATCTGATCAGCATATGCGTATAAATCTTTGACGCACGCATCTTCATAGGGGCCTGCCAGTTTAGCGATGCTCGTCAGTTTCTCTTCGGGGATATTCAACAATTGGCCGGGAGTAATTCCTTTGGCGCGGCGCAGTGCGTCGTAGGCGCGCACATGGCTGTTGCGTTTGGCGTGCTGACCAAGGATATACCATGCGCCGAGCTGAAAAGGATCCCGCAAGCTTGTCAATTCCGCGTTCTTGCCTTCAACTTCATAATGCGCGATGAGTATCTCAACGATCTTTTGAAGTTGCTTGCCAATGGCCATGAAAGTCTCCTGAGCGCGTTAAAGTAACCACATATCTGTGTTTATCCGTGTTCATCTGTGGTTTTATTTCTCAGTAGACGCGCTGACCCCGCGCCGAAGGTTTTCCAGTTTCTTAATCAATTCATCGAGGTGACCCTCTGTAATCTCTTGTATCGGCCAGTTCTTGTCTTCGCCTTCAATACGATGGTCGGTAAGGCGACCCTGCGGGAAGTTGTAAGTGCGAATGCGTTCGCTGCGGTCGCCGCTGCCGATCTGCCCCAGACGTTGATCCGAACGCGCCTTTTCAGACGCGGCTTTCTTCAGCGCGTAAAGTTTGGAGCGCAGTATCTGCCAGGCGCGGGTTTTGTTCTGAGCGGCGCTGCGAGTTTCCATGCAGTGGACGATAATCCCTGTGGGAATGTGCAGCAATTGGCACTGTGACGCCACTTTATTGACGTTCTGCCCGCCTGGTCCGCCCGCCGCGCAAAAACTCTCTTTCACATCTTTCGGATCAATCTGTACGTCCACTTCTTCAGCTTCCGGCAACACGGCTACGCGAGCCATGCTAGTGTGAATACGTCCCTGCGTTTCGGTCTTGGGCACACGCTGCACACGATGCCCGCCGCCTTCGAAACGAAATTGACCGAACGCGCCCTCGCCTTCCACACGAAACGCAACTTCTTTCAATCCGCCTCGTTCCGCGTGCGAGATTTCCAGCTCGGTCATCTTCCAACTGTGCTGAGTGACAAATTTGCGATACATTTCATAAAGGTCAGCGACGAATAGCGCCGCTTCTTCGCCACCTACTCCAGCGTGAATTTCGACAATCACGTTGCGGACGGCGTCTTCGTCTTCGGTAGTATACATATCAGTCAGCGCGCGGCGCATTTCGTCAATTTTCGCCGTGGCCGAATTGAGTTCTTCTTGCGCCAGCTCGTGCAGAGTTTCATCACTGCGGTCTTGCAGAATAATCTGCGCTTCAGCAGCCTGCGTCTGAGCCTGGCGATACTGCTCCCAAAACGCGCCAAACTTCATCAGTCGGCCGTATTCGCGCAGCCAGTTTGGATATTGCGGATTGGCGGGACTTTCGATCAAGCTCTTCAGTTCTTCAAAGCGCCGTCCGCGAGTTTCAATCTCATGCCACATAATACTCAGCTTTTAGGCGCGACGCTCCATTTTTTCTGGAATCGCTCCACACGACCCGCTGAATCTACGAATTTCTGACGCCCCGTATAAAACGGATGACAGTGCGAACAGACATCTATTGAGAAATCTTTGCCCTTTGTTGAACGAGTCTCAATTTTAGTACTGCAACCCATACAGGTTATAATGATGGGTTTGTACGCTGGATGTATGCCGGCCTTCATAAGTATGCAGACTCCTTTTCTACCTAGATAACGAACGCCAAACACTCAGAATCTTTGCGAAACAATCCGCTTGATCTGATCACAGACTGATTTTCACGAAAACTACGGAGAAAGCAAACGAAGTTTTGGCGTAGATAATTAGTGGCGCGACATTCCGCATGCGTTGGATTTTATGATTCAAATTTCCGATTTTTCCAGTAATCCGGATCCCGATGGAGGTGCATGATCGCCATAATAGCGATCATGTCTGGTCTGATCTGGAAAAGCACCCCGAACGGGAATGTTTTAGTGCGGCAACGACGCACATTACATTCGGCAATTGGATAGAGCGATGGGTTCAGTTCAATTCTATTGAGGGCATCCTGCACGGAGACAAGAAAACGTTTACCGAGTTCCGTCTGCTGGGTCTCGTACCAAACCGCCGCTTCGGTCATTTCTGATTCGGCTTCAGGATGGAAACGAATAGGTTTCATCCCAGCTCCGCGTATGCCTTGGCAAATACATCGGCGGCATCTCGTAGTTGAACGAACTCTTCATCCACTTCTCGACAACGCTTTCGAATCTCCTCGCGCCAAGCGGGAGAAATTTCCGCTCCCGTGAACACATCAAGACTTTCAATGAGTTTTTCGGCTACGAATGCGCGAGCATGCGGCGACAATTCTAACGCCTCTGCCACAATCTTGTCGGCTGTCATACTCATAGTGTCGTACTACCTTTCTTTTTCAATTAATTATACCATACATCCGCAATCCGCGCAAGATGCCCATAAACAAAAGCGCGTCGAGACTTCAACCGTGCGGATATTTAATGCGCCATGAAAAATGTCCACATAAGTTCATTAGCGGAGATTTCTTCTGTAGATCGGCCCAAAAGACGCTCAAATCGTGAACGACCAGGCCAGGTATGACCGCCGCCGATTATTTTGTAGAGAACGATCCGTTGCTGGTCTTGCTTTGTCTTGTAAGTATAGCGAACTACGCTGGTCCCATCATTAATCTTGTCCGGCAACTCCTCGACCACAGGCTCCGCTTCGACTTGATTGGCGCGGATCCACGTCTCAATTGTGGTCTTGACAGAGGTGTGTTTGTTGTCCTTGAGGCTCCTGGATCCATGACCACCTTCATATGGCACATACTGATCTTCCGTGCCATGAAAATGCAAGATGGGCACTGGCTTCTTTGCGGCGGCGGCGTCAATATCCAACGTTCCGGCCACAGCGGCAATGGCGGCGATCCGATCCGATAACTCAGCAGCAAGTCTGTAAGCCATCATCGCTCCATTTGACATGCCGGTAACATACACTCTTGCCGGATCAACTCCGTATTGTTTGATCATAAAATCAATCAGCTCGCGAATAAATGCCACATCGTCAATTTTGCGCTCTTTCGCATAGCCGCAGCATTCTCCCGAATTCCAAGTAAGAATTTTTTTTATCCGGCCGCTGCCATTCGGATACACCACAATAAACCCGCGCTTCAGCGCTGTTTCGTCAAGCCCACAGAACCGTTGCATGCCTTCGGCGTTGGACCCGCCGCCATGAAGCGCGATGACCAATGATGGCGGCGTCTTCTGCTGAAAAATCTTGCTCGGAACAAAAACAATGAATGACCTGATCGCTTCGTTCACCATCAACTCATGAGCAATGGTTTTATCCGTCGCCTTCTCTCCATCGTCTTCCGCATGAGCGATGACGCTCAAAAAAGAAAAAACGACTGGAACAACTGAAAGAGCGACGATTGTTTTCATTTAGTGAGCCTGTCAGACTTTATTCAGCAATCGCAAATATAATTCTTCCGTGCGAGCGGCGATGGTTCGCGCAGTGAATTCGCGCAATACTTTTTCTTTTCCAAGACGACTCATTGTGGCGGCGCGCGGTCGGTCGGTCAACAACGCCTGCGCGGCGGCGGCGAGCGCTTCGATATCGCCAGCCTTGACCAGGATGCCTGTGCGGCCGTCTTCGATAATTTCCCGCGTGCCGCCAACATCAGTGGCAATGACCGGCACGTTCAACGCCGCGGCTTGCTTGATAACCGTAGAACTGGCTTCGCGCGCGACGGAAGTCAGCAGCAGCAAATCGAAACTGGCAATCACTTCCAAAATATCTTTGCGAAACCCCAGCAGATGCAGGCGCTCGTCAAGGCCAGCTTTCTTGATCGCCTCACGCATCGCCTTCTCTAACGGTCCATGTCCGGCCATGCAGAAACGCGCGGTCGGCAGAATCGCCGCGATTTTTTCAGCGGCAGCGATGAAGTCCAACGGCGCTTTGTCCGGATGAAAATTAGCGACAAAGCCCACCAACGGCGTCGTCGCTTCAATCTGCAACTCTTGTCGCGCGATACGGCAGACGTTCTGAGCCTCAACGAATTCCCGCGGGAGCGGCGAATGGAGCGTAACGAGTTGCTCTGGTTTTAATAATCGATCAGCGGTGAAGTAACGTTCTTGTTCCTTGAAGATGGTGATAACCTGCGCGGTCTTCCCGCGGAATAGCCACCGATTGAACAAGTGATTCTTGATCGGATAGATGTTGTGCCTCGTGCGTACGATTTTCGTTCTGGAGGTAGCCGCAACCGCGCCAGTCCAGTGATCTTGCGAACCATGACAATGATAGATTTGGATATCATTCTCGCGCAGAAACGCGCGCAGCCGCGCCACGTCTCTAAAAAATGAAAGAGGTCGAAACCCCTTGCGAAATCGGCAGCCGGTGAAGACATTCAGCCCCGCGTCTTTAGCGCGCATGGCCAATTCGCTGCCGGGTGGAGCAAGCACGAACAGCCGATGGCCGCGTTGCGCCAACTCACGGCTCAATGCCAGCGCCACCTCCGCCTGGCCGCCCCAGAGCAGATGAAAATTGGCCTGCGCAATGTTCAATTTTTCCATAACAGCAATTTATACTCTAGGCGGATGAAAAACCAATTTTTTTGTAACCGTGTAGGGGCACGGCATGCCGTGCCCCTACGGAGCGCACGGGATTTCACACACTTGCCAACATGAGCCAAAATCTTTGCGTGACGCAAAGATTTTTTGCGACTTTTGAGCAAAAGCTGTTTCCCCCCGTCGCCCCGTCCCCTTGTCTCCCCGTCAACAACGCATTTTGTTTGCGGCCTAGCCGCGATATGTTATTCTTATCAAATCAAATTGTCTAATCCGACACTGTGGTTGCGCGAATCAGGAGAGATCATGGCGAAATTCAAAGTAGTGGTGACGGATAACCGGTATTCGGCGTACCGCGAAGAAGAGGCGGTTCTCAAAGAAATCGGCGCGGATCTGGTGATCACGGATTGCAAGACGGCCGAGGAGGTTGGGAATGCCTGCGCTGATGCCGACGGTGTGCTCGCTAACTTGGCGCCGGTGAATGCGGCGGCCATCGGCGCGATGAAGAAGTGTCGGATTATCTCTCGCTACGGAGTGGGTTTTGATAGCGTGGATATGGCCGCGGCTACGGCGAAACGGATATGGGTTTCGAATGTCCCGGATTACTGTTGGGAGGACGTCTCCGACCATGCAGTAGCCTTACTCTTTGCTGCAGCTCACAAAGTTGCCCTGAAAGACCGAGGGGTACGAGCTGGAAAATGGAACATTAAGGATGGAGCGCCAGTCTTTCGCTTCAAGGGCAAAACTCTTGGTCTTGTGGGATTTGGCCACATCGCTCGGTATTTTCTCCGGAAGATGGCTGGTTTTGAGTTCGGAAAAGTACTCGTTTTCGATCCGTTCGTCTCGGAAGAGAATATCCGGCTCTCGGGCGCGATCAAAGTGGAACTCGACACGGTTCTCGCCGAATCTAATTATATCTCGATTCATGCGCCGCTCACCGACGGCACCCGAAAGATACTGAATGCTGCGGCCTTTGCGAAGATGAATATGACGCCGATTCTTGTCAATACCTCGCGTGGCGGACTCATTGATGAAGCGGCTCTTGTGGATGCCCTTCGGACCGGAAAGCTCGCCGCTGCGGGCTTGGATGTCTTCGAGATCGAACCGCTTCCAGTTGATAGTCCGCTCCGGAACTTCGATCAGGTAGTCCTCACCGACCACTGCGCGTGGTACACCGAGGAGGCCATGTCCGAACTAAAAACCAAAGCCGCGAAGAACGTAGTTGAGACGTTGATCAGAGGGAAGCCGATTTACCCAGTCAACAAAATTTCGTAACCGTTCAGTCTATTTTTAGCCACAGAGGACACAGAGAATTTTGATTTTTAAGTTTCTATTCATCTCTGTGTCCTCTGTGTCCTCTGTGGCTCTATGGTGAACGGCTACAAAATTTCTACCGTGGAACGGTTATAACTTGGCTATCTCAGACAAGCGTCCAAAGGTTCCGCGCGGCGCGTGCGTTGGTCGCATTCAGATCAAACGCGGCGGCATGGGGTTTCTGCTCAGCGACCCGCCTGGCAACGATATTTTCATCGCAGAAGAAAACTTGGGCGGCGCTCTCTCCGGCGACTTGGTAGCCGTGGAGATGAAACGTCGTCAGATGGCGCGGGGACGCCGTCGCCGATTCGGTCGGAGCGACGCGAGTTGGTCGCGTCCGGCTGGACATGTAGTGGCCATCCTCGAACGAGCGCATCCGCGCATTGTCGGCACATTTTATCTGCGCCATCGCAACGGTGGCGCGCTTGGTCCGGTGGGTTACGTCGTCCCGGACACGCCGGGAATATTTCATCAATTGGATGTGCTGGCGTCCGATCGCGGCGCGGCCAAAGATCAGGACAAGGTGGCGGTAGAGCTGATCGAAGCGTCCGACACCCATCGCGCCGGAAGTCAACCGAGCGCGCGCATAGTCCAAGTCTTTGGGCCGGCTGATGAAATCGCCGCCAACATTCTCGCTATCGTTGAAAATTATAACATCAAGACCAAGTTTCCAGACGACGTCATGCAGGCGGCGCAGAATATTCCCGAAGAAATCACAGCGGAGGAGTTGGCTCAACGCGCCAGTTATGAGCAGCCGATAACCTTCACGATTGACCCTTCGGACGCGCGCGATCATGACGACGCCGTGGCCATCCGACAGGAAACCAACGGTTGCTATACACTGCTGGTACATATCGCCGATGTCTCGCACTATGTTTTAGAAGACAGTCCGATTGATTTGGAAGCACGGCAACGCGGTACCAGCGTCTATCTGCCCGGTCAAGTTTATCCGATGTTGCCGCAGAAATTATCAAATCATCTCTGTTCGCTGAAGGAAGGCCAGTTGCGGCTCACTAAGACCGTCTCCATGACCTTTACACAGAACCTGACGATGCAGGCGGTTAAGATCGAACGCAGCTATATTCGTTCAGCCGCGTTCCTGACTTATGATCAAGTCAAGGAAGCGTTGGATGAGAACAAGCCGGAACTGGCACGCTCACCAGAGATTTTCCGCGCGTTGCAGACCATGAAAGAATTTTCCGCGCGTCTGCGAGAAAAGCGTTTGGCCACCGGTTCGCTCGATCTGGAACTGCCCGAAGCCAAACTACTGCTGGACGAGAAACTGGAGGTTAAGGGCTGGGCGCAAGTTGAGCATCACTGGGCGCATGAGTTAATCGAAGATATGATGCTCGCCGCTAATCGCGCCGTGGCTAATTTTTTGATCGAGAACGAATTGCCCGGCCTGTTCCGCATACACGAAGAACCCGACCCGGCGGCGCTGAAACGGTTCGCGGAGTTTGTGCGTGAATTTGGCATATCCATCCGCCCGCCTTATGATCGTCTGAAACTGAAGTCCGTGCTTGATCGCGCGCGAGGTAAAGATAACGCTCATTCCATTCATCTGGCACTGCTCACCAGTTTGAAGCAGGCCTGCTATTCGGCAGAATGTCATCCGCATTTTGCGCTGAATTTTGGCCGTTACTTGCACTTTACCAGTCCTATTCGTCGCTATCCGGATCTCATCGTCCATCGTGCGTTGGACACGCTGTTTAAACCCGGCATCGCCGCGTTGCCAACGCAGAGCAAGCGGCGTCCCGGCGGCGAAAAGACTCAGGATTACTTCGTTCGCATCGCATTGTTGCGCTCGCTGGCTGCGCATTGTTCGCGGAAGGAGCGCGACGCAAGTGATGCGGAAGAAGAGGTCATTAAGTTCAAACAATTACAATTTCTGCGTCGAAATCTTAAGGAGTCGCATCCGGGGATAATCAAGAGCGTGCGCAATTTTGGTTTTTTTGTCGAACTGCAAGATTGCTTTGTTGAAGGCTTGGTGCGTGTTGCGGATCTGACCGATGATGATTATCAATACTTTGAAAATCAACATTTGCTGCAAGGTCGGCGTCACCATCGTGGTTTTAGATTAGGCGATAAAATCAGCGTGCGGATCGTCAATATTGACTTGGGCCGCAAAGAAGTATCTCTGGAAGTATAAGAACCGCCAAAGAGAGTCTATAGCATGGCCAACATGAGCCACAATTTTAACGTCCCGTAAGGGACACCACGACAATAGCCCAGCGTTTCAACGCTGGGTGTCCAGCGTACACCCACACGCCGTAAGTCCCGGAGGGACGACGGTGCGCAGTATATTTGCCGCGAAGCGGCAAAGGGAAGTAGCCTGTGGCTTCAGCCACAGGAAGAGATCGTTGTTTTTTTACCCGCCCTGAAGGGGCGGTGGGTGGTTATGCTCAAGAGACGAACGCTACGTCTGGGACTAAAGTTCCCGCGCCCCTACAGGGCGCATTGGCGTTTTGACATCGTTGTCCTGTGGCTGAAGCCACAGGCTATTACCCTTCACGCTTTCAGCGTGAAGACAACGAGAGAGGGGAATTCTCGACTTCGTTGCTACAGTGTCTAATTTTGTCTCTGTGGTGAACGGTTACATAAATTCAGTATCTACTCTGCTGCATGAAAACCTGCGAAAGGCCAGTAAAGAAGACGGCGCGCTCATTGCAAAAACATCGTCCGTTATTGTTGAGCTGGTTTACAACCTGCAATTCAGAATCTGCGTTTCTAGAATGGCGGAGGCGCCCAGCGCCTCGAGCTTATCAATAATCTCGATAGATTGTTTCTTGGGAATCATCACCTTCACCGCGACCCAGTGCGAATCTCCGAGGTCGCTGATGGTGGGCGAATTGAAGCCGGGCGTAATTTTTTGAGCAGCTTTTAATCTGCGGCGAAGCACATTGTATTCCAGCAGCGTCCACTGCTGCGCGGTCAGCACGCCTTCGAAACGCCGCACAATCAAATCGCACAACTTCTGGTCGCGAGGTTGCGGAGACTGAATCAGCACGGCCTGCGAATGAGCGATTGTCTCAATAGTCTCCAAGCCATTGTCACGCAACGTGTCACCGGATTCGACCAAGTCCACAACGGCATCCGCCAAGCCCAGCGCAACCATGATCTCCACCGAACCGCTGACTTCCAACAGTTGGACTTTTATTTTTCGTTGAGCGAAGAATTCACGCGCCGAGTTAATCATCGAAGCGGCAATTTTGCAGCCTTTCAGCGCGCCTACGGTCTTTGGGCCGCCGTCGCTCCGCGTAGCGACGACCAGCCGACATTGGCCGAAGCCGAGTTGCAGGCGGCTCCGTACGCGCGACGCGCATCGGTGTTCATGCACCAGATCCTGTCCAACGAGACCTAAATCGGCGACGCCTTCCGCAACCAGTAGCGGAATATCATCCGGACGGACAAAGAGAACCGCGGCGTTCAATTCATTTACGCACGCCAACAACGCGCGGTCGCGACGGCGGTACTTGATCCCCGCCACGCTCAACAACGCTTCGCTCGGTTCCTGCAAACGTCCTTTACTCGGCACAGCAATACGAAGACTTCTATTTTCCAGACGCACTGATTACTCCTTAAAGTATATGAACCACAAAGAAACTAGCAGATTATTCTTTACGAACTCCAAATAACTCCGGCCAAATGCTTTTACGAACCTTAAACGCGGCATCCACTATTGAGTCCAGTGTTTCTAATGTAGATTTGCTGCTTATAACGCACTTAACTTTAGACAAATTGGACTCAATAACTACTTTTCAAATCTGTTTATCTTTGTGTCTTTGTGTCTTTGTGCCTTCGTGGTGAAACT
>JAZDLP010000063.1:0-3501 GCA_043801885.1 Planctomycetota bacterium | reverse complement strand
GCCCTTTTGCTCATAACGACATTTAACATCAACGTTCGATATCCAGATTATAAATATGAATTTTACAAGAAGTGCACAAAAGAGTATTCAGAAACAAGTATTGCTAAAATAAAGGAGTTGAGATTATGGCTCAAGGAACAGATATAAAAACCATTATGAAAACTATTAATAAATATCTTAAACTGCTTCGAGAATCTCACATATCGTTTGAGCAGGTTTATCTTTATGGATCTTATGCTAAAGGGAATGCACTAGAAGATAGTGATATAGATTTAGCAATTATTGCTAAAGAATGGGTGCCCGATGTCTTTGACGCTCAATTCGAACTAATGAAATTAGGAAGAAAGGTTGATACACGGATAGAACCTCATCCTATCAAAAAATCCGAATTCGATAAAACGAATCCATATGTTCGGGAAATTTTAACAACAGGTAAAAAAATTAAAGTATAAAGCGTTAATGATATAAGGAAAAACACACATGCAGAGTTATAACGTAGCAGTGATTGGCGGCGACGGCACAGGGCCGGAAGTCGTTAAAGAAGCAATCAAAGTGCTCGATGCGGCCGCCTGTAAGTTCGAATTAAAACTCAATTATACCCACTTCGACTTTGGCGGAGAACGCTATCTGCGCACTCGGGAAACGTTGCCGGACAGCGCTGTCTCCGATTTGAAGAAGTTTCCTGTCATTCTGCTGGGCGCCATCGGCCATCCGGACGTGAAGCCGGGTATTCTTGAAAAAGGCATCTTGTTGCGGTTGCGCTTTGAGCTGGAGCAGTACATCAATCTGCGGCCGGTAAAACTTTATGACGAACGATTCTGTCCGCTAAAAGACAAGGGACCGAAGGACATTGATTTTGTGGTTGTGCGCGAAAATAATGAAGGCTTATATACCGGTTCTGGCGGAGCCGTTTTCAAAGGCACGCCGCACGAGATCGCTATTCAGGAGAGCGTCAACACGCGCCGCGGCGTTGAGCGCTGTCTGCGTTACGCTTTCGAATATACGCGCAAGCGCAATCAGGCCAGGAAGCTCACGCTCTGCGGCAAGACCAACGTGCTGACGTTCGCCTTCGATCTGTGGGAACGCGCTTTCCACGAGATTGGCGCCAAAGATTATCCGGATATTACTCGCGATTATGCTCACGTGGACGCCACAACGATGTGGTTTGTCAAGAATCCCGAGTGGTTCGATGTAATCGTGACTGACAATATGTTCGGCGACATTATCACCGATCTCGGCGCGATGATTCAAGGCGGCATGGGCATCGCCGCGGGCGGCAACATCAATCCGCAGGGCGCCAGCATGTTCGAGCCGATCGGCGGCAGCGCGCCGAAGTACACCGGCAAGAATGTGATCAACCCGCTGGCCGCCATCTGCGCCGGCGCCATGATGCTGAACCATTTAGGCGAAACTCAACCTGCGGCGGCGATTGAAAACGCGGTGATCAAAGTCGTTCGTGAAAAACTCAAGAGTTTGGCCGCCGGCAAGATGGGCTACTCCACGACCGAGATTGGCGACTTGATAGCGAAGATGCTGTAGCCAGAACTGTAGCCGAAGTCAGAGCAACAGAAATGACGCGGTGGCGCCGACCAGCACCACCCATAGAATGTTGATTTGCAGACGCAGCGCCGCGAACGCCAGTCCGGCGATGATCACCGTCGTCACCGTCCACGGCGCGTTTAGTCCCAGTCGCACGGTCGCCGCCAGCAGCAGTCCGGTGAACGACGCCAGCGGTCCGCGCAACGCCGCACGGAACAGACGCGAACGCTGTAAGCGATCCAGGCAAGGCGCGCTCGCCAACACAAGAATCAGTGACGGCGTAAAAATTGCGAACGTGCTCAACACCGCTCCGGCCAAGCCGGCAACCTGATAGCCTACAAACGTCGCGGTGATTACGATGGGGCCGGGCGTTATCTGCCCCAGAGCGATACCATCCAGGACTACTTTGTCATCCACCCAATGCCGCACTTCGACCACTTCGTTAAGCATCAACGGCAACGATGCGTATCCGCCGCCGAACGCCGCCGCGTCCACTTTCAGCATTACTACGGACAGATCGAAGAGTTTCCGGTCACACTGAAACAATGCGATCAGACTTAGCGCGGTCGCCAGAATGAGAAATCCAGCCGCCGCCAGCGGCTGCCACGCCACTTTCGGCGCCGGCACAGCAGATTCGGAACTCAATAAATCCTGTTTCCAGTAACAACCGAGTCCCAACAGCGCTGCCGCGCCGATGACCAGCAACGGATTGATGCCGAACCCAAGCGCCACTGCCGCGCCAGCCGTCAACAGCCAATCCGGCCAGTTGCGCAATAAACTTTTCCCGAACGTGATCGTCGCATTAGCCATCAGCGCGATGACGATGACCTGCAATCCACGAAACATAGCCATGACCACTTGCATGTTCTCGCCGTGCCGATAAAGCATGGCAAATATCAGCATTAGCGCGAAGGCGGGAAGCGCGAAAGCCGCGTACGCCAGTATCGCGCTCGCGACTCCGCCCGCACGCCAACCGACGTACGCCGCCATCTGCATAACCGTCGCGCCGGGAATCGTCTGGCACAGCGCCACACCGTCGCGGAATGAGGCTTCGGACAGCCACGATTTTTTTTTAACGGTTAACTCGCGCATGTACGCCACCATGGCCGGCCCACCGAAGGCGGTTGCGCCGAGTTTCAAAAAAGACACAAACAAGGTTAGCTTTGAAATCCGAATCGTCGCGCCGATAGCGCCGTCGTCTGGTTTCGGTTCTGCGTCAGTTCGCATCTCCGCCGACTTCGTGGATAAAAGAAGATTTTTGATTTTTGATTTTTGATTGCGGATTGTAAGCTGCCTCTCTATATTAGCGATGCTGGACTCAATAAAACACGTTACCCGTTGCGCGATTAAAATCAATGTTACTGTTCGGCATCTGAGCTTCTTGCAAAACCCTCCGAAGTAAGAGATTGAAGAGTTGAGTGACGGTTAGTGCAAGCAGGCCGAACATAAGAAGTTCCACAACGATTTAGCAATGAAGGCTTTAACGATTGCCTCAACTATCGGCCAAAGGAAAAGGAAAGCGACGCAAACAGACAGGAAAACCTACAGAATCATCTCTGCCCGTCACTTAATCCTTCGGATTTTTAGGTTTTGCAAGAGGCTCTTCTGGTGGGTTTTGATATGTCTGGTTCTGGCCGATCTTCTATTTCACTTGGCGCATCTTTGCGGGAAACGCCGCGCCGCGAAATGCGTGAGGTTTCGGCTTCGGCTTCGTCCGTGGACGCAGGGAAACAACAAGCGGCGGATCAGAGAATCGTGGAATTGGCGTGCCGCTTCCGTGCTGGTGAAGAGGCCGCCTTCGATGAGTTGGCGCCATTGGCCGGTCGCATAGCTTACCATCTGGCGTTGCGTTCGGTCGCCGATACCAATCTAGCCGAAGAGATCGCTCAGGAAGCTCTGATTCGCATTTATCGGCACATCGGCGAGATCGCCGACGCGGGCGCCTTTAAGACTTGGTTTTAT
>JAZDLP010000224.1:0-2425 GCA_043801885.1 Planctomycetota bacterium | reverse complement strand
GCCATTGAAAAATACTACCAGGACAAGGCCTTCCGCGACGTGAAGGCTGATTACAAGATCGAAACCATTTCCAGCCACCGCCAGAACATCGCTGGCAAAGAGATTGAGGTTGAAGACGAAGTTCGCATCATCTTTACTGTTGACGAAGGCAATCCGGTCGGTGTGCGAGCGATCCATTTTAAGGGCAATAAATCTTTCAGCGACGGCGAGCTGCACAAAGTGATAACTACAAAATATCGGCGTCTGTTCCGCTCCGGCGATCTGAAAGACGAAGAACTGGATATTGATAAGAAGCGTATTGAAGCTTTCTATCTGCGACACGGCTATATGGACGTGGCAATCGAGAAAAGCGACATTAGTCTTTCTGATGAAACTTATTGGAATTGGTTTCGCAAACGCAAACGGCTGGCCGAGATCACGATCCATATTGAAGAAGGACCGCAATATCATACTGGCAACATCACTCTTGTCGGCAATCAGACCGTGGACCGCGACGAAATCGAAGCGGTGATGAAGATCAAGCCCGGCACAGTCTATTCGGACTTGTTGTTGCAGGATGATCATGATCGCATCGTGGACCTGTACGGCGAACGCGGGCGTGTTTTCACCAAGGTTAAGTATAGCCGCAAGTTGGTCACCGATCCGGAACGCAGCAAGAAAACGCCAAATTTATATGACGTAGATTTGGAGATCGAGGAAGGCGCGGAAGTTTCGCTACGCGAAGTCATCACGCGCGGCAATACCAAAACTAAGGACAAAGTGATCGTTCGGCAAATGGAATTATTTCCGGGTGATCGCGTTGATACGACCAAGGTCAAGATCGCCACGCAGCGCCTGAAGAATCTTAACTACTTCGAAGATGATGTGCGTATCACCACCGAGCCTACGGAGAACCCGGAAGAAGCGAATCTGATTATTGACGTGCATGAGAAGAACACGGGAGAATTCAATTTCGGCGTAGGCGTCTCATCGGTTGATTCGGTGTTGGGCAACATCCGCATGACGCAGCGTAATTTTGACTACGCCGATCTGCCAAAAAGTTGGCGCGACTTCATCTCGGGAAATTCATTCGTCGGCGCCGGACAGACATTCAGTGTTGACGCCACTGCCGGCGCCAGCCGCCAGCGCTATAGCGTTTCGTTCTTCGAGCCGTGGGCATTTGATCGTCCCATTCGGTTGGGCGGGTCGCTGTTCCGGACCGTGGATAATAAGTTCTCGAACTTTGATGAAACCTGCACCGGTTTTAATCTGACCGCCGGCAAGCGGTTATGGGGACCGCGCTGGGATGGCCAGATCAACTACCGTCTCAGCTTCACGCAGATTTCTGAAAACTCGAATCGCCAATTCCCGCCGATATTGAGCGAGCAGGTCGGTGATCGTTGGCTTAGTTCGATTACTCCGCGGCTGGTCTATGACAGTCGCGATTCACTGATTCTGCCCAGTCGCGGCTGGATGATGGAAGCGATGGTGGAAGTTGGCGGCGGACCGTTCTTGGGCAGTTATAATTGGTTCCGCCCGCAATTAGACATTTCGCGTTACATGACCATCTTCAAGCTGCCATCGGGCGGCAAGCACATCTTGGAACTGCATGGCCGAGCGGCCATGATCGAAAGTTACGGCGATACCGCCGAAGTCCCGCCGTTCCTGCGGTTTTACGCCGGTGGTATTGATACTATTCGTGGCTTCCAGTTCCGCACCATCGCTCCGCGCGAGAATAATTTCCAGATTGGCGGCAAGAAGATGATAATCGGTAGCGCTGAATATTCGTTGCCACTGTATGAAGAGATCGTGCGCGGCTCGGCCTTCATAGACGCCGGCAGCGTCTTTGACGCGGGCCGTATTGATCCGCGCACACAGTTGACTAATGAATCTGGCTGGCGCGTCTCCGCCGGACTTGGGTTGTCCATCCGCACACCGCTGTCTCCAATGCCGATTCGCGTTTATTTCACGCGTCCACTGATGAAAAATAAACAAGACGCGACCAAGACTATTGATTTTACTTTTGGCACAAGATTCTAACTCGCATTTTTTGTAACTGGTCAGGCTATTTTTTCCACAGAGGACACAGAGAGACACATTCGAGGCTAATCCGCAACCAAAAGACGTTGTTGACGGGGGGACGGGGAGACAAAGGGAAACAGCTTTGCTTAAAAAAGTTGCAAAAAAAATCTTCGCGGGACGCAAAGATTTTGGCGGTTAGTAGTATATCCGAGCCGCGACCATTAGGGAGCGGGTGATGTCGGCGAATCGCCGTTTGCTTATGATCGCGGCTCGGAAAACAACAACTGAACCAGTGCGCCATGATAGCGCATCCATCCAGCGGGTGGAAGACCCGTCTCGGTTCGGACTGCAAGAGCCGAGTAGCTATCCTGACGGTGGGAAGCGTCGAAAAGGCGGCCACTGAAGCATCAGGAGAAAGAAGGCT
>JAZDLP010000215.1:0-12611 GCA_043801885.1 Planctomycetota bacterium | reverse complement strand
TAATTCGTAATTCGTAATTCGTAATTCGTAATTCGTAATTCTTAATTCTTAATTCTTAATTCTTAATTCTTAATTCTTAATTCTTAATTCTTAATTCTTAATTCATAATTCGTAATTCGTAATTCTTAATTCTTAATTCTTAATTCGTAATTCTTAATTCTTAATTCGTAATTCGTAATTCTTAATTCTTAATTCGTAATTCGTAATTCGTAATTCATAATTCGTAATTCTTAATTCTTAATTCGTAATTCTTAATTCGTAATTCTTAATTCGTAATTCGTAATTCTTAATTCTTAATTCGTAATTCGTAATTCGTAATTCTTAATTCTTAATTCTTAATTCTTAATTCTTAATTCGTAATTCTTAATTCGTAATTCTTAATTCGTAATTCTTAATTCGTAATTCTTAATTCGTAATTCGTAATCATTTATTCGCCCGATTCATCTTCCTGGAATTCAGCCTTCGGCCACCATACAAAACTTTTCTTATATTTTCCGGCGCCCACCTGACCCCAGCGTGTTACAAACCCGCGGCAATCAATGTGTACGTGGCAGCGCGCGGAATCATCGCTGTCCCATTCATAAACGCCGATGCCGCCCAGTGCCACTGCGTCTTCGGCTTCCAGTTCGCGACAAACATTGGCAATAACGAGACCGTCTTTGCGATCAATTTTCCCGTCGCCGTTCAGATCGTCCATGCGTTTATCGCCGTCTTCATCAATACATAAATCCACAGCATCGCCGTAGCAATGCCGACTGTAGGCGGCGCCGCCGATGGAATGGTTATACTCTGGCGTACGAAAGCCGCTGGTAATCCAGAATCGCGTTACCTTGACGTCTTTCTCGCGCAGTCGCTGGCGCAGTTTGATCAACTTAACGATCAATTCAGACCGCAGCGGCAGAACATCTGTATGGCGCTCGGTGGTGTAAACCTTCTTTCCGTCCGGGTCTCGATAGTCTTTGAAGGCCACCAATTGCCCCAGCTCAAAGTCTTCTTCCAGTTTTAGCTTTATGGTTTCGCTCGTCAGCGTGGCGAAGTACAACGGCGGCTGATACAAATGCGCATTTTCTTTTACGCGACGAATGGAGGACTCAGCCGGATTATTATAAGCGCCAATGGATTTGCCGTTCACTTTCAACCACGTTTTGTTGCCCTGTATGCGCGTCTCGGCTTTCGTTAAACTCAACGCACTCAGGCGCTCCGCGAGCGTGTCCGGTTTCTTACGGTTGATGATCGGTTGATTTTTAGGCGCGGCAACCTCAATTTTCGCGCTCGAACGATGAGCCAATAATGCCACACAGCCAGCGATCAACAGTCCGCCGGTCACCACAAGCAGAACGATTTTTCTAGATCGGTGTGGAGACATTGAAGGCATCCAGTGGTGAAGCCTGTTCAGTCTATTTTTGCCACAGAGTACACAGAGAAAAATAATATGAAAAAATAATCCTATAACTGCTTTGCCGATAACCAGTTGCGCTTTTATTGGCGAGACTGATAAAATAATCGCAAAAATACCTTTATATTCTGTAAAAAGATATAAAATTATTGAAACGTTTGCAGATGGATTGTATCTTACAATATAGTGTAAATTAGAAACTTGCGCTACAATTAGGACACATTGATTAAAATCATATAATTTCTCTGTGTCCTCTGTGGCAATAAAATTATCGTCTAAATTTATAATTGTGTCAATGTTTAGGTAAAGTTTGTGGGCGGGTACTTTTGGGGAGGAGAAAGTTATGTCGCATCTTAAATTAGTTGTTGCGGTACTAGCGCTGTTGACATGCTCGATGACGTGGTCGGGCGAATCTCAGACTGTATCGAGTCGCATAAAGGATGGCCAGACTGTTCCAGCATCGCAGTTTCCAACAGTGGGAAAAGTTAATGTTGGCGGTGGTTTTGGCACCGGAACATTAATCTCGTCTCGCCACGTCCTGACAGCCGCTCATAATGATTACAGATGACGCGGGAGCGCCATGTCCTGTTGGCGAGGTTTCTTTTCAACTCGGCGATACTACTTACAGCAGTCGGTTTCTTTGGGTACATCCGACTTATCCTGGTTTTGATACCGAAGGTAGGTTTGATGTGGCTATTATAACTCTAACTACGCCCGTTGTCGGCGTCACCCCATCACCTTTAAATCGGACGATTATTCCAACCGTTGGTATGACTTTAACGATTGCTGGTTATGGCTGGCGCGGGACGGGCGAGACGGGGGAAAGTATAGCGCCACCTCCCGATGGCATGATCACGTGGGGCACGACGCCTATAGAAACCGTCACACCAACGTTCATTAGGTGGATGTATAATAGTGCCACGCCACGTGAAAGCGATACTGGTAGTGGCGATTCGGGCGGGCCGGCTTTTATTAACGACGGATTACTGACTGCCGTGACTACTGGTGGTTATCCGACCGGACTAGGTGACGGATGGGGTTGGGGCGCGCCTAGTTTCGATACTCGCGTAGATGTGATACTTGATTGGATTGATTCGATTATTGGCGGTGGCACCACGCCGCCACCGTCGCCAGAACCTCGGCCCGACTTGGTCGTGGGCGCAGTCGGGATCATCGGTACGCCTGTAGCCGGCGTTCCGCTACAACTCTCGGTCTCCGTAGCTAACTTGGGCGAAAAACCAGCAAGCGAATTCTTTGTCTCCGTTTTTCTAGATCGAACTACGCCGGCAAATAACTCTACCGGATCGGTAGTAACGCAACTGGTTCAGGGCGGTCTGCAGGTCAACGAAATAAAAACTCTCACCATGACGGTGACTTATCCCGCACCGGGCACGTACACGCTGGCCATCTGCGCTGACTCAGAGAGCAACGTGCTCGAGTCCAACGAACTGAATAACATGTTCTACCAAAAGATTAATATCTTTGCGGTCGGCAGCGATCTGGTACTTGCCGCAGTCGCCAAGATTGAAAATCCGGCCGGCATTAACGCGAAGTTTTACGCCACTATCGTGAACCGCGGCATGACGGCGGCTGGTGCTTTTAATGTCGGTTTCTATGCGAATCGTTTTACAGCTCCGACAAAATCCGACGCCCCTGATGTTTCCACGCCGGTGGCTGGTCTGGCATCTGGCGCTACAACTATTTTGATCTTCGATCTGCCGACTCAGAGCGCGCCACATTGCGGCACGGCCTGGTTTTTTGCCGATCACAATAACGTCGTAGCCGAAGATATCGAAACCAACAACATCTCTTCAGTGACTTGGGGCGTGGCCAACGACGCGCCGGTAGTGAGTTCCGACATTACGGCCAGCGCCAATCCGGTAACGGCGGGCGAGGCGGTTACTTTCACGATTGCTGCCACTGATCCCAACGGCGACCCGATTAGCTACGCTTGGGACTTTGGTGATGGCGTTACGTTGGTGAATGGACCAAATGTCAGTCACACCTACGCGACAGCGGGCATATATACAGTTACCGTCATCATCAGTGACGGCCCCTTCAACAAGACAATCAAGACATACTTAATCGAAGTGACTACCGATGCGGTAATTGACTTGGGAACCGTCAGCCTTCGCAACCGTCGCGGTCGTGTTGCTCTTGTCGTGCCGATGCCGACTATGTTCAATAAGAAGGATCGTCCGCGCACTACGCTGCTTTCCGGAAACCCCGGTCCGAAAATTAAGTATCGCAATTATCGGTTACGCGGTCGAGCGCTGACAAAAGGCGAATATAAATTTATCATCGAACACCAGTCTCGTGCGCGAGCCGTAATGACTAATCTGAAATATAAGTACGCCGTGGTTGATTGACGGTGGCTGGTGGCTAGTGGCTGGTGGCTGGTGGCTACTAACCACTAGCCACTTTTTACGAGTACAATGATTAATTCTGACGACTTTAAATCAATCTCTGAATCCAGAACCTATACCATGCTTCGCCGCTTGGCGGAAGGTGGCATGGGCGCGGTTTATGAAGCCAGTCAGTTTGGAGCTGAGGACTTTCAGAAGACCGTAGCCATCAAAACGATTCTGGAAAGTTTTTCGACCAATCCCGAATTTGTGCGATTGTTCATCGGCGAAGCCAAGCTGGTGGCCGATCTGGTTCATGAGAACATTGTTCAAGTTTATCATCTCGGCAAGACGGGCAATATTTATTATATTGTGCTTGAGTTTGTAGATGGAATCAATCTGGAACAATTCGTCAAACACCATGCAAAAACTCAGCGTCCGCTACCGATCGAGTTGGGCGCCTTCATCATCAGCCGTGTCTGCCGCGGGTTGGAATACGCTCACCAAAAACGCGGTCGCGACGGCCATAATCTCGGCATCGTCCATCGTGACGTTTCGCCCAGAAACATCATGCTCAGCTTCGAGGGCATGGTAAAGCTCACTGATTTCGGCATCGCCAAAGCGCGCCAATTGATGGAGCAGCAAGAAGGCGAAGTGCTGATGGGCAAGGTCGAGTACATGTCGCCGGAACAAGCGCGTTATGAGGAGACGGATCACCGTTCCGATTTGTTCTCGCTTGGTATCGTTATGTTCGAGTTGCTAACCGGCCGGCATATCTTCGAATCCGACAGTATCTATCAGACTCTGGAAAATGTGAAGTCCCAACCCGTGCCGCATCCGAAGACATTTCGGCCCGAACTACCGGACATGCTCTGCGAAATTATGCTGCGTTCGCTGGAACGTGATCGCACTCGCCGCTATCAGACAGCCGGCGAGATGGGTGTGGCTCTGGAGTATTACATGTATCACAAAGGATACGGGCCTACTATTGTGACGCTAAATAATTATCTGAAAGAACATTGCCGGCCTACGGCTTTTAAATCCTAAAGCGGCGGTTCGCGCCACTTGGTTTGATAATAGGAGTTATAGGAGTTATAGGAATTATAATTTTTGCAGATATACTGTGCGCGGGGGAAAATCTCGGCTTTTTCACCCAGTAGAAAAAGCCGAAATCCTAGCCGCGCCCAGTATATCACGCCATTACGGAGTACCGTTTTCCTTATCAAGAATCCGCACCTGCGGCGTCACGTCTGCGGGAACTTTTACAGTAAAGGCTTCATCTGCGGGCTTCTCTATCGGCTGAATATCTGAATAGTGTTCCGTGGTGGGAATGCCATCTTCTGGAAAGTAAGCGATCTCTCTGAAGAAAATATCGCGTGACGCGATGCGCGCTTGGATTCGGCTATACGGGAATGGCAGTTTGGTCTTCGCCGGATTAGTCGCCGTGAGTTCAGGCGCAGGTTTCATCAACAACACGCGATAACAGCGTCCGCCGGTCTGCGATGCCGGATCCGGCGTGGCAAAGACGTACACCGCGAAGAATTTGCTCAACGCTTGCAAATCCGCGGTGAATGCCGCCTGTACAACTTTCAAAACCTGCGGTGCTTGGCTGAAATCGGTGACAAAGAGCTTTTTGGTTTTAGGCGCGTACTCTTGCAGCCGCGAGCCATTCAGCGCCTGTAGGAACATTGACGGCTTGGTGAACTTGCGGAAACAACGTGAAGGGCGATCCAGCAGCAATTCGCCTTCCATTTTACGCGTGCCGGCCAAGTCATCAATCTCCGCCACAATACGAGCCTTGAGACAAGGATTCGCTTTGAATCGCTCGCTTATCTCGGCGATGACCTGATCGGACTCGACTTTCGTCAAGAGTGTCTCGCCTTTCTTAGCAGGTGGAGGTGCTTCGGCGGCAGTGGCAAGAACTGCGACGAGACCGACTAGAACCAGAAGAATCAATACGTCGTTGCGAATCATTAAAATTTCGCCTTCAGACAGTGAGCCATTGTTGCTGATCTGGCAATCGTCCCGTAGGGGCACGGCATGCCGTGCCCCACGGGATGCGGCGACTCGGCGGGCACGGCATGCCGTGCCCCTACGAATCCTTGCGTTCGCGCATAACGCCTAACAGCGCTGGCAACACCACCAGCGCGCCAAACAACGCGCCACTGTATCCGAAAAAGGCGGCCACGCCCAGCGAAATCAGGCCTGTGTAACTACTCCAGAAAAACGCTCCGAATCCGACCAGCGTGGTCAGTGTGCAGCAAAGCACAGAACGTCCCGTGTCGGTCATCAGATGAGCAATTCGAGGCCGACGCGCTGACCGCGCTTCGTAAACCATGTAGATACCCACATCTATTCCGGACCCAAGCAGCAACGGAAACATGATCAAATTCACAAAATTCAACGAAAACTCCCACTGCATCCATTGACAAAAAGCCACTCCCGTCAACAGCGTTATGTACGCATAGACCAGCGGAATCACAGCTAGCAGCGACGTGCTCACCGAGCGAAATGCGGCGAATAGCGCCAACGCCACGCAGACGCCGACCAGCAGTGAAATCCAACCGCAGTCGCGCAGCAGACTGTCTTTCATCTCGAAGCCTACCATCCGCGCCGCCGTTACGCGAATCTTTACCCCCGGTGGCGGCTCCGTCTCCAACGCTTGTGTCACGGAATCGTACCAACTGGGCGGCAATCCCAGCGGCGAACAAGCGCTCGTCTGTATGCCGGGCGTTTGTGTCCCCATCGGAAACCACGAGGACACTAATCGCACTCGACGATTGCTTTCGTTTGACTGAGGCGCAGTCGCCTGATCCAGTTTAATGAACGGCGCCAGTACAGAGCTTAGCGGCCCTTGCATGATGGTGGAAAGTGTCAGGATATTCGAACGATTCACTGCCTGCTGAAAATCTTGCCACCGCCGCAAGAACGGCTTGAAGAACACCACGCCTCTTGCGCCGAATTGTTCAGTTGCCGCCGTCTGAAACGCATTTGCCGCCACCGCAAAATCAAACTGCTTCAACGCGGCGATAGTGGCCTGTTGCTGACGCGGCGAGGGGATGAAATCCAACACATTTCCGCCGGGCGTCAACTGTCCCTGATCCAGAAACGGTTGTAGCCGCTTGACGACTTCTTCGGCCCCCGCGTACGCTTGCGCTTCGTCCGTAGCTTCAACCACCACGCGCAGATCGGCCAGACCCAATCCGAAACGTTCGGTCAATCGGTTGCGCAATGGTATCGCTTGAATCTTTAATGAACGCAGATTGCCAAATTCGGCATCGAAGCGCACCCCCGCGACATTCTCCGGGCCAGGATCGGGACCAAACTTGATGAACAGAATTCCTCCGACGATCACGCATACTCCCGCCACCAGACTTGCCATTCTGACACTGGGAATTTCCAACCACCGACCCCAGGTGGGTAGCCCCAAACCACGCGCCTCAGTCGTCTTTTGCTTGCGAAGGGTGGGACGAGCCAGTAGCGCCGGGAAGACCATCAACATCATCAGCGCGCCAAATAGAATGCTCATCCCCGCCAGAAAACCAAACTCAGCCAGTCCCGAAAAGCGCGTGAAGCCTACGCCTAAAAAAGCCAGCGATGAGGTCAACGCCGCCGTGATAATGCCGGGACCGCAGCGCGCCAGTGTGCGCCGCAATGACTCTTCGATGCTTAAGCCTTCCACTTCGCGGCAGAGATGAAAGCCGTTATGCAGATGGATGGCGTAGTCTGTGCCGGTGCCTAAAAGGATACAGGCAAACGCGCCCCCCAATACGCTGATGCTGCCGCGCGTCAGTCCGGCAATAGCCAGCGTCCAGACGATGACTATCACGGTCGTCCAAGTTACGTCCCATGCCAACCGGATCAATCTGAATACGACGAGAAAAAGGATCAGCACTCCGACGAATGCGGTGATTACGTTGCTCACTAAATCGTACTTCAGACTCATCTCGTTTTCGACGGAGACTGCCGGCATGCCGGTGAAACCGACGGTGAGCGCGCTGATCTGTTCGCCAGCGGCGAATTGGCCGTAAATTGCGCTCTTTAGCGCCGTGCTTAGCGTCGGTTGCGTAGCGCGAAACGCGGTGATAGCGCGATTCTCCGCGCGCTGCGCCGCCGCCATCAGCGCGCGGTTGAAATCCAAGCGAATGGCTGGAAGTATCGCACGGCTAAGGATGACCAGCGTGGTTTTGTCAGGCGACAGAAAGTAGCCTTCCGCGTCTGTCATGCCCAGCGTCTGCCGCTGATGCGCAAGCCGCTCACGCAGAACATTTTTGCCAAGGTCGGCTACTCGCAGCGGATCTTCCTGCAGTCGCGCTCGTTCGGTGGAAGTTGGCGGCAAATCTTCGATGTCCGCGGCGATCTGCCGCATGGTGGCGGCGAGTTTGGTCGGCTCGAATAATTTTTTCAGCGTTTCAACATCCGCCGGCGAAAGCGCGATATGCGGATACTGCCGCGCTAATTTTTTGAGCGATTGTTCCAATCCCTGGCCGATACGGCACTCGACATGCCGCAACCACGCCGGCGACTCCGATATTGTCTCCGCCCGACCGGTGCCGTCCGCGGATGCCGAAATGTTGCCGCAGGTTTGATTTATTTCTCGTAAAATATGTTCAGGAAGGTCTGCTTTGTCTTCGGACGTCGTGCCCACCTTTGACAGTTCCGCGCTAAGCAGCGCGCCGAAAGCTTTGAGTTCTTTAATTTGCGCCGCGCTTGACCCGTCCGGGATGGTGATGACCGCGGCCAGAATGTCGCCGCCGAAATCCTCGCTAAGTTCGCGCATTAATTTGAAACGTTTCAGACTGTCGGAAGCTTGATTAAAGAGATTGACGTCCAGATTGCTTATCGCTTGATATGCCGGCGGCAGCGATACGAGCGTGAGTAACGCCGTAACGATCAAAATGCGCCAGCGATGGCGCGCCGAGTACGCGCCCCAATCTCCCAGTTTGTGTTCAAGCCAGGCTACATAATGCAAAGTTTCGTAAATCCTGATTTTGGCATAACATCGCCCAAATGACGACGCCGGTAATCTAATAAGATTTTCGCATACTATCAATCATGCGCAACATGAATAACGATTGGGTGCAGAGAAGCCGAGAAGCCGAGAATGGTTGTTGAAAAACTTGCTTTTTACAAGAGAATAAATTTTGTGATTTGTAGCCAAATTTTACCTGTCGTGAAATTTTGCTATACTGTGCGCGGGGGAAATCTCGGCTTTTTACCCAGTAGAAAAAACCGAAATCCTAACCGTGCGCAGTATATTTGCCGCGAAGCGGCAAAGGGAAATAGCCTGTGGCTTCAGCCACAGGAAGAGATAGTTATTTTTTTACCCGCCCTGAAGGGGCGGTGGGTGATTATGGGCAGTACCTTAACACATCTCGTTTATCACATTGTATTTTCGACCAAAGGCCGACAGCGTATTATTGTTTCAACTACGTCTGGGACTAGAGTTCCCGCGCCCCTACAGGGCGCGTTGGTTTTGACATCGTTGTCCTGTGGCTGAAGCCACAGGCTATTATCCTTCACGCTTTCAGCGTGAAGACAACGAGGGAGGGGAATTTCCGACTTCGTTGCTACAGTGTCGAAAAATCTAATAATGGCTCATGTTGGCAAGTGTGTGCAATAACGTAGGGGCACGGCATGCCGTGCCCCTACGGAGCGCACGGCATGCCGTGCCCCTACGGAGCGCACGGGATTTCACACATTTGTCGACATGAGCCCTAATAATAAAAGACTTTGTTGACGAAGCGGGGGAAGATTTACTTCAAAGAGCCGGGAGGAATTTCAAGTTAAAAAGAACGATGTCATAAATTCTTCTTCGCCTGCGGTCGGTAGTAATGGGCCGGCGCCGGAGCATTCCAAGAGTCTGTTGCGCGCTGCCGGAATCGTGGGCTTGATGACCATCATCAGCCGCATTCTGGGACTCTGGCGTTTCCGCTTGATGGCTTACTACTTCGGCGCGACGGGCGTGGCGGATGCTTTTAACTTCGCTTTTGTCTTTCCAAACTTGACGCGACGGTTGTTCGGCGAGGGCGCTATGACCAGCGCTTTTGTGCCGGTTTTCTCGCGCCAACTAGCCAAAGGCGAAGGCTCAGCCGCCAATAAGACCGCCTCAGTGCTGCTCTGTCGCCTGACTTACTGGCTGACACTCGGCTGCATCGCTTTAATCGCGCTCAGTGCCGCCGTGCGCTACATTCTGCCAATAGTCATGCCGATCCCTCCGCGATTTATCCTGGAGCTGAAACTGTTTGAAGTCATGCTGCCGTACTGTGTGCTGATCAATGTGGCGGCGGTATTGATGGGCATTTTGAATTCGATGGGCCATTTCGTAATGCCGGCCTTCGCGCCAGTGTTGCTCAATATTTTCATGATTCTGGCTTGTTATTTTGCGCTGCCCTGGTTTGGCCAGACGGCTGACGAGCAGATTTGGGCGCTGGCAGTCGCGGTATTGCTGGGCGGTATCTCGCAAGTGTTAATCCAAGTGCCGATGGCAGTGGCGCGTAAGTTCAGTTTCAAACTCACCTCCGACACCACCGACTCCGGCTTTCAGGAAGTGATGGCTAACTTCAAGCCTGTAATGCTGTTAGTGGCCGTTTTTCAGGTCAACGTGATCATGGATAACGTCATCGCTCAAGTGTTTATCCGCGAGGAAGGGCCGGTGACGTATTTGCAATACGGCAACAGCATCTATCAGTTTCCCTGGTCAATCTTCTCGCTGGCGTTGGGCACAGCCGCGCTGCCGGCTTTAGCGCAACTCTGGGCGGTCGAACAGAAGATGGAATTTAGGAAGACGCTGTTGAGCGCTTTGCGGATGATGATCTTTCTCAGCATTCCCAGCACCGTCGGCATTTTACTGCTCTCGGACGATATTGTGCGCTTGTTCTACGGCACAGGGAAATTTCTGGAGAACAATGCCGAGCCGATTTATCGCACTAGCGGCGTGGTGATGTTCTCCACGCTAGGCTTGGTCTTCTTTGGCGCCAATGCCATCCTGGCTCGCGCGCTGTACGCGATGAAAGATATGAAGACGCCCACGATCACTTCGTTTCAATCGGTCTTTCTGAATCTCGGCCTCAATCTATTTTTTGTGCTTGCCACACCTATGAAAGAAAGCGGCATCGCCTTGGCCAGCGCGATCAGCGCCGCTTGGCAGACATGGATGCTGGCTCGCGCGGTTCAGCGGAAGCATGGCGAAGCAACAGGCGAGGAGCCGACAGATATGCAGATGTTTTTAGGTCTAATGATTGTGGCCGCTGTTGTTTGCGCGGGACTAAGTTATTGTGGCTGGCAGCTCTTTGTCGGTCGTAAAGACTGGGAAGGGTTCTGGAGTTTTTTGGGCGCGATGGCGTTTGGGCTGGCGCCGTTCTGGCTGTTGATGCGTCAATACTTCATTAGAAAATTAAAGAATGAGCCACATGTAAACGATTCCGCGCTGCGATTTGGCGTCCGAGAAGACGCCTGGCCCGAAGACTTGAAATTCAAGTATTCGCTGTACACCACCGCGCTGGCCAGCGCGATCATGGGCTTTCTGGTCTGGGCAGTGCGCGACAGCATGCCGCCCGAAGGCCATTCGCCGTCGTTGATAGCGCAGCGCGTGCTAGCGCCAGTTCTGGCCGGGATATTCGTCTATTCCACTACCGCCAGCGGTCTGCTGTCTCGGGAATACGAAGAATTGAAAAACGCCTTCGCCTTGAGACTACGAAAAAAAATGATGAGCGATGAATGATGAGTAACTGTTTGGCAAGAACACGGAGAGTTCAATTTTTGGCATGGTTCAAATCAGGGTAACATCCGGTTCACCGCAGAGGCGCAGAGATCGCAGAGACAGTACAGAATAGAAGGAACTGGACTATAGACGGTTACCAATTTTTATTTTGCATGCGCCAGCAGATCTGTAATGGTTTTATAAATATCAGCGATTGACTCGCTGCGCTTCTTGCCGTTGGACAGACCGCTGGCTATCTCCAGCGCGCCTTCGCAGTCCGCTGATAGGCCACGGTTGAAACAAAAGATGGCGACGCTGAGTTGATCGTCAACATTATTTTTGTCGGCGAGGTTTTGGAGCAGGTTCAAAGCTTGCACAGGAGGCACTTTCTCCCATTTATAGACGCGGACGTCGGCGACAGAGCCAGAGCCGCGTCGAAGAGAGACTTTCAATCCCTTTTCGTCGAAATCAAGAATGTCGCCGCCGACGGAATCTTTCTCTTTCTTGCGCGAACTAACTTGCAGCGGTGATTCTTTGCGCGGATGGCGCTCGATTTCATCCAGCAGCCGCTTGCGGCAGCGCAGGAAGAACGCCTGCTCCTGATTGATTAGTTCAGTAAAATCTTTGGCCAGGTGTTTGGTCTGCGCGTCAGCATCCTGCGCGATTCTATCCAGTTCGGCTGTGGCGTCTGCATACTGAAACTGAGCGGCACGGGTCATGGCGGTCTTGATCACAACGGCCGCCCGAGCTTTATTTTTAATAACCGATTCCTTTTCCTGATCCTCATTTTTGACGATAACCGGTTGCGGTGGTGTGGTGGCCGGCGCGACCGCCATCGTCGCGGATTGAGACGTCGGCGCGATTTGAGTTGCCGCTGCAGGTTGAAGCGTTGGCAACGGGAAGACTTTTTGCTGCAGCGTGTCTTCGATCTCTGCCGCCAGCAGCACGGCTTTCAACCCGTTAAACGTATCCTTTCCCACGGTCTCGGCGATACGTTTGACGATACGCAGCAGCGCGGGCGAACGTTGCGCCTCGCCTTTCTTAAGCATTTCTTCAATCATCGCCAATTGCTTCGTGGCGACCAGCGGGTCTTCGCCAGTAATGGGCGAGACTGTAGTATTAGGCATTGTGATCGGCTTGGGCTGAACCGAGACCGGCGTTGGCGCGA
>JAZDLP010000213.1:0-5052 GCA_043801885.1 Planctomycetota bacterium | reverse complement strand
ATCCGGAAAACTCGAAGGCTTCAACAACAAAATCAAAACGATGCAACGTCAAGCTTACGGCTACCGCGATACGGAGTTCTTCAGGCTGAAGATCTTTGCACTGCACACTGTGAAGTACGCTTTAATCGGATGAGCCAAATTTAGTATCTACTTACTGGATTCGTCAGGCAGGAGGCCAAGGCATGATTCGCTACGAAGTTTTATCGCCATTTTCTGATGTCGTCTTTACCGTGCGCTTGCTAATTCCATCGGCTCACTCTATGCTACCGCCATCTCTGCTGCATGAAAATCTGCGAAAGACTAGGCGTTCACTGATCATTGTTCATCGGAGACTGTTCATTCATGACACCTTCTCGATTATCCGATTTCAGACGATGGTTATTCCTGGCTGCGCTTTTGAGCCTGAGCTTGGTTCTGATATTGCTCTTTCGCGGAGATTCCGACACCAGTTCGCGAGTTCCGGCCAAAGATTCAACAGCACAAGGAGCGCCGTTAGCGCCACCAGCCACCAGCCACGCGCCGTCCGCGCCGCGCGCCGATATGACCGTGGATGCAAAGTCTGAGACGAATCCCGTGGCCAATCCCCGATGCCGCTGGGGTGGCGCTTTGAATTCGGTTGCGCTGGACGGCGCCGACTTCTTTAATCCCGCGCACAATCGCGAATTTAACGCCACGATTGAAGACGCGCTTAAAAAATACATCGTGGATCTCAACGCGCGATCATTTCTGCCGCTGGTCAATGCTGATCTAACGGAAATATTCTCGCCTGACGAACAGCAGCCCGTTGTTTACTTACAATTCATCGAACACCCCACCGTCGAGCAACGCGCGCAACTGACCGCTCTGGGCGTGGAGTTGCTGGCCTACATGACCGGCTATGCGTGGATGGCGCGTGGCGCGCCTGAGACATTAAAAGCGACGCAACGATTGGATTTTGTGCGTGCGCTGGCGCGCATTGATCCGCGCGACAAACTGCTGCCGGAGATTTTTGCGGGACATCAGCCTGAGTACGCGCTGGCCCCCGACGGGCGTACTCGATTCATGCTGTTGACTCTGCCCGGCACGCATTTGGATGCGCTGACCAAAGCCATCAAACAGCAACCTGCTCTGGCCGATGCGGAAGCGCGCAACGCGCCGGCGAGCGTTCTCGGGCCGCGGTTTGAAGTGATCGCCGCTCGCGCAACCGCCGAGGCGCTGGCCGCGCTGCCGATGGTCAGATTCCTCGAATTCGTATCGCCGCCAGTCGCGTCGCGTGATGCCACCACGGACATTTCATCGAATATCACCCAAGTACGCGACTTTCCGCCCAATCTCAATGGCGCTGGCGTCAAAGTCGCGGTTCGAGAAATCGGAAAACCCACCGCTCATGTGGATTTCGCCAGCAGACTCACTTACGTCGAAGACGGAGACAGCTTGTTTGACGAAGTCAAGCACTCGACGGCCGTCTGCGGCGTAATTGGCTCTAACGGCAATAATCAGCCAACTGCAAAAGGAGTAGCGCCGAATGTCTCTTTGCTCGCTTACGCGGTCAATAGTCCCGCCGGAACAACGTTTGCCACAACGGACATCACCACCGCTGCCGGACAGGGCGCGCGCTTTTCCAATCATTCCTACGGGCCAAATGTCACCGCTTGGGGCGACTACCGAACTGATTCCGCGAACTGGGACCAGGCAGCGCGCGACCACAACGTTCTCGGCGCGTTTGCCGGCAACGAAGAACCCGGCCAGACCTACAAGCGCATTGATTTTTTTGTCGGCGCCAAGAATACTATCTGCGTCGGCGCAACAAATGCCATCGCTCGCGCCGGCCCGCCGCCGGTGAACGGCATCGCGTCTTTCAGTCAGTTCGGTCCGATGAACGACGGGCGTGTCAAGCCCGACTTGGTAGCCTTTGGCCAAGGCGTCACACTCTGCAACGGCGTTAACAGCACTACGATTAACAGCGGCACATCGTTCGCCACGCCTGTCGTGACAGGCGTAGCGGCGCTGGTTTTTCAACAATACAAGGCCAAGACAGGCAGCGAACCGTCCGCCGCGCTGACTAAAGCTCTGCTCTGCAACAGTGCCACTGACTTGGGTCTGCCCGGCCCCGATGCGCAATATGGCTTCGGTATCGTCAATGCGCTGGAGGCGATCAACACCATCAACTTGCAAACGTCGGTTACTGATGGTCCTTTCTATGAAGGCACACTGAACAACGGCGAAACACGATCCTTTACCATGAACGTTCAGACCAGCACGCCGCTAAAAGTGACACTATGCTGGCTGGACGTGGCCGGCAATCTTAGTCCGACCAAGGCGCTGGTAAACGATTTAGATTTAAAACTGACGTCGCCCGGTGGGGCAACGATCTATCCGTTCTCACTGAATCCGGCCAATCCGTCCGCTGCTGCCACCGCTACCGGCTCGAACGCAGTGGACCCGATCGAACAAGTAGTCGTGTCTGTGCCCGCGCTGGGCGTGTGGACAGTGACGATCAAAGCTACTAGCATCCCAAACGGATCGCAGAGTTTTGCGGTGTGTCTGAATAAACCCAAAGTACCGTTGCCATTGCAAGCGATTATTCTGGCTTCGCCTACCGAAGGCGGTGCGCCGCTCAATGTGTCGTTCTCAGCCAGCGCCAGTGTCGGCAACATCGTTAGCTATGCGTGGACTTTTGGCGACCAGACTGCCGGCCAAGTTGCTAACCTTGAGCATACCTACGCCGCGCCGGGAACTTATACGGTTACACTGATCGTTACCGACGCCATGGGCGCGCAGTCCAGCGCGACAATCATCATTACCGTCTCGAAACGAATTGTGCAAGTCTTTCCCTCGAAGGCGAGGGCGCGATTGGATTTTCGGCGTCCCGATCATAACCATTTGCAGTTTTCACTGGTCATTCCTGAATTATTGCTGACGCCGCAACAGTGGCGCAACGCTATTAAAGACGGTTCACTAACGGATAAAACTTTTGACGTAACTATCGGTCAGACTAAACTCGCTCAATTCAAGATTGATAATCGAGGCAGATTCAAGTCGAAGAGTCAGAGCTTGAAACTGAATCAATCGCGAGGCGAATTAATAATTCAGTTCAACAATAATCCGAATCTGACAACAATCTTCAGTCAGTACGGCATGACCAGTGATCCGAATAGTTCAGGCAATTACAAGTTGCCGGTGCAAGTCGAGACCGAAGGAGCCGTTTATCAGGCGACGTTCGAGTTGCTGTACAAAAATATCCGCGGCGTCAGGGCTACGGCAAGATAAGGGAATTTTAGATTTTAGATTTTAGATTTTTGATTTTAGATTGTGGATTGAAGGAAAACAGATCGCTTTTGGCGGCAATTTTTGACTTTGGCAACCAACTTTGAAATTCCTATATTTCGAGGCGCATATGACTCTGAATTCTGTTGGAAAGCATCGCTGGATTTTGGTGACGCTGTGGTTCTGGACGCTGACACTCAACGCGGGAGAAGCCACGCTCGTCATCAAAACAGACGGCCCGCTCTTTGAGTGTGTTCTGGAATTAAACCGTGTCCAAGAACCCGATCTGGATTTGGCTGCAACGCGGACTGCGTTCAAAGAGTTGCTCGCGCAGGCCAAAACCGTGCTGATTAAAGCGACGACGCCGCGCGAGAAAGTCGCCGCACTCTGCCAGGTCGTTCTTGATCGCCGCGAAGTATTACCTCTTTCGAATAAGTACTGGCGCGATTCCACACTGGCGGCCAGTCTGTTGCGTCGTAAAGGCAACTGCCTGTCCGTCGCCACGCTGTTGGTGTTGGCTGGCGAAGAACTGAATCTGCCCATTCGGCTGGTAGTCGTGCCGCGACATGTTTTCGCGCGTTGGGACGACGGCCAGACTCGTATCAACATCGAAACCATCAACAAAGGCTCAGAGATTCCCGATGAAGTATATCTCTACCGTCACGCTCAAGCGGCGCCGGATGATATTGAGGCGCTGGGGTGGGGCAAGTCGCTGAGCAAAGACGGGTTCTGGGCGGAACTACTCGAAGCCGCCGCTGGTGGCCGCGCTAGCGAGAACCGATTGGAGAATGCGCTGGCGTTGCTGACTCAGGCGGAGAAACTGGCGCCCTATCGCACCGATATGAAGTTGCGTCGTCTCATGCTGGAAGCTGACGTTACCGGCAAGCGTCCCGAAGCGCGGCAGAAAATTCAGGAACTGTTAACACAACGGGAACAGCCGCCGAGTGTCGTGTGCAGCGCGCTCTTCTGGGCGGCTGGAGAGTTCAGCGCGGCGGGCGACTACGAGACGGAGCGACGGTTGCTGTTAAGCGCGTTCAGTCGCGCGCCGAAGTCCAGCGAGGCGGAATTGCTCCAACGGCTGGCCTTCTGTCTCCGCAATTTGAAAGACTACCGCGGGGCAGCGCGCTACATGGAACTGGCCACGACACTGATTCTCGAAAATTCGCCCGACTATGTCAACGTGCTGTATAACCTGGCCATCATGATGAAGAACGACAAGCGTCTGGACGAAGCTTTGACGATCATTCGCGCTGCATTGAAGAAAAGTTCCGAAAGTTGGAATCTGCAAATGCTTGAGGCCGGCTATATGATTATGAATAATCAGCGTGAGGACGGGTTGAAACGCTTTGAAAAAATCGAACGGCCTCGCAGCGACCTGGAAGCTTATGAAGGTATGCTGGCCTGGTTTTACGCAGTTAGCCATCAGCGTGAAAAATTCTATTCGCAGTTAGACCGTGCGCTGGCTTTATCTCAGTCGCCACATATCTTGATCTGGATCGAACAGGATATTGACTTGGACGTGTACCGTAACGAGCCGGAGTTCAAAGCGTTGGTCGAGAAACATCGCCAGCGGATACTTCCGAAAGTCGGCTCCCGCCTGCCGCCGGACGTGCCTGTGAAGTGATGTGCATGCGAAACTTGGGTTAGTCATGTCCTTTTAGTTTTGTAGGGTGTTGTGTTTTGTGCTGAAATCTGTGGCCTGTCTTTGAATCAAGTCAAAAAACTATATCTAAAGTAAGGTAACCGTTCAGTCCTTATCTTTTATCCAACGGTTTATAGCCATTCAGATAGTGTAAGAAAGGGAGA
>JAZDLP010000199.1:0-8633 GCA_043801885.1 Planctomycetota bacterium | reverse complement strand
CACTGTAGCACGGAAATCGTCCACTATCTGTTTTCTCCCCCCCCTTGAAAAGGGGGGGGAGACAGGGGGGGGGTGAGAGTGGGTAACTGGAACACCCCCCCCCTTGCCCCCCCTTTTTAAGGGGGGGAAAAAATTCCGACTTCGTTGCTACAGCGTCATTTAAAACTCTTGTTCACAGGCATTATCTATGCGTCAAATAAGTTCGATATTCGGATTGGTCTTCCTGCTCTTTATTGCCGAGCGCGCTTACGGCGCGGAATCTGATGGCGAGCTTCCCGCGCCTCTGACGCTATCCCAAACATTCAATACGACACTCGATTCGCCTTGGGTATTCTCCAGCCGACAAAGCAATTTGACGCTCAATCTTGAAGCTCCACTTGGCGCGCGCTGGGATTTGCGCAACTGCCACGCGATTTCGATTCAGGCCATGCGGCAGAAACAAGGGCAAAGTGTGACGCGCTTGCGCTGGAGAATCAAGAGTCGTGTCGGCGGAACATATAGTTCGGCCACTTCAATAGTAGCGCCCAGCGGTCACTACGCGACGATCATGACCACGCTGGACCCGGCGACGTCGGATCTGATGCCACTGGGACATCAGCGACCGTGGGATGCCTTCGCTGCTGCTGAAGTCGTCGGCTTGGAACTGCGCGCGGAGTGTTATTTCGCGTCCACGGCGGCCGACGAAAAAATCGCCATCATGCTCAATAATGTCTGTTTTGAGATGAATTCCGGACGTGCGAAGACTAATGCCGTGTTGACTGACGTTGCGTTGCAGGTCGCGCCCGCTGGGTATCGCGCTCAAGCAGAACTATCATTTCGGATCGAACCGCCACCGGCCGATCCGTACGCGCCAGATGGAGAAGGCGATGTGCGTGTGCGGCTGCCCAACGGCAAACAGACGCTGGCTTTTTTCGATCAATCTCATGTAATCGTCGCCGACGGCAGCGCGCCACGCGCAATCACCGCAGGCGCCCCGCGTTGGCGCGCGTTCTTGCCGGAACTGCCCGAATACGGCGAGCTGCAGATCATCAGTGGCGATCACGTCTGGAAATTGCAGACGTCCTGCCTGCCTCTCGCTCATAAGTCGCCGCATTTGTCAGAGCAGGCAGGCGAGACGCCTGCGGTACGAGAAAACAGTCGTTGTAACACTACGATGCCTTCAACCCGCTCCGCCAGCGGCGTGAGTAAAAACGAGACGCCACGTTGGGCAGCGGCGTTGGAGGTTCCGGTTGCCGACATCGCTCAGTTTTCCGCCAACGCGCCGGCGGCATGGTCGCTGACTCCCACCAGTCAGTGGCAGCCGACGATCCAAAATCCACTGAAATCGTTTCGCAGTCTGTGGCGTCCGGTGCCGTTCTGGAACGATCAGTGGGACAATTTTGGCGGCGCGTGGCGAGCCAACAGTGCGTTGGCTCAACACTTCGACTCATTGCTCGCTCGCGCCGCGGCGTCCGGCGAATCGCGTCCGCTGGTCATCTTGGACGGCGACAGCTTCGAACGACAGGGCATGTTCAACTGGGATCATCACCCACTGGTTGGCGCGCTGGCCGGGCCGGGCGAACTATTTCGCTCGGAGATCGGTGTGAATTTTTGCCGTCGTTGGATTCGCTACTGCATTGCGCGCTGGGGGCGCTCACAAGCAGTCACGAGCCTGTGCTTGACCGCCACACTCAATACGCCGGGCGTGGCCGAATTTCACAGCAAAATCGCGGCCTTGTTACTCGATTGGCAAACCGGCGCGGACCTACCGGTGTTCTCGCTGCACCCGCTGGCGCGCGCGCCGCAGATCGTGGCACGCCTCGCCAGTTTTGAACCCCAGGACGCCAGCCCGCTCAATAGCTGGCGTGCGGACTCACGCTCGGCCAAAGCCAACGGCGTGGTCTGCGCTGAGAACAGCACGGACGGACAGCGGTGTTTTGAAGTGCGCGCGCGCGATGCCGCCAGCGTTACCATCAGTCTCACCGGCACTTACATGTTCGGCACACCTGAAACCCTTGCTCACGCCGACGCGATTCTGTTTGACGTCTGGATTCCAGCTCAGGCGCCGCCAGACTTGCGTGTCGGAGCGCATCTTTGCGATAGCGCCGGACGCTGGTATGAGACGCTGCTGCCGACGATGCTGCGACCCGGCGATTGGACTACCTACGCGATTGATATTGGCGCGTCGAATTTTCACGAGCTGCGGCCGCTTAAACACAACGTGGCCTGGAATGAACTCAGTCGGCGCCGCATGACCGAGATCGGATTGCACGTCTATAGCACACATCCGCGCTGGAAGTTTAAAAACAAAGGCCCGCTGCCAGTGACGGCTCGATTCGATCACATCCGCGCCGCGCGTTTTGATCGGCCGGGCGAGACGCCGGTAGCGCAATCGGTGATCGCCGCGATAGAACCGGAAACTCAGGACATCGCGCTCATCGGATCCTTTGAAGATCAGAATCAACAAGGCGGTTATGTCTGGACCGTAGACCCGCGGTTGGGCGCGGCTGACGGCAGTCGCGTGGCCGGCGGGCACAATGGCAACAAATGTTTTGAAGTTCGCGCACGAAATGCGGAGTGCGACACGGTAAGCCTAGTCGGCAAAAGTGTCTCCGCATTTGCCGACTGGAAGACGACTGCGCCTGACAATTTTGCCGCAGCCGACGCGCTGGTTTTCGACGTCTGGCTGCCATCGCAGTCGCCACCGGACCTGCGCGCGGGCGTACACTTGCGCGACCGCGATGGACTCTGGTTCGAAGCGCTGCTCCCCGGCGTCTGCTGCCCCGGCGACTGGACCACGTTCGCGCTCGATATCACCGGCGAAAACTATCATCAACTCACCGCTATCGCTCATCGCAAAGCTTGGACCGATTACAGCCGTCAACGAATCTCCGAGATCGGAATCCATCTGTTCAGCACGCATCCCAACTGGATGTCTAACCAGTCGCAGCCATTACCGCTCACCGCCCGCTTCGATCATATCCGACTCGCGCGCTTGACCAAACGCCGACCACCCGATCAACCCATCATCACGCTGCTCGATACGACTGGCGAATCTGATTCATCCAACAGCGATATTTACGTCGGCGACTTGTGGCAGTGTCGCCTGAAAATTAGCAAGACTTTCGCCAATCCGTTCGATCCGCGCAGTTGCGATTTGGCGGCGACGATTACGCTTCCTTCCGGCAAACAGACGCGTGTGTCGGCGTTTCTGGACCAGCCTTGCGAACGGCGCGAGGCGCGCCCCGGTGGCGACGAGATCGTTGAACCTGTCGGCGAGGAGTGTTTTACCGTTCGTTATCGCGTTATCGAATTCGGCGCGCATCACGTAAAATTTGAATTGCGCGAAGGTGGAAAATATCAGGTGGCGACGCAGCGTGTCGGCGCCGTGACCACTGAAAAAGTAACGTTCATGCCGGGCGCGATTACGGCCACGCTGGAGTTGCCCGCGTTAACGGTTTCACTCGTCACGCGCCCGGGAGCCAAGCCGTTCCATGGATTTCTGCGAACAGCTTCGGACCAGCGACATTTTCAATATGACGACGGTTCTTTCTTCTATCCGTTGGGACCGTGCCTGCGCAGTCCCAGCGATTCGCGCATCCCATATCTTTCCGAGAAATGGACCGAACAGGAGATTGATCGCCTCGGCAAGCGCGGAACGTATCAATACGACGAATATTTTGCGGAGTTTGAGAAAGCGGGCATTAACTGGGCGCGAGTATGGATGTGTTCATGGTGGGGCGCGCTGGAATGGCGTCGCGATTGGCCGGGCTACCAAGGCTTAGGTCGCTACAATCTGCTCAACGCCTGGCGCATGGACCACTTGCTGGCGGATGCCGAACGCAAAGGCATAGTTCTTAGTCTGTGCCTGACCAATCATGGGCAGTATTCGCAGCACATAGATACCGAATGGCACAACAATCCGTATCACACGCAATTTGGCGGGCCGCTGGTTGCCGCACGGGAGTTCTTCACCGTCGCAGACGCCAAGATCATTCATCAGAACAAACTGCGTTACGTAGTCGCTCGTTACGGCCATTCTCCAGCGGTGATGACATGGGCGCTATTTAGCGAGTTGGAATTTGTGGAAGAATTTGAAGGACGCAACGGCTACACCGGCAACATTGATGTCTGGCATGCGGAGATGGCTCAATTCCTGAAGGAGTTTGACCCGAACCGTCATTTGATCGCCACGCATTACAGTCATCCCAACCGAGGCGCATCCACGCTCGCTATACCCGGAATAGATGTCGCCACCAGCAACGCTTACTCCGCCTTCGATGAACTGGCGCACAAAAGCATGGACGCTTCAGCCGCGCTGGCTGACTTTTGGGCGGGTAACCAGCAGGGCGTTCGCGGTTTCAAGTTCTTCCAGAAGCCGGCGCTGGTGGAGGAACAGGGCCGACACTGGATGGGCGTGACAAAAAACAAGAATAACAATACTAAAGAACAGCTTGACGCGGATCTGCACGCCGGATTGTGGGGTTCGCTGGTTCAGCCGCTAGGCGGCGCGACCGGCTACTGGTGGTGGCTGCATCTGCATTTCGACAAACGCTACGGCGACTATCGAGCACTGGCGAATTTTATGGCCGGCGAGGATATGCGGCCCGCAAAAGATGAGAGCATGCTTGAACCAATTTATCGCAATCTACCGTCCACTAACGGCACACTGCGCGGTCGCGCGCTAAAATCCAATCGCCGCGTCTATGCCTGGATTTATCACCCAGACACGCCTCAAGGAGGGCGCGTGCTGGATGTCTCGGGCGGCGCGTTTCGAGTGTCAGGGTTGCAGACAGGCAACTATACGGTCGAGTTCTGGGATACATATACTGGTGTAGTGACAGAAACTCGCTCATGCGCGGTCAATGAAGGCGTATCGTTGAATATTCCTCTGCCGCCGGTCAAGCGCGACTTAGCCATTAAGCTTAAACCAAAGTAAGTGAGATTCACCGCTGAACCAGGCCTTACTTTCCAAGACTGGTTAATGCTCTGTCAACCTTGTATACTGCGCTTGGAGGCAGTTATGAGCATGAACACGCTGCTTGAAACAAGCACAAAAACTCTTGGTGACATCTATCTGGCGTTTAACGTGAGGATGGCAACGAATGCCTCTACTTCCTGATCGCTATAATCGTCAGACGCTGATCCAGCAGATCGGCGAGGATGGCCAGAAAAAAATCTGCAACGCCACGGCTGTTGTCGCCGGGTGCGGCGCATTAGGGTCGGTGATCGCAAACACGCTGGCGCGGGCCGGCGTGGGACGCTTGATTATTCTTGATCGTGATTTTGTCGAAGAGAGCAATCTGCAACGCCAGGCGCTCTTTGACGAACAGGACTGCCGCGAGAATTTACCCAAAGCTGTGGCCGCGGAACGGAAACTGAAACAGATCAATTCGCAGATTCAAATTACCGGCTTGGTTGTAGATATTAACTCAACCAATGTGGAAGAACTGATCGCAGGCGCGGATGTGATCGTGGATGGCGCCGACAACTTTGAAACGCGGTTTGTGCTCAACGACGCTTGCGTCAAACATAATCTGCCCTGGGTCTATGGCGCAGCCGTTGGCACAACGGGCATGTCCATGACCATTATTCCGGAACAGACGCCGTGCTTGCGCTGTCTGTTCGAAACCGCTCCGCCGCCGGGTCTGACTCCAACCTGCGACACGGTGGGCGTATTGGGCGCGCTCACCGGCTTGATCGGCAACTACGAAGCGTCCGAAGCGTTGAAAATTTGCGCCGGTCGGCGCGAAGCTATTAGCACGGTACTCTTCTCCATTGATCTCTGGTCCGGCGAACTGCATCAGTTCAAGATCGCCAAAGCTCGCGAGACTGCGGACTGCCCGGCCTGCAAGCGTCGCAACTTCGAATTTTTAGAAGGATCAAGCGCCAGTACCACTACGCGCTTGTGCGGCCGCAATGTGATCCAGATCAATCCACGTCGCGACAGCGTTCTGGATCTGCAAAAAATGGCGGCGCAACTGAAAGAGGCGAGCGACATCACTGACATTCAGGTCAATGAATTTTTGTTAAAATTCAACGCGCCCGGCGGTGACGATGGTCAGCGCCTGGAGATTACAGTATTTCCCGACAACCGCGCTATTCTCAAAGGCACGAAAAAAGTCTCCACCGCGCGCACGGCCTACGCTAAGTACATCGGCGCTTAAACGACGGGTGACCGTTCACAGCAGAGGCGCGTTGTCGCTGTCGAGTGGTTCACGGAATAGATGCCGATTGCTCCAGAGATAATCAAACGCCGACCAGACTGTGACCAGCACGACGATCCACATTAAAGTGTGCGCCAGAGCAGTGACGCGCATACCGCTGCTGATGCTTTCGTAAGCGACAAACTGTTCGCCGTAAATAATCGCGCTCAGCAGCGTGATGAACACGACCGCGCCTTGAACGATGGCTTTGATCTTGCCGCTCGGTCGCGCGTGCACAAAAATACGACGCTCGACGCCAAAAGTACGAATGATGGTTACAAGCAAGTCGCGATAGAGCAGCAACATCACCATCCAGATCGGCACCCACCTGCCATGCGCATGACTGGCGAACGCAAAATAACAAGTCAGCCGAAACATAGAGTCGGCGTACGGATCAAGCAATTTACCGAAGTTGCTAACCTGATTCAGTCGCCGCGCCAGGATTCCGTCCAAAATGTCCGACAGTTCACTGAGTATCAGCACGATTAAGCAGACTATCAGACCGGTACGCTTATCCATGAGCGACGCCAGGAATCCGTCTTCACCGGAGCCGATGAATAAGGCCAGAAAGACTGGCGCGGAAAATAAACGAAACAGCGTCAGCAGGTTAGGCCAGGAAAGAAAAATTGGACGAGTGATGCGGTTCATAGTTGCGATTAGAATAGAACCTGACTCGCTCAATGTCGAATGATATTCGAGCCTGTACACATTTGCAGGCCTGATGCTGGTAGGCATCTTCGGCCAATAACTGCGCATATTGGAAACATGCCCCTCCTTTTTCCTTTTTCCTTTTTCCTTTTTATGTACTACACTGTGAGTGATTACTTTTTTTGTAACCGTACAATTCTGTCTCTGTGTTCTCTGTGGCTCTGTGGTGAACGGTTACAAAACGCGAGGTTAGAAGCGCATCACTTACCAATGAGGAGATGTTCATGCCTGCAACGGTGCTAGTCGGAGTACAGTGGGGTGACGAAGGGAAGGCGAAGGTTCTCGACGCGCTGACTCCCGAGATGGATATTGTGGTGCGCTATCAGGGTGGTTCGAACGCTGGTCATACGGTCGTAGTGGGTAATGAAAAATACGCCTTCCACTTGGTGCCATCAGGCATTTTACACGAACGTAAAGTTTGCGTTATCGCCAATGGTTGTGTGGTTGAACCGTGTGAACTGATCAAAGAAATAGACGAACTGCTCAAGCGCGGCGTCCGTATTGACAGCTCGACTTTACTGCTCTCGGAACGCGCGCATCTGGTCATGCCTTATCATCGGCTGCTCGATCAGCTTTCCGAAAAACGCAAAGATGCTAACGGCGAGGGCAAGATCGGCACAACCGGCCGCGGCATTGGGCCGGCATATGTTGATAAAGTGGCGCGTTCGGGAATCCGCGCGATTGACCTGTTGCGCCCTGAATATCTGCTGGAACGCGTCAAACAACGAATCGGAGAAATTAATCCATACATCGCCGCGGTCTACGGATTGGAGGCGCTTGACGCGAACAAAATCGCCGACGAAGTTTTGGCGTTTGCGTCGCGCTTGAGACCGCATCTCGCCGATACGGCGGCGTTCATCAATAATGCGCTGACGCAAGGCCAACGACTGTTGTTCGAAGGCGCGCAAGGCTCGCTACTGGATATTGATCACGGCACTTATCCGTATGTAACCAGTTCCAACGCCACGGCCGGCGGCGCAGCCATCGGCAGCGGAATTTCACCGCGACGCATCACGCAGACGCTGGGAGTAATGAAAGCCTACACCACGCGTGTTGGCTCCGGACCGTTTCCCACGGAACAGAGCGACGAGGTCGGCGTGAGATTGCAGACACGTGGAGCGGAATTTGGCACCACTACCGGACGTAAGCGTCGCTGTGGATGGTTCGACGCGGTCGGAGTGCGCTATGCAGTTGAAGTCTCCGGCATTGATGCGTTAGCCTTGACCAAATTGGACGTGTTGACCGGCGAAAGCGAAGTAAAAATTTGTCTCGCGTATCAAGTGAACGGCAAGCGGATCGAGCGGTTCCCGGCGGATATTAGCGCGCTTGCCGACGCTCAACCAATCTACGAAACGATGCCCGGCTGGAATGAACCTATTGACCAAATGCGCAAGTTTGAGCAGTTGCCGCAAGCGGCGCAGAAATACGTCAAGCGGCTCGAACAACTCGCCACCGCGCCCGTGCGCTACATCGGCGTCGGATCGGCCCGCGACGCGATGATTCGCATGGAAAAATGAACTCTTCTGAAGCTCTATTTAAGAGCAAGCGGTTTGTATATGTAATTTTTATGTGCCATCTTGCCGTAGAAAAGGTTCTTAAGCTGATCTTCTACAGTGTATTTTTAGAAGTGATTAGTATTGTTGAGGTTGCAAATTCTCGAAATGACCGTTGGCACTACAAGCCGATCTTTTGACGGTTTAGGTTCTTTCGCTCTTTTTTACAATGACCCGCAAAAAGGCT
>JAZDLP010000190.1:0-6325 GCA_043801885.1 Planctomycetota bacterium | reverse complement strand
CATCTAACCCCGAGCTGGCGCTCTGGGCTAAAATCTCCCGCCCCTTCGGGGATTAGTGATTCCAGCGGCTTTTTTTCCCATTATCGCCACGGATTGGCGAAAGACATTAGCCTAGGGCGCCAGCCCTAGGAACACTGTCACAAAAAAACGCATAGCCCTGTTAAGGGCGAAAGAGACTCTTCCATTTCAAATACAACATCTTTTATCGGCTAGAAATTCGCAAAACTTGTGGGTAAAGACAAGCCTCGTGTCTGATGATTAGAAATCGTCCGGGCTTGGTCTCGGAGCTGGTGGCGGTGGTTGGGGAATATCTATTTGGACTCCCTGCCCGGCATTATTTCTTCCTTCTCTCATTCTCATCGCCATCATGTATGAAACCACACCAGCAGCCCCAACACTAAGACCATATATCTGAACCAACCCAACCGGGCTCCGAACGATCATCTGCGCTTGATCTTTCTCGTATATGCTGCTGCACATCAGCGCCGAAAGATTCTTGAATAACTCTTGCGGATTCGGCAGCGTGGCCAACGCTTTTTTCAGATCCGCCGTTTTGCTCTTGTCCAGAAGTACGCTCTGCAACATCGGCAACCCAACAGTCGCAGTCAGAGTCAGCAATGATTTCACATCGGCGTAGAGTATCTGGCCTTTACGTTCTTCCAGGCTCAGCAGTCCTATTGCCTTGACGAACTCAGGCTGTGTTAGCAATCCAGGCGCTTTGGTCTTCAGATTGGCGAGCTGTTTCTTAAGCGCTGGAACGGAAGAGGCGAAGAAAATTCGGTTGTCAGCGACACTCCAGCATGGCGAGTACTGGAAATTTGGCGGCACGTTATCAAAAGCGGCCAAGTTTATCTGATAGAGCGTGAGACCAGGCTCTCCCAGCGGAACTTCCAGCACGGCGCTTTTGCCTGTGACCGCATTAATGATTCTGGCGATGCTGCTTGCTGTTGCTTTCGCTTTATTCGCGTCTGCGCAGGTTACTAACATGCCCAGATTTGGCCAGGCGCTCGTCGGGGGCGAGGCCAATTCGACCCAGTAGCCGATCTCGCCCTTGATGTTAGCGAACAATGCGTCGAGTTTAATGCTGCACTTGGTTTCGATTTCTTTGATCTTGGCCGTAATATCCGGCCCCTCGCCGCCCATATTTTTTTGAAAATCCATCATCTTCTTCAGGCCGGCAAGATAGTCGGGGAGCGCGGTTTGCGCTTTCAGACCATCAAAATATCCAACTACCGCCGCCACTGTGTTGGCCGGCATCAACGCCGTAACATCCAGCAACGCCGGGCCAGTCGGCGGCGGGATGTAGCTCGCCATCATTCCCTTTAGCGTACCGCTCATCACAAACCGATCTTCAAACCCATCCCCTGAGACAGTACCGGTTAACCCCATCATCTGTATTTCATTCATCCCCAAAGACGCAAGCATCTCTGTTATGCCTATGCCCGGTGGCATCACCATGGCAAGTCGCTCCAGTAATATCTGCAAATTCAACATCAGTAAATAGTCTGGGTTCTGGCTTAACTTTGGCTTGAGCTTAAGAAACGCGGGGGACGTTACAAAGCCTCTCGTGGGGGCTAAGAGGCCATCAATCATTTTTTGCAAAAAAACAAGATCATTGGTTACGATTAAATGTTTACCCACCAATGCACTCGAGGGGCCGTTTCTGCCTCGCCCCATCTCTACTGTAGCAACGCCTTTATACACGCTACGGGACATCTGCTCGTTCGGAATTGGACAAATCGCCATGAGTTCGCGATACACCGTCACCGGATCCGGATCTGTAATCTCGGCCAGCATTGCGACAAGCGGACCCTTGGGCGCGGCTATACCCTCCTCAGAAACTGCGATCACGACTTGCCCCTGAAACCGTCCGCTCCACTTGGATATTTGCGATATTACTTCCGGCGCATTATGACTAATTTCTGCCTCTATGCTCGCGCGAAGCGGCGTCAGCTCCGGCGAAGCGATCAATTTCCCTATCGCCGTTTTTTTATAGGCTTCCGCACTGGTCTTGATATTCGGCAACTGAACAACCGCAATCATATTCGCGGGAAACACGTCTAAATAATTGACTGCCCCGATATTGGCCAGTTTGATACTCGTCAATATGCGATCAGCACTAACTTTGACCTGCGCATCGGTGGTCACCCTCTGCGTTGCTTTCAGCGCTTCCTGTGCCTTTGGCCCCGCTTTGAGCAACTCCTTCTCGGCCGTCTGACGTTTTTCAAAGACTTCGCTGCCGAGGTCTTTGATTAGAGCGGCGATTTTCTCCGCGGTATAAACTTCCGTTGGTTCTCCCGCTTGCGTCCATGCTCCGACCAAGCAGCCGACCAGCACACTCGTCACCACTATTTTCTTCATCATCGCTCGTTTCCTCTTCCTTTGTAACCGTGTAATAAACCGCTAATGAACGCTAATGAACGCGAATCACAGAAAAAATATTAGCGTCTATTCGTGTGCATTCGCGGTTAATAAGATGAAAATAGACTGAACGGTTACCTTCCTTTTTTATCCCTACTACACCGAGTCTGGCGAGACTCCTGCGCTATGATTATTATGCTATGCCATTGCGTCTTTACAATTGACTTTCTTCAAGTATCAAAATTTCGTAAACGTATATGCGCGTCCAGGCCGCATCAAAAGCGCAAGAGAAAGCATTGACAAACCAGAAATGGCTGAATAGCCTAAAACAAAGGGCGAGAGCGCTATCTTGTTGTTATCCGAACCGCGACCATTAGGGAGCGGTTCGTTTGACTGCTTGCTAACGCACGCGGCTCGGATAATTGCCGCCAAGTAGAGAAATTCAAATGACGGCGGAGAATTGGCGCCGAATGAAAAAACGAGTCCTGATCTTTATTGTCTCATACAACGCTGAGAACTTTATCGAGAAGGTGCTTGATCGCATCCCCGGCGAAGTCTGGAATAATGACGTCTATTCCACCGAAGTCTTGATCATTGACGACGCTTCCACTGACCAGACTTTCCACCGCGCAAGTGATTTTCGCGAACGGACACAGCGAGCTAACCTGACTATCCTTTATAATCCAAAGAACCAGGGCTACGGCGGCAATCAGAAAATCGGTTATCACTACGCCATCGAGAAAAAATTTGACGCGGTGGCGCTACTGCACGGCGACGGACAATACGCGCCGGAATGCATCGGCCAGATGCTTCAACCTATTTTGGACGACACCGCGGACGTGGTGCTGGGCTCGCGCATGCTTAAGAAATGGGATGCGCTTAAAGGCCGCATGCCGTTCTATAAATGGATCGGCAACCAAGTACTCACCCGCCTGCAGAATCGCATCCTAGGATCGCATTTAGCGGAATTTCACACGGGCTACCGAGCCTTCAGCGTTCCGGCGCTCGCTTCAATTCCCTTCATGTTCAACTCGGATTACTTCGATTTTGATACGGACATCCTGATTCAACTGCTGGCCACGCAAAAGCGGATCAAAGAGATCAGTATCCCCACATTCTACGGCAACGAAATCTGCCGGGTCAATGGTCTGAAGTATGCCTTCATGATCTTGTGTTCGTCGCTATTATCGCGGATCAACCGGTACGGCATCTTCTATCACCCGAAGTTCGATTACGAACATGTCGATAATCATAATGTGTCGAAGTTGGGTTTCCCGAGTTCGCACCAGTTTGCGCTGGATCGTGTGCCGGTCGGCGCGACAGTTTTGGATTTGGCCTGCGGCCCGGCTTTTATGGCTGCCGCACTGACTGATAAACAGGTCAAGACAATCTCTGTGGACCAGCACATTCAACCCGAGGCTCAACAATACTCGTTCAAGACCATCCAGGCTGATCTGGAACAGTACGATTTCAGCGCCGAGACGTCGCCTGTGAATGTGATTCTCGCCCTCGACATTCTGGAGCACTTGAAGTCGCCGGAGATGCTGTTGCGACGCCTGCGCCACCGCTATTCGCGCGAAACAACGGAGCTGATCGTTACTACCGCCAATGTCGGCTTCCTGCCGATGCGTCTGAACCTATTTTTAGGCCGCTTAAACTATAGTCGGCACGGTATCCTGGACCTCGACCATACGCGTCTATTCACTTTCTCGTCGCTGCGCCGCGCCTTGACAATCAATGGATACGATGTGCTGGAAGCGAAAGGCATCCCGGTGCCGTTTGCGTTGTTGCTGAAGACTCGCTGGCTGGCCCGACTACTGGTGTGGATCAATCAAATGCTGATCGCATTTTCGAAACGGCTATTTGCGTATCAGATTATGATGATTGCGCGACCGCGGCCCACCCTGCAGCAATTGTTGCTTGATGCTCATATCGCTCGCGATAAGAAACTGAGCAGCCGATCTCAGACTGTGGCGCCCGACGTCGCTGAGACCGATGATACTGGCGGGACCGCCAAGACCGGCGGAACCAGCCCATCCGCGCGCGTGGACGGGCCCGCGTAGAAACGCGCGGCCAGCAGAATCGTAAACCCATCGAACGGAATACGATATCGCGGCTCGCCGATGGTGAAAAATGCCACTACGACTAACGCCACAAGTGGCAGTAGCACCAAGATATCACCAAACATGTCCTTGTCTCGACGCAGTATTCCGCGCGCATGATTCAGTAGATAGAATAGCGCGGGAATAAAAATAAAGACTATATAGAGCTGCTCGGCAAACCTGATCCAGCGCCGATCCTTCGTCGCGGAGGTGGGCCACGGCGTGGTATTGAACAGATTAAAGACGTGATGTATGGATAATAGAAATGACTCAATCGGATTTGCTTTGGTCCACTCCCACGCGGCCTGAAAACATTCTTTTCCATCGCACGGCCCGAAATCAACGTCCTTGTAGGCCATGAGATTCTGCTGCACCATCGCCGCTGTGCCAAAATCGTAGAAACAATAGCGTTTCTTATCGTTGAAGTGGATCGAAGATATCTCACCGTAATGCCCCAGCAGCACGTTCATCGGCCCATTGGCGGAGACTACGCAGAATTGTCCTTCATTGATGCGCATGGCGCGCGCCGAGACTGGCACTACGATCAGCAACATGCCGACCAGCCCGCAACTCAACACCATGCCCACGCGAGCCCAGCGGTAGCGTATGCCTAAGTACAGCAAAAAAAGTCCCACCAAGCCGGCCGCCGCCAGCCCGACGCTCTTGAACGTGGCCGCAGCGCCGAGCGCAACGCCGGCGAACAAAGCCAGCAGCGGCACCCAACGCGCTCGCCGGACTCGCAGGCTCCGGATCAACAACCAAAAGCTCAACATCATGAAGAACAAGAATGGATTCTCAGATAAAAAATACGAAGCATAATCAACGAACTGGAAGTAGCCGCTACTGATGGCCAGTCCAACCAGCGCCACCCGCCGCCCGAATAGTTCATAACCGATCGCCGCGATTAGCAGCGGCACCAGACAAGACATACCGAACTGAGCCAAGCTTGCGTAACGAAAAGTCGAGTCAATCAGAAATGAACCAGCCAGCATCAAGCTGGTGCCGACAGGATGAAATGCGTCACCTGCTCCGTATTGGTACGTTGGTTCCAAGATGCGCTTGGCCATATCCACATACGCTTGCATATCGCTGTAAACGTAAGCCAGCGCCGGGTGGAAGTTAAAAATATAAATGGATCGCCAGAGCATACTGAACGCAAAGAGGTTTAGGCACAAGGCAAAGACAAAACGCTGCCGTTCTCGAACAGTACCTTCCGCATGCGCATCACACATCAATAACATTGCCATAGATTAAAAATATCCGTTTTTCAGAGAACCGTCAAGCCGTTACTACGCGTCACCTAAAAACGAGAACATAAGGGAATTTTTGATTGCAGATTGCAGATTGAAGGATTTTGGCTGCTTACCACACAATATGGATATCCACATCGTCATATTCGTGGATGAGAATATTGCGCATGCCAATCATATCACTCCATGGCAGTTCGGGATGGACTAAACGAAATTCATTAGAAACACGACGTGCTGCCTCTCCAATGATCTCAAGACGTCGAATCACCGAATCTTGACATTGAATGTCCGCGAGGAACTCATTTTCGCTTTTATTCCCGACATAGAAGATGGCTAATCGAGCGGCTTCCAGAATGTCGAGGAGATAAGTCTGATCACGATCCATAGATCACCTCAGCGGCGTTCAGAATCTCCTGTTTGCGAAGATAATTACGGCTCGATTCAATTCCTCGGCGGCTCACAATGTCCACCTCGCGCCTAAAAATCAGTTTCAGTTCCTTTTGCATACGAACTATGTCAAATAGGCTATGCTCTGCTTCAGGAAAAAACCGGACCAGCACATCCACATCGCTATCGGGACCAAAATCTTCCCGCAAAACCGATCCAAACAAT
>JAZDLP010000184.1:0-3921 GCA_043801885.1 Planctomycetota bacterium | reverse complement strand
TCATCGCCACGGCCGCGACCGATTTGGCCGTCAGGATATAGCGCGTTCCGTCTTTGAAAATTACACCGAATTTGATCGAGCCTTGTTCTTCTTCGGCTACCGCAAGCAAATCCGATTCCGTCGCGAGACACTGCTCGAATAACTCGGCGGAGTCGTTCAAGAAAGATTCTTTCGAGATGCCTGGCGCTGCTTGAATAAGGCGGTGCGTTGGCAGGATGTACAATCCCGGATCACTCATCGGCACGCACATCATCAGGCCGTAATTATAATCTCGATCAAGTTTGCCGTCGGGATCGCAATCAGCTTGGCGACGCTCGTCACGATAATTGCACGCAGTCTCGTAACGGTGATGACCATCGGCGATATAGACGTGGCGTGATCGCAATTCGTCAGCCACCGCACGACACCATTCCTGGTTGGAAATCGCCCAGAGCTTGTTGATAATGCCGGTTTCTTCGATGATCTCGATATCCGGAGCTTGTTGCTGGCCGCCTTTCTTTAACAACTCGGTCAAGACATTATGTTCGTCCGGTACCAGTCCGAAGACTGGCGAGAGCATGGCCGAGCAAGCTTGCATCAGTTTCAGGCGATCCGCTTTCGGGCCGCCGAAAGTTTCTTCGTGCGGAAAGACGCTACCTGTGCCAAACGGCTCCAGCTTGATGGCGCCGAAAATCCCGCGCCGCGTGACGACCTGGCTGCGCGACGCGCCGCCCGAAGCGATATCAAAAGTCTGTTCGTAAAGATAGAAGCATTGTTCTTCGCCTGACTTGAGCACGCGATCACGCATCCATCCGTTCAGCGTAGCCGCCGCACGACTGTACCGATCATTGCCGGGCGAGTCATTCTCGCTCTGTTGTCCCAGTTCGATGCGAACCACATTATACGGACTCTTGTCGTATAGCGCCTGCTGCATTGTCGGAGTGATGACATCATACGGCGGACAGATCACCGCGCTTATGTGCGTTTGGATAATTTTAGGATCGTAGCGCAACGCGCGAAAGGGTTTGACAATGGCCATTCTCAGTCTCCAGTTTACAATCGTACCGCGTCTCGCCTGCAATCCAACGAACCGCTCCCTAACGGTCGCGGCTCGGATAAAGGTATCCGAGCCGCACGCATTAGCAAGCGATCAAACGAACCGTTCCCTAAGGGTCTGTCGGACAACAAATTCATCAACGCGGTTTGAGAGATCAGTTCGGCAGTGTTTCGTAAATGCGTGTGTACGACAAATAGCGGCGCGGATGAATGTCGCCGGCTTCAACGGCGGCGAGAATTGCGCAATTCTTCTCGATGATATGTGTGCAATTGGCGAAGGCGCATTTATTTTTCAGATGAGCAATCTCTGGGAAACAGATCCATAGGTTGCGCCGATCAGTGTCGGCAGGCGTGAATTCGCGCACGCCGGGCGTGTCAATGACTTGGGCAACGACTTTCGCATTGCTCGAATCAGTAAGCGATGGCGGTGTCGCCGCCCGGTCGCGTCCTGGAGTAATCCGTAATTCGTGCAGTCGTCCGTGAGTGGTCGTGTGAATGCCTTTGTTGGTCGCCGCGGAGATGTTGCCAATGCGAATTACATCCATGGAGAGCGTCGAATCGAGCGCCAGCAGTAGCGTGGATTTGCCGACGCCACTATGGCCACATAGCAAGGTGCGCGAGTTGGCGAGAAGGTTTTGCAGCGCCTCAAAATCGCCCTGCGGCGCGGCGAGATCGGCGAGACTGATCTTGAAAACCGGCAAGCCCAAGCCGCGATAGACGTCGAGCAGTTCATCATCTGCGGGGGCGATTCCCAAGTCAATCTTGTTCATAACCAACGCCGCCGGCACGTCGCAAGCTATGGCGCAGGTCAGGACGCGATCAATAAAGCCGGGACGAAACGCTGGTTCGGCGGCGGAGACTACGATCAGAACGCGATCAATGTTGGCCGCCAGCGTTTGAATCGTTCGCCCCGACGGATGCAGTCGGCGGAATTCGTTGCGCCGTGGCAATACTCGAGTCAGAATCGCGTGCAGTTGAGCTTGAATTAATTCGCTTTTAGTCGCCAGCGGCGGCACGACGACTTCAATTTCATCGCCCGGCGCAACCAGACTGGCCAATCCCAGATCAAACTGCTGCAACGTGCCGCGGACGAACGTGCGTAGAATATCACCAGACTTCCAGAGCTGGTTATGATTCGGTAACGAAGTTGGCGAGGACAGCATTTTGGTCAGAAAATTGCCTTTGCGGACTTCGAGTACTAACCCACGCGCCAGAACACCTTTCAGCGCAGTGCCAAACGTTCCAGCATCATCAGATTCTTCGATACGACGATCAATATCCCCGGCGGTCTCGATGTTGCCGAGATTTTCAAGTTCTTCGAGGGGTAGATTGGTGAGTTTTCCGCGATTGATGTCGTCTCCGGCGCGGTCGCGACCAGTGCCGAACGCATGAGGCGCATCGCGACCAGGGCGATGGCGATGATGAACGCCGTGCCCGCGCGCGAAGCCGCGAGGTTGCTTGCTTGCCTGTTTGCGTTGCGATTCGTCGCCATCCGGGTGTTTACGACCCATTGCGTTCTCTGCGCCTCCGCGTGAATACTTACAAAAATACTATTTTGTTGCCGTATAATAGGGCATTACTCCGTCCAAAAGTAAAGGAATTGTCGCCATGACTGAAGCTATCACCAAAACCGCCAACCAAAAGAATACTTTTTCGGGTGTTAAAATCACCACGGAACTGGCGCACAGCCCAAAAGGGATCACCTATAAAGCAGTGCGCTTGATCGAAGGCGACATCGTCGCGATTAAACATTTTCGGCGAGCGCTGTGTGAAAAGAAATTTATCGAGCAACTTGCACAGAACGCCGAAGCAGCCTTTTTTCTTGAACACCCCAGCCTAGTCAATTATCTGGGTTGTACGAATGAAAACAATCGTCTGTTGCTGATATCTGAATTCGCGCCGGGCGAAGCTTTGTCTCGCATACTGAAGCAAAAACTACCCATCGCGACCTCTCACGCGCTGGACATTATTTTGCGCTGCGCCAGCGGACTACAGTACGCCGCCAACAAAAAACAGCACCACGGACGGCTGCATCCCGGCGACATTCTGGTCAGCGAGGAGAGCGTTCGTATACTTGGCGTCGGCTTGGGTGAACGTCCCGAACACGCCGCTTGGACCACGCCTGATCCGCAATTATTCGAACCGTTGATTTATACGGCGTCGGAGGCGCTGCCATCGCAGTCGTTTCCGACTACCGAAGCCGGACTGTGCGCGGTGGATATCTATTCTCTCGGCGCGATCCTCGTTCACCTGCTTGACGGCGTGCCGCCCTTTCGCGGAACGGACGAAGGCGCTCTGGTCGCCGAACACCAAAACATTCGTAGCGCAGGCGTCTCGCCTGCACGTAACGCAGGCGTCTCGCCTGCATCCGACATGTCGTTACCGTTATCAGTGCGCGACATGATCGAGAAGATGATGTCGTTAGAGACGCATCAGCGTCCCTCGTTTGAAACCGTGATTCTCACGCTCACCGACGCGCTGAAGGCCGCAAAAAAGGCCGAGCGAAGCGAGTCTGATGCGCAGATACCAAAGTCGCAGCAGCCAACGCATTTTGGCGCGCCGAGCGGCATTCGCCAAGTGTCTGTGCCGGTCGTACCATACATATCTTCTTGTTCCGACGATCCGGCGGACTGGGTCAGGAAGCGTCATAAGCGCGCGTCGTCATCGTACGCCACTATCGCTTTGGCTGTGTTGACCGCTGTAATCTTTACGCTGGCCATGGCGAAGACTTATTTATACGTGCCGTCGGGAACCATAACAGTCAACACCGGTTCCACCACACCTGTGCCGCTCACCGAGCCACTGGAAACCAACGCAACGCCAACACAGAGAACTGCGATTGAAATCGCGCCAACGCCGGTCTCGGTTCAGCCCAAGCCGATCACA
>JAZDLP010000173.1:0-8117 GCA_043801885.1 Planctomycetota bacterium | reverse complement strand
GCGCCCTTTTTCGACTTCATTGCTGATTCATTGAATTATTTTCTCAGCAACTAAGTTTTCTGGATATTCCATTATCTCCACTATCCCCATTATCTCCTTATCCCCTTTCTTACACATCTGACGTATAGGCTGAACGGTTACTAAAAGAGATGTTTTTTGTAGCGGATCGGTTTTGAGAGACACTGAATGACTACTGCGTTTGAGCCTGCTGCGTCGTCGCTATCGCCTCTGTCGCCCAAAGACGCCGGGACGATGTTAGCGGCGCAGTTGGCCACAGATAAACTCGTCGCCATGCCATCGTCCGCCAAGACATTAACAGCGCCACCTGAAAAAATCTCCGCGCTGATGGCCAATATCGAAACGGTCATCCTAGGCAAGCGCGAAGCTGTCAAATATGTGCTGGTGGGATTGCTGGCTCATGGACACGTGCTGATCGAAGATGTCCCGGGCGTAGGCAAAACTATGCTGGCGCGCGCGTTGGCGAAATCTATTGACTGCGAATTTCGACGTATTCAGTTCACGCCCGACCTATTGCCGTCCGATGTTGTGGGTGTTTCGATTTTTGAACCAAAAGAGCGACATTTTAGATTTCATCCTGGGCCACTGTTCGCTAATGTGATTCTCGCCGACGAAATCAATCGCACCACGCCGCGCACACAATCGGCGCTGCTGGAGGCGATGAATGATTTTCAGGTCTCGGTGGACGGTATCACTCACAAACTGCCCGATCCGTTTATCGTGTTGGCCACGCAAAACCCCATCGAATACGCCGGCACATATCCGTTGCCCGAGGCGCAGTTGGATCGCTTCCTGCTGCGTGTACCCATGGGTTATCCTGATCGCGACAGCGAACGCCAAGTGCTCAAGACTCAACGTCTGACGCATCCGCTCGATATTTTGAAACCGGTCATCACCGCCGCAGAAGTGCGCCAATTGCAGGAGCTGACGCGAGCGGTTCGCGTGGACGATACGTTGGTGGATTATATTCTGGAGATCGCCTCGCGCACACGCGAACATCGCAGCCTGAGTCTGGGGGTCTCCATCCGCGGCAGCCTGATGCTCGAACGCGCCGCGCAGGCGTACGCGCTGATACACGGCCGTAACTATTGCCGACCTGACGATATCAAACGTCTTGCGCCCGTCGTGTTGAGCCATCGCATTATCGAAAAGGGCCGCGACTCCGGATCCAGTCGGAAAGACAGCGAAGCGATTCTGACCGAGATTCTTGAAGAAGTCCCCGTCCCGATCTAGCCCGTATTTTAAAGTATAGGAATTTCAAAGTTGATGACTCAAGAAACATAAGGGAATTTTTGATTTTTGATTGTGGATTGAAGGAAAAAAGATCGTTTTGGGTTATTGTTATTCGAGCCGCAAACGTTCACAGCAGAACGAAAGCGAGACTGCAACATGCCCACAACATCGGACTGGGAACCGGTTATTGGACTGGAAGTCCACGCTCAACTCAGAACTCAGACAAAAATGTTCTGCGGTTGCCGCGCAATGTTTGGCGCGCCACCCAACACGCTGGTCTGTCCGGTTTGTCTGGGGCTGCCCGGTTCGCTGCCAGTGCCCAACGCGCTGGCTTTCGAATACGCGCTGAAGACCGCTGTATCGTTGCATGGTGAAATCGCGCGTCGCACCAAGTTCGACCGCAAGAATTACTATTACCCCGACTTGCCCAAGAATTACCAGATCAGCCAATACGATCTGCCATTCGCGCGCAACGGCTACTTGGACATCCAGGTTGATGGCGCGAACAGACGGATTGGCATCACACGCATTCATCTGGAAGAAGATGCCGGCAAACTGTTGCACTTCTCGGACGGCTCCGGCGTGGATCTTAACCGCGCCGGCACGCCATTATTGGAGATCGTCAGCGAACCCGACCTGCGCTCGGCCACCGAAGCCCGCGCCTACCTAGAATCGCTGGCCCATATCCTAGAATTTATCGGCGTCTGCGACTGCAACCTGCAGGAAGGTTCGCTGCGTTGTGACGCGAATGTTTCGATTCGGCCGCCAGGCCAGCCGACTTTCAACACGCGGCGTGAGATTAAAAACCTGAACTCGTTTCGCTTCGTTGAACAAGCTATTCGCGCCGAAATTGCCGAACAGAAAGATCTGTACGCTCGCGGCGAGATCGTGCGGCAGGAGACGCGGCTGTTCAACGGCGAGACTGGCGAAATTCGGACAATGCGTAGTAAGGAAAACGCTCACGACTACCGTTATTTCCCGGAACCGGATCTGCCACCGATCATCATCACCGACGAAATGCTGAACGCCGTCCGCGCGCAGCAGGATGAACTACCCGAACAGCGCAAACAGCGCTATGTTAAGGAGCTGAAATTGAGCGACTACGACGCCAAAGTACTCACCGATCAAAAGTCGATGAGCGATTACTTCGAAGCCGTGTTGAAACTCGGCGTGCCCGCCAAAACCGCGGCTAACTGGATCACCGGCGATCTGCAGGGTATTCTGAAAGCTCGAAATCTGACGATTGACACCTGTGGAATTGAGCCTGCGGCGATAGTGGAACTGATCAATTTGGTCGAGAAAGAGAAAAGCGTCAATCGCGTAGCCGCAAAAGAAATCGTCTTCCCGAAGATGCTGGACACCAGACAATCCGCTTTGCAGATCGCGCAGCAAGAGAACTTGCTGATTGTGATTGACGTTGGCGCTACGGAAAAAGTTATCAGCGACGTCCTTGTCAAATATCCAAAACTCGTTGCCGATTATGTCGCCGGCAAAGACGCCGTTGTCAACGCCATCTTTGGCAAGTGTATGGCCGAATTTAAAGGCAAAGGCGATCCGGCCGCGATCCGGCCGCTTTTGGATCAGAAACTCAAGACGCTGAGACAGGAATCGCAGACATGCACTATACAAACGGTGGCGAATGATTAAAATATCGCGCCATGTCAAAAAAGCGAGCTAAAGAAAAAAAGTTCGATCGTGGCAGCCTCAATCGGCGCGATCAGGACGGCAGCCGCCTGTTTCTCACTGTCGAAGACACTGCTCGATTCTTCAACATTGACAAATCCGCAGTGTTGGATTGGATCAAATTAGGCGTGGTGCCTTATCACAGCTTGAGCGGGCGGATATACTTCAATAAGCAAGAAGTCAATGATTACTGGACGATATTTCAAACACGATAGCGCATACAAGGCTTGACAGTACCACTTCATACTTGGATAATTCAAAAAGACAAATGAGGAGAAAAAAATGAAAATTAATGTTCGTCGGTCAAATCTGAAGAAGAAACGCGTGAGCGGGTTTCGCAAACGCAATGCAACCAAGGGCGGGCGCAAAGTGCTGAACCGCCGTCGTAGCCGCGGTCGCACGGCCACCGTATTTGGATAAGCGTCTGTCGGCAAATTAAAGCTATTGTTCTCCCCTCCTTGAAAAAAGGGGGGGGGTGAAACGCAGAAGGAATTCTTCGACTGTCGCTAATCACGCGACTTGCGGCCTACATGATTCGGGAACAATTGTAAAGACGCGAGAGCGACTACTTTTTAAGCGCCTTGGTTTGAATCTCTTTAGCTCTAGTCTCCAAGTACTTCAGCAGGGGTTCGTTCATCTTCTTCATATCCGGCGTAGTGATCGGGAACGCGCGACGGGCTTTTTTAAGATTCTCGTCTAATTGAGCAACGGAATCTATTTTTTCGGGCGTTGTGGCGATGGCGAGCAGTTTAGTCAGTACTGCATTGATTGCGCCATATGCCGGGAGCTGCGCCTCCGAAGGCACTCGGCGTAACGCATCGCGCGCTTCCTCCAGCCATTTTAATAACAAATCGAAGCATTGTTGTTGAGTGCGTGGCTCGCGGTCTGTTGCGACGCCCGTTTCTCGATTAAAGAGTGCGATACAAGCCACAACATAGCAATTACCAATAGCCTGCATTTTGTCGCCCGTAAATAGTTGCCGCATCTTATTCAGATTTTCGAGAAATGTAGCAATCGCCTTATTATACGTGATATCCGCAGACAGTTCAGCGTTGAGTAAATCCTTGTTAAAAGCTTGGACTACGATCTTAATCTGCGCTTCACGAGGCTCTTTCTGTTTCTCGACTGGATATTTCTGCCAGGCGGCGACCAGCTCTTCGCCATATTCATTCAGGCGCGTACGGGCGTTTGGTTTGACGGCCTCGGCGAAAGCGGACGAGCCAATCATCAATATCGAAATCATAAATAGAAATAATCGAATTTGCATGGCAAACCTCAATCATATCTAACGATCTGACTGGCGGATCCACAGGGCGTATATTTGTCGCTGAATCCCTGTAGTTCAACCGCGCCAATTTTTTGACCAGTAATCATTTCCGCGAGTTTCAGTTTCGCTATTAAAAAGTCCTCGACGTTGTTGTTGATCCAAAAACCGCGACTTTTAGCTTGATTGCGATATTCTTTATTGGCTGAAAAATCAACTTTAATCATTTTTTGGAGCAGCGTGTCCACGGCAGCCGGATTTTTTTTCTTCGCGGCCTCGATGTAATCGAAGTCATTAACGGCATTACGCCAGAGTTTAACTCGGCGACTGCAAAGCGCGCCATCCAAACCTAATTTTGTGCCATTATAGAGACAATATTGTCCGTAATCGCCTCCACCAGCGTCTCCAGCGTTTTCAGGATCGCCACATTCAATAGACGTTTTAAATAGAATGCAACCCACGAAGCCAATGCGCGCGTAACGAAAACCAAGGCCGGCGAAATCACCGTAATGGCGGGTTAAGACATCGTCGCCTGGAGTAGTATAGTTCAATATTTTCACCGGTGACGGCGCGGGCTTACAGTAATCCTTAATAAGATGTTGCGCGCCTTCTCCATGTGTCGAGCCGATGACCCAATGATCCACGGTGTCTTTGAGATACTTGTCAGCATTGCCTTTGTTATAAGCCTTGCCTTTATAGCAGACAGCCGTTCCGCCATCAGGCGTTTGCATTTTATCACAATTCCAGTGACCGATATCAAGGCGCGTGACAAACTGAAGGTTTTTTTCCTTGGCCGGCGCGAAGGCTGCATGCGTGACGTTATAAAAATAACGCAGCGCTTTATATTCAAATTCCAGAGTGGGTTCGTCCTGTTTCCAAGGCACCGTATTTCTGCTCTTTTTTCCTTCGTTTGGTTTCTGGTTGTAATAAATTTCAAATCGCGTCTTGGTCCAGTTCTTTTCGGCGAAGTGTTTAATATATTCAGCGGCAATCACACAAAATGTTTCTTCAAATTCTTTGAGCGCGGCATTTTGTCCTGGTCCATCGGGGATCGAATCCTTAAACGGCCTCCAGTCGAACTGCTTGGCTGGGTCACTGTCGCAGATATGAGGATAATTGACATTGAAGGGTAGCGTAAAGTGCGCCGGCGGCTCGCCGAATTTATTGCACTTGCCGTCTAAAATTGGCGCAAAGACCTCGTCCCACTCCGCCCAGCTCATAACTTTCGCGTCCGCGCCTTTGCCCACAATCGGCGGTGCCCAGACGGGAGAGCCGCGCTGCGAATGATATGGAAGCACATTCTCGAAACCGCGGTTATCCATCGTTAGTTTATAAACCTGCCAACTGATTTTTTTCGCTCGCTCGCTAACCTTTTTTGCCGGCTGGCCCAGACCGCTTGAAGCGATTCGTTCTCCGGCAAGACCAAAGGGCTGGAGAGGCATGGCGTAATCCAAAAAGTCAAGAGCAAAGGTCGGCATAGCCGGCATTTCAAAATCGAAGATCGTCAACTGAACGTTCAGTTTCTCGATCTCCTTATCCCCTTCCAGAACGCTGACTGTTCCTTTATAAACGCCGGCTTTAGCGTCTTTGGGAACCCAGACCTCAAATAACATTGGACCGACTTTATTGTTGGCTTGAGGAAGGCCTTTAATCTCCGATGGCACATCAAAACTCTTGATACCAGAGACGGAGCCATCCAGCGGAATGACCATATCAGGATAGAGTTTTACGCCCTTGCTATGTTTGATCCAGAGCAGCGCGCTGAAAGTGGCGCGGTCGGGCGGGATGGTTCCCGGCCCCGTCAAATTGCTCATTTTGCCCGAAAAACTTTTGCCTGTTTTTGGGATTACGATCTGGACGGCAGTTTCTTCATTTTTAGCCGCGAACATTTTGATAGTTTTTGTCGCAGCGTCCCAATGATTATTTTTCTTGGCAAACTCGCCAAAGTCACCGCCCACAATCTCATGACATTTTCCATCCGGATCGAGAGCGTAGATATCGCTGACTGCGAAAATGTCCTCAGCGGAGAGGCCGCCAACAAACAATCCAAAACACATCAGAACGCCAAGCAACCAATATCTCATAAATCATCCTCCAAAAACATTTGTTCATGACTCGAAAAAGCCACAATAGCTTTTCCACTGGTCTGGCAAAAAACAACCCAGTTCACAAAGTAATACAATCGTAGGTCGCAAATCTTTGAAAAATAATAATAATTATCACGACTACATGCCGTCTCGCAGTCGTTCGCCAAAGCGTTTCTCCAGTTCCGGGATTAACGCCATCTTTTTAATAGTTTTTTCGATGTCGTAAGCGACGCGGCGATAGCGAATTTTCGCGCCGTCGAAAAGCACGTAGCATGACTGATTACTGCGGTCACGCGGCTGACCGATGGCGCCGATGTTGATCAGCGTTTTCTGATCCTTTGGCAGAATATAGGTCATGTTGTCCAGTTCGGCAGGCTTAATCCACTTATAGTCATGCGTCGCGATGCCGGGGCGATGAGAGTGCCCCACAAAGCAGAGCCACTCGATTTTTTCAAACATCTCCACGGCTTTCTGCGCTGGCCCAAAGCCCATGTCTTGGAAATCCTTCTCGAGAACGTATTCCATGATCGGGTCACGGGGCGAGGCGTGGACAAAAAGCGCGCGATTTTCGATTCGCTGTGCCGACAGATTTTCCAACCATCGCCAGTGTGCGACTTTGCCAGGCATGCTGTAGAAACGCGGACGCAGCCACTGGCGCTGCCAAGCCACAGCGCGCGCAGCGCCTTCGTTGAAGCCGATCGCGTAATTCATAAACAGCGCCATGTCGTGGTTGCCGCATAGGCTCCACAGGCAAGTTTTGCGGATGATTTTGAGACAAGAGACCGGATCGGGACCATAGCCGACGACATCGCCCAAACAGACAATCTCGTCCGCTCCTTGACTGCGGATATCTTTCAGAACGGACGTCAACGCTTCCAAATTGCCGTGAATGTCGCTAATCACCGCGCGCAAGCGAGGTTTGGATGCCCCATTGTTACCAATGCCACCGCGCAACATCATGCGCTATCTCGATTCGTGCAATTTGCGGCGTAATTTTAAAATTGCGCTACGCAGTATACAAGCTTTTACTCGGCGACTTTAACAAAACGCACTTTTCTGCGGCCACTGCTGCGTTCAATTACACGCTTGAACCCTTGCGCAATTTTTCGTTTTGCATGCTGCTTGCGTTTGATGCGAATAATCATCCGTCGTTTGCGTTTGTCAGCCAAGTTCCTCTCCTTAAAGCAAAGTATTTTACGAAAACCGATATCCAACCAATTTGTTTCAATGCACGAATTGTACTCTGTCCGCATATATAAATACAAGCAAATTGCGTTTTTTGCCATTATCAGCAAATCTTCATGACACGCAAAGAAATTGTGGATTTTTGATTTTTGGTAACCGTTCAGTCTATTTTTAGCCACAGAGTTACTATGGAACTTGAAAAAAGGCCAGTTACCTCGAAAAGGAATGGGTTACAGAAAGTTCAGTTTGTGATGTACGAACGTTTCTTCACTCATTTCAAGGGAGGGCTGGCCGATGGGAAATACTATCATGGTGGGCTGTGATTTGCACGACAAAACGATGCTGTTGAAGATTGCGGTGGGACAAGGAGCGTCGCAAAGACGATCTTTTGAAAATAACGTCGATGCGCGAAAAGTGATGGTGGCAGACTTGAAAAGACGAGCCGCCGAGAACGCCGGAGCGCGAGTGGTGTTTGCCTACGAGGCATCTGGTTTAGGCTTTGGGTTGTGCGATGAATTAGAGGAAAACGGGATCACGTGCCATGTGCTGGCGCCCAGTAAAATCGAGCGGTCCGTCAAACACCGTCGCAGCAAGACCGACGAGAAGGACGCGGAACGGATTCTTGAAATACTGCGAGGTCATTACTT
>JAZDLP010000160.1:0-13099 GCA_043801885.1 Planctomycetota bacterium | reverse complement strand
TGAAGTGGACATGCTTGATTCTCCTTTTCTGAAGGCTTTAAACATCCACAGAATAGACATGCATATCCACGCTTTTTCAACTCCACTTTACCGACCTCCGCACTTTGTGAAGTACGCTCGTTCCGGATGAGCCAAAAAAAGACTATCAATGGCTATCTCTGTGCTCTGCGAATATCGCATATAAATGCTGACCTCCACATCGGAGTATACATTAAATTACGGAGAATGTCCCCGTCAAGGACAATTCGGACAATGATTGTCTTCTTTGGCCGAACTGTTGTTTGGACCGTGATTGTCGGTATTATAGCGCAGACGTATTACTTCGTAGTTTTTTTGGCTTTGCCGCCGGAGTTGGCAATGGCTTTCCAAAGAAGCGGGACTTGAGCCAGATAGGGCTGGTTGTCCAACGTCACTAACGCATCTAGGCTCACCGTCACGCCAGTTTTGAGTGTAGTAGCGTTGGTCATGCCATTCCCCGCTAATCTCTCCGCCAGATCGCCACGGAGAACGAACTTGATTTTTACCGGTCCGCCAAGAAAGACCTTCTTCTTTAATTTTCGACTAAGTAGAAAAGCGTTTTTATCAGTCCTACCGCTTCCTTTGGCATTGAGCTTGAATAAGACAGTATTGCTTCCGGCGCCAGCAGACACAATCTTGTCTTTTGGATCCCAGCCAGCCGGCAGGTCGAGTATGCCAGCAATCTGAACCTTGTCGCGCCCCGGTTGCTTGAAGTTTAAGGACACTTGAGCTTTTATCACTGTCCAGGGCAACGGCGGAGGCGGAGGTAACGCTGGCCCGCCATCAATGTTCGTAACTATTACGATTACTCGACCAATATTCTTCTCTTTCTGAGTATTGATCACGGTCACACTGACGGCGTATGCACCCTCACGAGTATAGACATGAGAGACTGATGCGTCGCTCTCGGTAGTTCCGTCACCAAAATCCCAGATATATGATAGCGGAATGTTGTCGCGTGACGTAGCGCTTACTCCGAAAGCGATTACGTCGCCGGTTTTTGCCGGATTTGGATTCGCCGTCGGGCCGCTTAAAATTATGGGCGGATTAGCGATATTCACTGCTATGGCAATATTCATTTCGTCAGCGTAAACAGCGCTGCTCCCTGGCAACCAGTTTAATGCCAACAGCAGAGTCATTAACCAAGCCATTGTTTTAGACATAAATTTTGCCACAGAGGACACAGAGATTAGAAAAATTGTAACCGATTACGGCGCTACGACCGTGTACCGAACGCGAAAGAAGGTTTTTATATTTGTATTTCGCTCATTTTTTTCTCCCTCGTTCATTTTCTCATCGGGCTTGCCGCAGACGAAGACCAGTTCTTCCCATTTTTCTCCCGGTTTAGCCGTCTCGGGCGCTCGACCGACAAGCTTTAGTTTCTCTTTCTTGCCGGACTTCAATGAGAAGGTCTCAAACTTCTCCGTCAGCCAAGTGGTGGCAATCAGCGGCTTGAATCCACCCGATGTATAGCGATCATGCTTGCGCGGATCAGTGTAAATATCCACGAGTCGTTCCGTAATACACATCACCTTTTTTGAGGTGTTATTGCGCAACAGCACTGAGCGTTTGAATGCCTCGCCTGGTTTTACGGATATATCCAGAGCGCTTGGAACTATGCCCAAGGGCATTGCGCTGACGGTGTCTTCCTTCACGCCAGGCAGTGTCTCGATTTGAACGCGCGCGGCCACTGCCAACCCGACACCGATGCCCTTATTGCCGCCTGAAGTCAACACCACGGCCAGCATCCATTTGCAATTATAGTACTCCGGCTTATCGGGCACCTCGATTATCAGTCCTATCTCCGCCTTTGACTTCGCCGCTACGGCAAACTCTTCTTTCTCCAGTTTGCACCAAGCCGCGTCGGCGATCTCCTCGTACCCGGCTTCCCAGTCAACCAAACCGCCCTGGGAGGGTTTCTTGCACAATAATGAGAAGCTTTCCTCTTTGTCTGAACTATTGGTTACGGTGAAGACTACTCCCGACAACTTGCGCACGTCCACGGACTGGCCCGGTGGCACATTCTGAATTTTAAACAACCCCGGGCCAAGTCCCATAGCGTAAGCTTGCCGCGGTCCCAGCGCCGCCAACACAAAAAAAACTGCCGTGAAGTATAACGCTTGGAATTTCACCGCAAAACCTCCTCGTGTATGTTAAAAAAACGTAGGGGCAAATAATTATTTGCCCCTACAACAGGGCGAATGATTATTCGCCCCTACAACAGGGCGAATGATTATTCGCCCCTACAACAGGGCAAATAATTATTTGCCCCTACAACAGGCGAATAATTATTTGCCCCTACAACAGGGCGAATGATTATTCGCCCCTACAGATCAATGAACTGAACCAAAAAGTTAAAGCGCCGAGCCTGTCATCGTAACTTTGATCGTGCCGCCCGAGCTTTGGCTCACACTTGTTGGCGTATGAAACTGCAAATCCACCGTCTGCGTGGCGTCTTTGGCCAACCCCCCCGGCGCGCTTACCAGCGCGGTTGTTCCCGTTTCTGGAAGTTCTATTCCCATGGAAAAATCAGTATTGTTTTTAGAAACACGAATCCAGAACTGGTCTATTGCGCTTGGAAAGCCGGTCATTGTCTTGAGAATCCAGTTGCCCTGGTTGGTAACGCCAATGGTGATTGTAACCGGCACCTGACTGATATTTTTGACGTCGAATACGTTGCCGTTGCCAATCAGCGATAGTGTATTGTAATCGGTGGCGAGATTGGCCGCGCCGATCGTCCAGGTGCGCGCAGCGGTGGTCGCGTCAGCCCATTGGAGGGTTACTGCGCTGTCGATTGATACAGAGATATCAATTACAAGCGAAGGATTCGCCGCGGCAAAAACTCGTCCAAACGGTAACACCAACATTCCTAACAATGCTACTCTGAAAAGATGTTTCATATTCTTTCTCCCCTTTTTCTAAACATGGGCTAACCGCCCGATCCTTGTTCTCCCACACACTTTCTCGTCAAAGCGCCAACGCCGTGACGATCACATTAATATTTTTGTCGTCACCTCCTTTCCTTATCCAGTCCTTCAATCCGCAATCAAAAATCTAAAATCAAAAATCCTTATGTCTCAAGGCGCCGACGCCGTGACGATCACCTTGATACTTTGCGTCGCCCCGGTCGAAGTGCTCGTGGGCGCCGCGAAACGCAGATCAAAAGATTGCGTGGCATTCAGGCGCGCGCCGACTCGAATCACTCTTCCGCCGATCAGCGAATAATAGACGGCGCTGTCGTCCGTATTGACGCCCATCTCGAACTGATTGGCGCCGACGGCGCTCGCTAACGTCCAGGCAGCGGGATTAACACAAGTGACAGTAAACGACTCGTTGACGCCGCCAGTGTTGCGTATCACAAAATTGATCGCCGGATCACTCCCCGCGGAATGCGTCGTCCGGATCGCGGCCAGATTGACGCTACCCAGTATCCAGTTCGCCGCGGTGATATTACCTTCAGACTTGGCGCCGTTGCTATCTGTCGTACCGGCGGCCCAAGCGATAGACAGAATGCCGGATGCGCTGAAGGTCAGATTTATAGGCCCGGCGCCGCCGTTGTAATTCAATGTTACGCCCATCGTTATGCTGGGATTGTCCACGAACGCGAACTTCGCGCTTGTTGTCGGTTGCAGACTGCCAAACGTGATTACGCTTGTAATCGTGCCGCTCACTGTCGGGACAGAGGCCAGCTTCAATATGGAACCGCCGTCGAGAGTCAACGCGCCAGTCATGGCGAGACGATCGAAGCTGGCGAGACTGTTGACTTGCAACAGCAGCGTACCGCCTGCGCTGAAATTAGCTGACGCGGCAGTGAGCGTGCCGATGCCACCCGACACGATTGGATTGCCCGGACTGACCGTGCCATTCGAAGCCACAGAGATGGCGCGCACCGTTCCCGTGCCGCCCAGAGTAGCGCCGTCGGCAACGGTGGTCGCGCCGGCGCCTGCGGCCAGCGAACCATTCACCAGTAATGTCCCGGCAGTGACAGTCGTTCCGCCAGTGTACGTGTTCGCGCCGGATAACGTCACGGTACCAGTCGTGGTCTTGGTCAAAGCTCTGCCCGCGCCGCCTAGAATGGCGCTCACCGTCCCGCTCTGAACACTATAAGAACTGCCCGTTAGCGTTCCGGTAGTGCTGGTGATACTGCCGCTGCTAAGTGTAACCGCGCCGGCAGTATGGCTGAATGTGCTCAACGCCAGCGTCCCTAGAGTAACAGTCAGTGCGCCACTAACGCTTAAGGCGCTCGCAGGCGTAACCGTCGTCGTCGCCGCGCTCTTGTTGATGATCAAGTTATTAAAGTTGCCGGTACCCGAGATGGCGACGGCAGTCGCGCCGTTAAACGTTACCGTCGAGCCGGTTGCCGTGAAAGTTCCGTTATTAGTCCAATTGCCAGAGACAGTAATGGTTCTGGCGCCGGGCATCAGAGTTCCCGAAATGGTCACGTGGTTGAAAGTGAATCCTCCAGAGCCGCTCAGAGTCGTGTTGCCGTTGAATGTGACTGTTCCTGTCTCCGCCGTGAACACGCCGTTGTTAGTGAAGTTCGCCGACAAAGTCAAGTTGCCGCCAGGCATATATGTCTTGCCGCTCGCAATGGTCAAAGTTATGCCGCTAGAAACAGTGATGTCCGAACCGCTCCAAGTGTATGGAATATCGGTGTCGGCGCTAGCGCCTCTGGCGGTCCGAATATCAGTGTTGGTGACAATGCTGCCGAAGTCGTTTCTAAGGATCAATGTGCTGGCGGTCAGATTCAGACTGGTCATGCTCGCGCTGGTAGAGGCGAGAGTGACAATGGCCGCGTCATTGCCGACGGCGTTATTGTCGTCGTAGATGAGTAATGGATCTTCAGCGCCCATCCACGCGGTGATCGAATATGTTCCGGAGATGCTGCTGTCAGTGCCACTGGCCACGCCTCGAACCAATAAGGATACCGGGACAGCGGAATTGTCTCGCGTTCCGCTGATCGTAACTTGCATTACTCTGTGAAAATCAAACTCATAAAGTTCCCAGTACAATCCCACGTTGTTGGCGGCTACATGGAAACGGATACGCGCCTGAGTGACTGTCTGGCGAGTAAACCAAGCCTCTGTCCAAGTCTTATCGGTGAATACGCCGAAGAATACATTAGTCCAGGTAGTTCCGTTGAAAACATCCAACTCGGCGCTATCTATATTGGCATCATCTTTTGCGTAAAAGCGAAGCCCGTTACAGTTCATGGTTGCGTGAGTCAGAATCAGGTATGGGCTCCACAGTCCATCTGGGTCGCCGATGTCGTGTAAGCTTCTGGCGTAAGTGGTCAGTTCGTCCTCGTAGGCGCTGTCCTCATTAAGCCAGGCGCTATCGGGATCGCTGTTGCCGCTAGGCGATATCCATCCGGTTACTGGCGGGCCATGAGTGAAACTGCGCTCCGGGCCATAGCCGGTACCCGCAGAGTTCAAGGCCACAGCTCGATAGTAAACCGTGCCCGCCACAGCATTGGTGATCAGCTTGCCAAAGGTGCCGCCAGTAACCACGTTGAACTGATGCGGCGTAGTGCTGTTTGCGTAGGGCGCGCCGCCAGTTGTGCCCCACTCGAACCAAACCTCGCAAGGATTGCCGCCGCTGGCAGTGATTGAACCATGGAGGATTCCCGTGTTCTCTTCTATCGAGGTCGCTGCCGTGGTATCAACTGTCGGCGCGACGATGACCGGTGGAGCCTCGTAGAAATTAAACTCGAAGAGCCAGAAGGTGTAGATGGTGGCAATGCGGTGGTACCGAAAACGAGCGAACTGGACATTTTGGGCGGTGAAAGCGCGTGTGTCCCAGGTTCCATCGGCAACCGCGCCGATATAAGCCGTTGTCCAAATGACATTATCCGGGGAAATATCCACTTGTATCTGATCCACCTCGTCATAACCGAAGTCGGTATTCACCCTGAATCGATCGCTCCAGATCGACACTCCAAGTGAGAATGTTTCCCATGCGCCCCACGCAAGCACAGGGGCGTGACTGGCATAAGACGATGTGCTTCCGTCCCTAGCCAAGTTGCCGTTTGACCAGCCAGTCCCGTCAACGTTGCCTGTGGGAGTAACCCATCCGGCGCCCAGCGCCAAACTAGACCAGAACAAACTGATCAACATAACGACCACTCCAAAGCAACATCTGATGGATAATTTCACAGACTGATTATTGAAACACATAATACAATAACAATACTTCTTCTTTCTTGATTTTGCAAGTCTTTTCTGCATAATATATTATGCACATGTGCATCACATGTGCAATGGACTTGTACTTATTTCTTCTCTTCCAAAACAATTCGGTGGCGTTTCAGACGTTTGTACATATTGGACAGATTGAAAAATTCGACGTCTTTCAACAAGCCCCATTCGATTAGGGCCGGATGGAATCCTCTGCAGACTTTGCGGCTCTGCGGTCAAGCATATCTTCGACTTCTGTGGCTTGCGCAGTCATGTTCCGCTCCAGCAAGTACTTATGTAGCGCTTTGAGATCGGCGTCTTTCTTTTGCGAGTATCTTCGGATGTACTTCAAGAACTCCGCATAAAATTTGTCCGGTTCGGTCGTGTACAGCAGCGCCATAAAGTACTCGCGTTTCACCGTGAACAACGATTCTTTCCGCTCGAAGTCGGGAAACTTGTCGAACAGCTTTCGGATATCCCGCCACGGCGACAGATGAGAATGAATGTTGCGGATGTTATCCGTAGTGATGTTGCGTCCAGTGGTGAACCGCAATCCCGTGTTATCGTTCGTATAAATCTTTCCGCCACTCGCCGCGTTGCGAAAACACTCATCGGCCAGCAGCAAGCCTGATATGAAATTGTCGAGGACGGAGAAATTATCAACCAGTGGAGCGCATTCGCGCAACGTTCGCTGCACTTCCGGCCGATTTAAACGCTCGCCGATAGTCTGTATATTCAAACGAAATTCCTGATCGCTGCCAAGCATCAGACAATCCCATCCGTTTCGCCACAATAGACAGTGCGTAAAGCTCGCGGAGAACGTGCGCATTACACTCATCGTTTCTTCCGGCGATAAATCGTTCAGCGGCAAAACCTGAGCGAAGCAACCGCCACCCGTCAGTCGCCGCCGAATCAATTCGTAGAACTCGCGCGTGTACAGTGCCGCTGTCTGATAACCGTAGCGCGGCGGTGTCGGTTCCATCAGGATCAGGTCGTACTGCGCCACGTTGTACTTCACGTAACTATAAGCGTCATCCACAATAAAACGAACCCGGGGATCGTCCTTAAGTCCCGCGTTCTCGGGAAAATGCGTAAGCGCGACGGCGATGTTGTCTTTCGATATGTCCACGAAATCCAGACGACGGACTTCGGGGAACAGCCGCACTCCGCGGTAAGAAAGCCCGGCGCCAAAAGCCAGCCCCAGTACTGCGCGAGGAATGCGCGGAGCGATCAGCATGGGAATATAGCCCTGCGCCAGAAACGTGCTCCGACCTCCCCGACTGATCCGAACGCCATTGTCCCAGAGGTGAACTTCGCTGCCGCCCTTGCCCCTGGTGGCAAAAGTGATGCCCACTAATCCTTCCCGCACTTCCAGCAGTTCCTCATTAGCGCGGAGCCTGGTACGCATGACGGCTTGCGGCAAATGAAGATCCCAACGCTGGATGATAATGACGGCCGCGACTCCGATGATCAGCGGCACAGCGATCAGATAGCGACGCGCCAACTGTCTGTCCGCCACAAGAAGAATGGCCGCCAGCAGTAAATTCAGGCCGAATAAAATATAGAGCGATAGTTGTAGCCCCAGAAAATTGAGCAGCACGAATCCGGAACAGAGCAGCCCCAGGATGCAGCCCGCGGTGTTGAGCGCGTAAGCTCGGCCGACTTGACTGCCGACTTCGCGCAGATCGGTCACGATGAGCTTGGTAACTAGGGGAAAAGTCGCGCCCATCAGCGCCGCCGGAATAAAAAGAAGAGCACCAAGTATCATAAGAATGTTCCCGCCGCTTCTGACGCCGGCCGTATAGATTGAATCGAAATAGCGAATAGGTAGATAGATCGCCAGCATGGTCGAGATTCCAATGCCAGCTTGCAATAACCCCAGAAACGCGACCGGATAACGGATCTTGGAGACCAGATAACCGCAGATCAAGCTGCCGACTCCGATGCCGAGCACAAAGAAAATAATGATGCCCGTGTACAGGTAAATCGTCTCGTGAAAGTAGAATGACAGGTAGCGCAGCCAAAGCACTTCGTAAGACATGGATACAAAACCGGAGACGGCGAAAGCGACGGTTACAAGAATGATTTGTCTTTTGAGCAAAAGCTGTTTCCCCCCGTCTCCGTGTCTCCCCGTCTCCCCGTCAACAACGCCTTTTGGTTGCGGCTTGGCCGCGCATATGACTTTGGGAAGACGATCACGCGCCGGTCGGCTCAACGCTAACGCCAGAAGCCCGATCGCCAAATTGAGCATTCCGGCCAGCGCATTAGTCCACGCCACACCCAACGCTTCAAGCAATGCGTAGCCGGTCAGAAAACTCCCCAACGCGGCGCCGAGAGCATTCAAACCATAAATCAGTCCGGCGCGACGACTTAACGTCGTCAGACGATCCGCAAAATGAGTCAGAAGCACTGGCAGCGTGCCGCCCATCAGCAAGGCCGGCAGAAACATCACTCCAAAAGCCAGTAACATCCGTACAATCGTGATCAGTGCGAAACTGTCTGCCATTGTCGGATAGAGCCTGGCATAACTTTTCTCTGCAATCGCGATCATTACAGGAAAGGCGAGCGCATACGCGCCAATAGCCAGTTCAAGCAACGCGTATAATCGGATCGGATTAGTGGATTTCGAAGCCGCCTTCCCAAACACGCGACTGCCAAGCGCCAATCCTACAAAAAACACAGCCACCACAAAACTCATGGCGAAGATAGTCGAGCCGAAGACGCGACTGAATTGATAGATCCAGATTGTCTGATAGATAAGCGCGCATAATCCGGAGAGAAAAAAAGCTGCCGATAGAAGGATAATGTTCATAGTACCCGTTTACTTATAGAGTCACATCGTGGCCAAGCCATAACCAATGCGCTCTGCAATTGCGGGTGGGATTTCGTCTTTAAGTTCGGGATAGGTTTCGGCGAGTCGCATGATGTCGGCGAGATCTTTCTGACGTTTGCTGGCGCGTCTCGTTTCGTCAGAATATGCCCACAACTTGCCGCGCAAGACGTCCTTCAGACTGGCCACCGTCATCTCATACCCAAGAACATTTCGGCGCTCCGCGCGAGGAATAAACTCCTGATACCGCGGATCGGTTTGCACTTGTATGCGGAGATCGGATGTGGAGGCTGATAGGTTTAGACTGTGTTCGAACTTCTGCGCCTTCATTCCTTTGGCCAGTACCGTCGTGAGCAGCGCGTCTATCCGGTCCGCAACAACGACAATGTCCAGATCGAGGCTAACCACTGGTTCAGCGTAAGCATTGACGGCAAGGCCGCCAATGATACAGTAGGCGGAGCGCGTTTCTTCCAGCAGAGACAGAAGAAGTTGCACAATGTCTTCGTGACTGCGCGTCACGTCATTCAGAAATGTCTTGCTCGTCATTTTATTGACTCCGGCACACTGCGCGCTTAATCCACTGGCGACTAACGATGCCCAGCTATTGGAGGCGATCAACACATGGCGAATTTATGACAAATGGTTTTCGTAACCGTGATTTGCGACCGTTGTAGATTTCCGGGTTAGTAGTCGGGTCATTATACATTTTGCATTGTCGGTAGAGCTTCATCTGCTTGCGCCCGCTGAACAGATCTTTCAGCAGTTGTCGCAGTGCCACGCTCAAATCCGCGCGCTGTTGTTGCAGCAACACCAGACGATCTTGACATTTTCGGATATGCGTCGGCGTAGCGTCCGGCCGCTCCGTCTGCTCGCGCATGTGGAAAATCTTGAGACTGAGAATGGATAACCGATCAATTACGCTGCCCGGCGTTTCACTGTTCCAGGGAGAATTTATTTTTTGAGAGACGTGGTGGCGATGCAATATCGTCAAAAATTGCTCATCTACCTTTTCAATCAGATCGTTACGCTCCTGGTTGAGACGATCAATAGTTCGTTTGACGGTGGCGATGTTTGCCGCAGTCGCCATTGGCGCGCGCGCTTTGTCTTCCTGATGCCATAATTTAAAATTGCGCTGATGTTCTTTTTGGATCAATGCCAACAACGATTGGTCAGGCGTCTCGTTGTTGTTGTGATGCCACAACTGCGTCCAAGTTGCCTGACTATCTGCGATTATTTCTGCTAGCGCGGCCAAATTCGATGACCTTCCGGCATGACATTTAGAATTCAAAGTGGTCTCCTTCCAACTCTCTAATGTGGTCGAAGTCGAGCGTGTTGTCAATTAAAACGCGGTCTTTTGTTGAAGTATGAAATAATGATCTTGCCTTTGTGTTTTTAGAGAAATGGCGGTATGAATTAACTTGCTGACTGATGGAGTCGGCGAATTTATATTAGACTCTTTTTAGAATGGTGACTGTTTGTGACTAAAGCTTTGATTATTGCGCATCGCGGCGATTCACAGCAAGGGCCGGAAAATACTATTCCGGCCATTCAGAAGGCTATCGAAGCGAACGTGGACATGCTGGCGCTCGAAGTTCAGAAGTCGAAGGACGATCAACCGCTGGTGATTGCGGACGTCAGTCTGGATCGCACTACCAATGGGACGGGACGAGTGTCTCGCATGACTGTTGACGAGATTCGCAAACTCGATGCCGGGTCGTGGTTCGATGCCAGGTTCGTGGGAACTCAAGTGCCGACGTTGAGCGAAGCGATTAAGACGATTGGCGATAAGATTCGGCTGATGCTATTGCTGCCCGAGACTCGCGCGGGCACACCTTGGGCGGATCAATTATTGAAGGCGCTGAAAGATCGCCGGAATCCAGCAGAAGATATTCTGCTCTTCACCGATTCGGACAGTCTGAAATCCTTTCGCGAAATAGCCGGCGAATTCACTTATTCGCTGGCATTGGGCGAGAGAGTAGATGGTTGGCTTTACCTCGAAAAAGCAGACAAGTTAAAATTGTCAGTGATCAGACCGTACCGCACACAGATAGACTCCGTGCTAGTGCGGCAGGCTCACGCCAAAAACACCAAAGTCATGGCCTACTTTGCTAATGAAGAAGAAGATTTGCGCACGCTACTGGAATTGCGAGTGGATGGGATCATTACCGGACGACCCGAGCGGATGAAGAATCTGCTAAATGCTATAGGGTAAGATTATGGGTATGAAGTGCGAAATCAAAAATTGCGACAACGAAGCGACCGTGCATCTAACCGAAATCAGAGACGGCAAGAAGTACGAAATGCATTTGTGCGAGCAGTGCGCGATGGAAAAAGGATTGCCGGGGAAGCCACATTTCTCTATATCAGACTTGTTGGCGGGCATCGCCAGCCAGGCGCAGTCGCAACGCACCAAGCGCGGCAAGGAGACGGCTTGTCCGGTCTGCGCGACTATGTTGTCTCAGTTTCAGTCTTCGGGACGATTCGGCTGCCCGGAATGCTACGTCACTTTCAAGGAAGATGTGCAGGGATTGGTGGAAAAAATTCATGGCAGTTCGCAGCATGTGGGCAAAGTGCCTCATCGCGTGTCGTCCGAAGTAGCGTTGCAGAAGAATATTCGCCAGTTGCAGATAGAGCTGAAGCGCGCAGTGCGGCGCGAGGATTATGAAAAAGCGGCAGCGATCCGCGATCAGATCAAACTCATAGAAGAGAAGTTGAATGCTGAGAAACCTGTGTCGCTGCCAGAAAGCAAACCGTTAAAGCCAACCGCGCCACTCACCAGACATATAAGCAAAAAGAAGGAGAAGCCTGAAGGCGGCGAAAAAAAGGGCTAAATGCTTACTCTATGATTCTTAATGAAATGATCAAAATGTCCGGCGAGTGGATGCGCGGAACGGGACCTGAAGCGGAAATTGTTATCTCCAGTCGTGTACGGATGGCGCGCAATGTCCGTGATTTTCGATTTATCTCCAAAATGAATTCGTCCGAGCGCGCGGCGTGCGAAGATCTGATCCAGCAGCAGATCGCAAACTCTCAGGCCGCCCAGCCCGGCCTGTACTTGCAACTCCACAAGCTGGACGCAATTGATCGTAAATTTCTAGTGGAACGTCACCTTATCTCCAAGGAACACGAAGATGCTCAGCATCAGCGCGGTGTAGCGGTCTCCGAGGACGAGTCGGTCGCCATCATGGTGAATGAGGAAGATCATATTCGCCTACAGGTGCTGCAGTCCGGATTCCAGCTTTCAGAAGCCTGGCGTATCTGCAACCAGATAGACGATGCGCTGGAGCATCGTCTGGATTACTCCTTTTCGTCGCAACTGGGCTACCTGACCGCGTGTCCTACCAATGTTGGAACAGGGTTGCGCGTGTCGGTAATGTTGCACCTGCCGGCGCTGGTAATCACTCGTCACATCGAGAAAGTGTTCCAAGCTGTGGCTAAAATCAATCTGGCTGTGCGCGGTCTGTACGGCGAAGGCTCCGAAGCCAGTGGACACTTTTATCAAATCTCTAATCAGGTAACGCTGGGCCGCAACGAAGAGGATATTGTCCGTAATGTCGAGCAGGTTATTCCGACTATCGTCGGCTATGAGCATCGCGCTCGGCAGACATTGCTGGCCAATGATCGCAAGCGTCTGGAAGACCGCGTCTGTCGCGCCTACGGGTTATTGAAACACGCGCAACTCTTGCCCAGTGACGAAGCGATGATGCTGCTGTCGGCGCTGCGCATGGGTGTGCATCTGGGACTGCTCAATGACCTGACCATGCGCGTAGTTAACGAACTATTTATCTTTACGCAACCGGCGCATCTGCAGAAAATAACCGGCCGCGCGCTGGACCCAATAGAACGCGATATCCGCCGCGCCGAATTCGTCCGCGCAAAACTTAATCAAAAGTGAGTAACCGTCTATTTTTAGCCACAGAGGACACAGAGTTTTTTTAGGCAATGAAGTCGAAAAAGGGCGCGGTGACGTGTCAGTAGACAAGGCTCCGTTTCCCCTTCCCGCTTCCCGAACCGGACAGGCGGATTTCCCGCATCCGGCTCTCCCTCAGAATTTCACTGCGCAAAGCTTGCAGCA
>JAZDLP010000159.1:0-5220 GCA_043801885.1 Planctomycetota bacterium | reverse complement strand
GAAGGCTTGGCAGCCACATTACTCAACGAGATCGTACCCGAACTGCGAGCCAGTGTTCCAAGTCAGCCGTCTGTGGCGGAGCTTGGCGCCGACCCATTCCTGTGCCGCTTTGTCATTGTATTTGACCGCGAGGGCGCGACGCACAGCTTGCTGTCCAGTCTTTGGAAACAGCGCATTGGCGCGATCACTTATCGCAAAGCGGTTAAGGATGAATGGCCGGAGAGCGAGTTCACTGAGGTCGAGGTGGCGGTCATTGGCGGAGGAACGACCCGCATGCGGCTGGCCAGCAAGGAAACGCAGTTATCAGCGGGTCAAGAGTCGCTGACCGTTTTGGAGGTGCGACGGTTAGGCGAGACAGGTCACCAGACGGCCATCATCACCACTGCGCGCCGCCTTGCTCACCCGCTGATCGCAGGGCGTATGTTTTCCAGATGGTGCCAGGAAAACTTCTTCGCGTACATGATGAAACACTATGATATTGATGGCCTAGTGCAGTATGGCAGCGAGGAGCTTTCTGGCACTATAGAGGTCGTCAATCCAGCTTGGCGCAAGCTTGACAAGGCCGTGTCGGAAAACCGTCGTCATCTTCGCAACCTGCGCGCTAAATTTGGCGCAATGGTTCTAAAATCCGACGAGAACATTATTCAGCGAAGCGCCGAAAAGCTACAGGACATTCAAAGCTTGGAATCTGATGCGGTTAAATTGCGCGCTCAAAGAAAAGCTACGTCGCGGAAACTACCACTTTCGAATCTGCCGGAAGAAGAACGTCCACGGCAGCTCGTGCCATTAGGCAAGATGCTGACTGATACAGTCAAGATGATCGCCTATCGCGCCGAGACATCATTGGTTGGGCTTCTGCGTCCGCACTTGGCCAAAGAAGAGGAAGCGCGAGCGCTGATTCGTGAACTCTTCATTTCGTCTGCGGATTTAAAACCAAACGAGCAGGAAAAGACGTTGACTATTCGCATTCATCGGATGGCATGTCCGGCGCATGACAAGGCGATAAGCGCTCTATTGGAAGAACTGACCAAGTCTGCTTTTCGTCATCCTGAAACTAACATGCGCCTGATCTATGAGCTAGTATGACGCCGAAAAGTGCCAAACTATTTTCCACCGGGATCAGGAAGTCTGAGTTTATAAGTGTCGTGTCGTGATCATGAACCCAGTCAAACCCAGCACGAGAAAAAGAACGCAGATACTCCGCTGTGCCCGTGACGTTAGTGAGAGTGGCCGCAGTAAGTTGAGCCTGGAGCCGTGTGCCATCACCGCCGGCGTATGGCAATCCGATTGTTTGTGTGTTGGCATCCGTCGTATCTGATGCATAGATGGCTGTGGGAGTACCCGTCGTCAGCAGCGAGTCCATCCCTTGCGGATAGCGCTTCTGCAACTGTACAGTTTCTCGCCAGACGCTGGAGCTGAACTAGCCATCGTCTCTTGCAGTTCTGATCTAATCCACATTTTTTGCCAGACTTGTGCAGTGAGAGCTGGTAAGCTCGATCAAAGTGGTGAATAATGAGAGGTGCGGAGCTGTCAAATGGTGAAAATAAAAAGGAAAAAGCCGTGCAACCCTTACCCGCGATTATTTTATTTTTCCTTTTTCCTTTTTTATTTTTCCTTCATATAAATATCTGGTCGGCGGAGAGCGACGAGCAGTCGCCCATAATGGTGACGGTGTTTTATTCGAAGGCTGATCCGCAATGGACGAATGCCGAGAAGGTGATCACTACTGTCGGAAAGAACTGTCCGCGACTACAGATTCTCAAAGTCGCAATTGATGACCTCGCCGGCTACCAGCAGCTAATTGAAGCGGAGAAAAACCTGAAGATTCAACCCACCGGAGATATAACGCTGGTGATGGGTTCGATCTTCCTGACCAGCCAGGGCGAACGACGCGACATTGAAAAACAGTTTGGTCCGATGATCGAACAGCTTTTTTCCGCTGGCGAGAAAAAAGGCCGCTTGGTCGCGGATATCGGCGCATATATCGGCGAGTTCTTCGGTAAGGACGCGAGCATGAAAGCGGAAACGAAGGACTCGAATTTGAACATCGTTTATTATCAGGTCATAAAAGACGGCCGCCAGGTCGGTTGGGTGGTGGACGTGTTCCGCGAGATTCACTGTCCGACTTGCGCCGACGCGCAGTTTCTCGTGGCCATCGAGCTGCCCGAATTGAAAGTGCTGGACGTGCGCCCAATTCGCCCGCTTGAAAAATTAACCGGCAAGCTCGATGAAGAGGAGACCGCCAAGTTCACAAAGCAGTTCAAGAACCGCACGAGAAAAGATCCGGACCAGAAAGTGAACATCATCTCAGGCGCGGCTAATGTCTCGCATGCTTACGAATCCGCGATGAACGAGATCATGCAGACATTGCGATAAAGGATGAGGGATGAAGGATGAAGAAGGAAGAAGGAATAATCGTGTGCAATAACACCGAAGTTTCACCACAAAGACACAAAGACACGAAGATATTAAAAAAAGATTTTTTGATTGTGGATGATTTGTGCCTTTGAGCCTTTGTGGTTAATTTTAGTGGTTGAGTTGCAGGCAAGACGCCTGCGTTACGGTAAAAGGAACAGTTCGCGTGGTTTGTGTTCTCAAAATTATTTTCTGCGCGCTAGTGCTCATGTCAATAGCGCAGACCGCGGAGTCGAAACCTCAAAAACCGCTGCTCACCATCCTTTATACCGGCGAGACGCACGCGGCGCTGCTGCCGTGCGATTGCCCGCTACAGCCGGTGGGTGGCGTGGCGCGCCGCGCCACGGCGATCAAACGCTACCGCGAACGCGGACCAGTGCTGCTCCTGGATGCCGGCGCTTGGGCCGCCGGCGGCATCTATGACGAAGATTCGGACGGCGATCAGGCTCGCGATGCGCAGCGCAGCGATCTCATGCTCAAAGCCATGAAGCTGATGAAGTACGATCTATTTGTTCCCGGCGTGATCGAAGCGAAATTAACCGATAGCGAGGAAGGTTGTCCCGCGCGCACGCTCGGCGCTTACGCTATCGAAGCTCCCGGCGGCGCGCTGGGAACGCCGTTGTATGCGACTGGTTGGAGTGAGCCAGGCACTCTGGTACTGGGTCGCCCAACGCCCGAGCCAGCGACAGGTTGGCAAAAAAGCAATCGGACGGGTTTCGAGCTGCACATCTCCCGACTGGGCGAGGAAGGCAGCGAAGCGCTGGCCAAGTTGACTGGCGCTGACTTGATTATCAACGCCGGTCGGAAAAATTCACAGCGCAGCGCGTGGAAAGTGGGCGAGACGACTCTGGCCAATTTTGATTACCAGGCTCAGCGTCTCGGTGTTATCGAGATTTATCCGCTCCAACCCGCCGACGCGAAAACTACAACAACCGTACCGCAGACGTCCCGCGGGCCTCTCGCCCATGAGCCGCCGCATTTATCAGAACAGGCAGGCGAAACGCCTGCGATACGAGAAAACAGCCGTTGTAATACTAAAGTCAACCGCGTTCGCTTCGATATCCGCGTTCGCTTGGAAACTCTGACTCCCGACATCCCAGACGATCCCGAAGTTGCGGCGCTGTTGATTCCATATTTAGAGACCTTGAAAAAAAAAGGCAAGAAACGCATCGAGATGGAATTCTGGACCATGCCCGAATGCCCCGGCAGCATTCAGGCGCTGCCTGCGTTGCGGCAACTTGTTGCCGATCTGGGCGCACGCGTAGATGTTTCCGCGCATTTCGTCGTCCATAAAGAGAACGGCAAACTAGCTTCTCTGCACGGAGTTCGTGAATTGAACGAAGCTCGCCTGCAAGCGGTGATCCAAAAACATTATCCAGACAAAATCTGGACATGGATCAATTGGCGGTTGGAGCAACGCGACGCGACTTGGGAAATCGGCGCCGCCAAATTCGGTCTGATGCCCACGCGATTGCGCGGCGCGCTGGTGTCCGGCGAAGCCGATATGTTGCTGGAAGCGGACTACGAATTGATGCAGCGACGGCGCGTAGAAGGCACGCCAGCGCTGATTATCGGCAATCGCCGATACGACGGCTCATTTGACCGTCTGCAAATTTTACGCATGCTTTGCGCGACGTTGAATGCGCCCAAGCCGGAGATTTGCAAGGATGTTCCAGCGTGTTTCTTCGATGCGCAATGCCGACGTCGAGGCTTTATCGGCAAGTGTCTTGATCCCGGCAAACCCGCCGCGCGTTGCGACACTTCCCGTCCGGCGTTGAAAGTGCCCACTGTGATTATTACCGACCGCGAGAATTTGCTCGATAATCACGAACAAATTCTGGAGGCGATTATCGGCGATTTGCCCGGCATTGATTACCGCGTGTTGGATGTCTCCGATCCCGAGGCGCGCGCCATGATCGAGAAAGGCAAGCTGACTCGTCTGCCAGCTTATATCTTGGACGCCATTGCCCAGAAAGAAGTGAACTACGCGGACGGCGTCGGCAAAGTCGCGACATTTAACAAGACGCTCGGCCAACTGACTCTTAATTCTTATGCCGTCGGTTCGCATCAGTTGCTGGCGCGTTCGCGGATCAAAGGTCGCGCCGATTTATTTTTCTCGCGCTTCAGCAAGAACGGACAGGAAGCGTTGGAGACTGCCATCGAATACCTGCGCTCCGCTGGCGTGCAGGCAGCCAACATCGTTTTTCACGACGTATTGTTCTGGAAAGAAGACCCGACCAAGCTGCGTCGGCGCGAACTGGCCGCGCTGGGCGGCCTGGCGGAGATCGAAGAAGTCGCTCGGTCGCTGGCGGTCAAAAAAATCGCGCCAGAAAAATATCTCGACTATCTAATGGAGCGCGGCAAGCGGCGTGGCGGATCTTATTGGGATACGCCGCTTAAAACTCTGGGCATCAATGCGGCGCAAGTGCGCGAACTGGCCGAAGGACCTTCGGATGAGATTTTGAAAGCCATGCAGGCCGAAGCCGATCTGCTCAATGATTTGGAGACCGGCGGCGAGATCGTTTTACTGGCGGAGAACTGCGAAGTGATTCCCATCCGTTCGCGTCAAGATCTGAGACAGATGCTGGAACGAATGGCGTTATCCGCTCTGATACTCACGCAACCCTAATAATTCCCAATGTTCCACGTAGAACATTTGCATAATTTAGGCAATGAAGTCGAAAAAGGGCGCGGTGACGTGTCAGTAGACAAGGCTCCGTTTCCCCTTCCCGCTTCCCGAACCGGACAGGCGGATTTCCCGCATCCGGCTCTCCCTCAGAATTTCACTGCGCAAAGCTTGCAGCA
>JAZDLP010000152.1:0-15419 GCA_043801885.1 Planctomycetota bacterium | reverse complement strand
ATTTAAAAAAATTGGGGGTTGTATCTATTGGTATTTTTGGGTCAATTGTTCACAATAAAGATACAAAAGAAAGTGATTATGACATTTTGGTGGAATTAGAAAAGGATAAAAAATCATTTAAAATTTTTACATCTCTCTGCGATTTATTTGAAGAACATTTAGGGACAAATTTTGAACTTATCACCAAAGAAAGTCTCAGCCCTTATATTGGGCCCCGCATATTAGAGGAGGTAGAATATGTCAAAATTACCTCTTGAATATTTAAAACATATATTTATCGAGTCAGGGCGCTTCGGGTTTGACTGAAGCGGGAGACGGGTCGGGAAATATCTGTTGCGGCGCGAGCCTCTCGATGACCGCACGCACTAGTTTGTATTCCTCGACTGCGGCTTGCAATTCGGCGATCTCAACCACACGATTGACATTTGGCAAAAGGATGAAGCCGTCAGCATCGGCGTTCGGATCACCGGGTTTGTAAGTCTTTTGGAGAGCAGCATTGTCCAGTCCTTCCACAGCTTCGCCCTGCGGTCCGATCTTGAGTATTTTGCGGCGGTATGGATTGATGCGATTGTTTTCATCGCGAATTTGCCCGGCGTTGCGCAGGTTCTGTTCATGAATTCCGATGCGTTGCCGCAGTACCAACAATACCTTCAATCCCGCGGCGACGATGACCTCCGAATCATTCTCGACAACAAGCGTAAGTCGTCCAGGGGCACGATTCACGATCAGTCCCAACGCCTTGAAGTGTTCCGCGCTCCACGGCAAATCAGCGTGGATCACAAACGGGCCGCGCAAATCATTGGCGCGAGCTTCCCTGTCCGCGAGAGGCGATGCCTGTTCAATCGCCTGAATCAGCGCGTTGAATGCGCGGCGTGCGGCCAACGTTTGAGCCAACTGTTGCAGCGTGGCGCGACAATCGAGCGCTGGAAATTCCAGGTGGCCAATCCGTAGCGGCGAATCGAGTTCCTGCAGTTCAATTCGCTCCACATCTCCAGCGTCCGTCGATGCGTAGACATTCTCCACGCGCTGAAAACGGCTCAATTTCACGACTTCAATCCTGCCGAGACTTTCAACCGGACCGACGTGGCGGATGGCCAGCAGTTGCCCGTCAGGTCGGAAGTAAATTTGTTCCGCATCTCGCGGAGCCTTGCGCCAGAGACCGGCGAGCTTGTGATTGCCGATGCCTGGCATCCCATCTTCCGCAATAAACACCCGTCCACCACGCACGCAGACCTTGCCTTCCATCGCCACAAACAAATGCGGATCGGCGCCGGCGTCTGCGAAGGCAATATCGAGCGAATGGCCGGTGTAAACCAATTTGCTCGGCGTCTGTAGCAATCGGCCAGGTTGCGCGGCTTCTCGCAAATGATTTTGAATCTGAGACATTTGTTGCGTGATATGCTTCAGCGATTCAGCCAGCCGATTTTCAAATGCTCGGCGCTCGGCGTTCAATAGTCGGCGCGACCAGATTGCCGTCGCGCCGTCATCGGCTTTAAAATCGAGCTGAGTCAACATGGTTCGCTCGGACTGATTTTCGTCATCACGCGCGCCAAAGGCGCGCAGCAGCAATCCATCCGAGCGTTTCGCCGCAGTGAACACAATCGCCGGCGCGCTGCTGGCCAACAACAAACTCAACGCCTTATCTGTTTCGTCCGGAGTAAGCAGACAATCGGCGGCGCGTCGCAACGGAAGCAGTGATGCCGCGAGACCGCGGAGCGCGTTGGAATTCTGCGCGGCCGACGCGCGGGAAGACCGAGTCGAATCTTCGTCCGATTCGGCGTCGTTGCTTCGCGTACGGCAGCCGGCCAGGAAAATCAACGGCAACAACAACGCGCCGCAACTCCATTTTCTCAACCGCCAGAACGCAAGAGAATTGTGGATTTTTGATTTTTGATTGCAGATTGAAGGAAAATAGATCGGTTTCTGCTTGTTATTCATGGGCGATATTATATCCATTCACCAAGCTTGGCGACACGAATTGAGACGCGAACATATACGACTCAGTCCTCGTCATTAGCGACAAACGTAATTCTAAATCATTCAATCCACAATCTAAAATCCAAAATTCCCTTATGTTTGACGATTACTATTTTTTTAATTTTAGATTTGCGATTTGCGATTAACATCTCAATAGGAGAATTACATGGCTGTTCCAAAAGCGCGCGACGTAAAGCTGACCGCTGATCGCGAAAAAGTGGTGCTGGTGGGCGGATACCGCGAAGGAAGCCTGCTGCCAAATGAAGAGCCGTTGGAAGAACTAACACGCCTGGCTGAAACTGCCGGCGCGCAAGTAGTCGGCAGGGTTGTGCAGCATATCAAAGAAATTTCGTCCGCAACATACATCGGCAAAGGCAAGGTCCAGGAAGTGCGCGAACTGGCCGAAGCCCAAGGCGCGCGTTGTATTCTTTTCGATCACGACCTGCATCCCGCTCAGGCCAAGCATCTTGACGACGCCACCGGCATGAAGGTCATGGACCGCACCGAATTGATTTTGGATATTTTTGCCAGCCGCGCACGCACTCGCACCGCCATCGTCCAAGTCGGCATCGCCCTGCTGGAATACCGCCTGCCGCGCCTAAAACGGCTGTGGACGCATTTAGAGCGCCAGGAAGGCGGCATCGGCATGCGCGGCGGGCCGGGCGAACGCCAGATCGAAGTGGATCGCCGTAAAATCGAAAAACATCTCTACGATCTGAAACACGAAGTAAAATTAATCGAAGCCCGTAAAGAACGCATGGTTCGCGCTCGCGCGAGCGACCATTTCCTGGTTTCGCTGGTCGGGTACACCAACGCCGGTAAAAGCACTTTGATGCGCGCTCTGACCGGCGAGGATGTGCGGATCGAAGATAAGCTCTTTGCCACTCTGGATACCAAGACCAGTCAACTGAAATTGGGCAAAGGCATCCAAGTGTTGATCTCGGATACGGTTGGATTTATTCGTCGCCTGCCACACCAACTGATCGCCAGCTTCCACGCCACACTGGAAGAAGCTCGCGAAGCGGACTTGCTACTGCACGTGGCCGATGTCTCTTCTCCGCTGGTGCGCGGACAGATCGTCGCAGTTAACGACGTGTTGCGGGAGATCGGTTGCGAACAGACCGAGATGCTGCCGATCTTCAACAAAGTGGACGCCATTCCGCCAAATCTGGAACTAAACTTCAGACGCCTAGTTAAGGATTTCCCGGATGCTATTCCGATTTCGGCGCTGAAAGCCGAAGGCCTAAGCCGTCTGAAAAACGAAATTTTGTCGTGCGCGCGAAAGAGCGCCGTGCTGCTGACTCTGGCTGTGCACGCCGGCGACGGCAAGACACTCGCCTTCCTAGCCAGGCATTTCTTTGAAGACTCGTGCGAAGTGGACGGCGAATGGCTGAAACTCAAAGGCAGCATTTCGCAGGATGTGTTGCAGAAACTATTGGCTTCTAATACCACTATCAAGATTATCAAGGGCTGGCCAGTTGTAGGCTACGGAAATAGGGAGGCAAAATGGTGAAGGGGGCGGGATTCGAACCCGCGACCAACGGATTAAAAATCCGTTGCTCTACCAGCTGAGCTACCCCTCCAAAGTCGTAATTCGTAATTCGTAATTCGTAATTCGTAATTTGTAATTTATTGTATATTGCATTGTTAAGCCAATCAAGTTCCTACTGGAGATGGTACACGCTATATGCTTGACGTCATTGAGAAAATCGCAACCGAACTAAAGCTTAAGAATTCACAAGTGGCGAGCACAGTGGCGCTGTTGCAGGATGAAGCCACAGTGCCGTTCATCGCTCGCTACCGTAAAGAACGCACCGACGGTCTGGACGAAGTAGCCATCGCGACCATCCAAGACCGGCTCAAGTATCTCACCGAATTGAAACAGAGACGCGCTTTTATTCTGAAAGCTATTGCCGAGATCGGCAAAATGACGCCGGAGTTGCAAGCGCAGATCGAGAACGCGCCGACCAAAGCGGAACTCGAAGACCTGTACATGCCTTATCGCCAGCGCCGTCGCACTCGCTCCACCGCCGCCAAGCAGAAAGGCTTGGACGGACTGGCCGAGTTAATCTGGAAACAGGAGACTACCAGCGGCCGTGTGGATGATATGGTTCAACCGTTCATCAACGCAGAGATGGGCGTCAAGGATATTGCCGACGCTCTCTCCGGCGCGAGAGATATCGTGGCGGAGCGCATCACCGAAGACGCTGCTTGCCGTAAAATTGCGCGCGATTTATTGATCAGTCTCGGTAAAGTCACAACCAAAGCTCGCGAAGGTCTCGACCTGTCCAAAAGCAAGTTCGCGATATTCGCGCAGTTCTCCGAGCCGATTACGAAGATTCCTTCGCACCGCTTGCTGGCAGCGCTGCGTGGCGCATCCGAAAAACAACTCTCAGTAGTAATCGAAGCGCCGCGGGACAAAACCATCGAAGCGATGAACGCCAGACTGGCCATCAGAGAAGACTCTATTTTCAAACCAGAGTTATTACTGGCCGTGGAAGAAGCTTATGATCGGCTGTTGGCGCCGTCCATGGATAACGAAGTGCGCCAGGAATTGAAACAACGCGCCGATTTAACGGCGATTGAAGTTTTCGCGCGCAATCTGCGAGCGTTGCTATTACAGTCGCCATTGGGCGGCAAGGCGGCGCTGGCTATTGATCCTGGATTACGCACCGGTTGTAAACTGGCCGCGCTGGACGCCACTGGCAAACTATTGGCGCATGCAGTGATTTTTCCGGACAAGAGCGCCGATGAGAAAAAATCCGCAACCGAGACGATGATTCAAATGATCAAAGAACACCATTTGACGGCCGTGGCTATCGGTAACGGCACCGGTGGTCGCGAAGCCGATATTTTTACGCGCGACGTTTTGAAGAATAGCGACTTGACTGACATCTTCTGCGTCTTCGTCAACGAATCTGGCGCATCCATTTACAGCGCCTCGACCACCGCGCGCGAGGAGTTTCCAAATCATGATGTAACCGTGCGAGGCACGGTCTCCATCGGGCGTCGCCTGCAGGACCCGCTGGCCGAATTGGTTAAACTCGACCCAAAGTCCATCGGCGTGGGGCAGTATCAGCACGACGTGGATCAGGGACTGCTCAAGCAAAAACTGGAAGAAGTCGTCGAGAGCTGCGTCAACTACGTCGGCGTGGATGTAAATACCGCCAGCGCGGATTTGTTGCGCTACATCGCCGGCATTGGCCCAAGGCTGGCCAAGAGCGTGATCGAGACGCGCAATCTCAAGGGCGCATTCAAGTCGCGCGACGAGCTGCGCGAGATTCAGGGACTGGGGCCAAAGGCTTTCGAACAATGCGCCGGCTTCATGCGCATCCGCGACGCCGCTAATCCGCTGGATAATTCCGCGATCCATCCCGAAACCTACAGCCTGATCGAATCCATGGCCGCAGCGCTGAATGTTTCTGTGAAAGAGTTGATTGGCCACGAGGAACTCATCAGCAAGATTGATCTCAATCAATTCAAGACCGAACAATTCGGCGACTACACTCTGAAAGATATTCTTATAGAATTAAAAAAGCCCGGCCGCGACCCGCGCAGCTCATTCGTCAACCCCGAATTTAACGAAGCTATATGCGAAGTGAAGGATTTGAAAGAGGGTTTGGTTCTGAACGGCATCGTAACCAATCTCACCGCATTCGGCGCGTTTGTGGATATAGGTGTGCATCAAGATGGCTTGGTGCATATTTCAGCCATTACGCATAAATTTATTCGCGATCCTTCTGAAGCATTGGCCATCGGACAGCACGTGAAAGTAAAAGTGCTCTCCGTTGATTTGGAACGCAAACGGATCAGCTTGTCAATCAAAGCGTTGCATGAGCCTCCGCCACGCCAACAGGCGCACGACAAGAGCGCCGGCCCGCGCAAATTACGTGCGAAGGCCGCGCCGATTGTCTGTGAGCCCAAGTCGAACGAAGCGGCGTTGAATGTTGTCAGCGCCACTGAAGGAACCAAGGTTCCCAACGAACGCCCGCGTTTCTCGCGTCAGCCGCGGCCATCCAGAACGCCCCATTTCGGCGGCAACCGTTTCACAAAACAACCTACCGCAACAGTGGAAGGACAATCCGCCGCAATCGTTGACTCGGCGACTGTAACGCCAGGCGCGCCGGCTGCGGATATGACGCAACAATCACAGCCTTCGTCGAAAAACGCAGTGGCTGCTCCCGCCGAAGCGCCGACAGTCGGCGCTTCTTCGTTGCCCGAACGGAAAAAATGGGCACCCAGAGAACGCCATAATAAAGACGCCGCGCCTGGCAAAAGTTCGCGCCGCGACGATAAACACGATCGCGGGTCTCGTCCGCCCGCCAAACCCGCCGCGCCCGGCGCGCCGAACTATTCGAAGTTTTTTGTAAAATCCAAGCGCCGCGAAAAAGAACACAAGCGCGTCGAAGCAGGAGCGTCGCGCGAAGAGGTCCGCGAGGTCATGCGCAAACAACAAGCCACCGGCGCCACGCTCGGCGACTTGCTGAAAAAAGCCGGTGTGATCCCCGACGAAGATCAGAGATGACCCATATAGTTTGAGGATCCATAATGGCGCATATAATTGAGACCAAAGTGCCGTCCCATCGTTTTGGGGATGTGGCCAAGACTCTGGAACTAATAAACGATCAGCAGATCGAGGAAGCGTTGCTCAAACAACAAACCTTGCGCAGCAGCGGCGGCAGGTCGCGGTTGGGCGAAACGATGGTTAAGATGAACGTCTTGAACGTGGAACAAGTAAAAAAAATCCTTTCCGAACAACGCAAGCGCCGCCAGACCGATGCGGCAAAAGTCCTGCCGATGGAATCCTTCGGCGAGTTCAAACTGCTTAAAAAACTTGGCGAAGGCGGCATGGGCGCCGTCTTCAAGGCGCAGGAAACTTTGGCTAATCGCGTTGTCGCTTTAAAAGTCTTGCGCAAAAACCTGGCCAACACCAAGGGTTTTAAAGAACGTTTTGAACGCGAGGCCAAACTCGCCGGCTCGCTAAACCATCCCAATATCGTCGCTTGTCACAGCGCCGGCACTATTCAAGACATACAGTATCTGGTCATGGAATTCGTGGAAGGTGAAACACTAAAGGCGCGTCTGCAGCGCGAAGGCGGCAAACTACCCGAAAATGATGTGCTAAAGATCATCCGGCAGATCGCGTTGGGACTCGGCCACGCTCATGCCAAAGGCGTCGTGCATCGAGACATCAAGCCGGATAATATTCTGCTCGGCAAAGATGGTTCGGTGAAACTGAGCGATTTTGGCACGGCTAAATCTTTTATAAATGAAGACAATCTTTCCCTCACCGGCGTCATTATTGGGACGCCTTATTACATCTCGCCCGAGCAGGTGCGCGCGGACAAAAATATTGATCATCGCGCCGATCTGTATGCTTTGGGCGGCACACTTTACCATGCTCTGACTGGCAAAGTGCCGTTTGAAGCCCCCTCCGCTCTGCAAATCATGCGTTGCCATTTGCATGAGGAACTGGAAAATCCCGCCGATATATGCCCCGAACTATCTTTTGGAACCGTTCAGATTGTCTCGAAGCTGATGGCCAAATTGCCTGATGAGCGTTACCAGGATGTGGCTGATGTGGCTGAAGATATTGGCCGAGTTCTGGCTAAAAAAAATCCACTCTACGCTACACTGGATCAGCACAAGTCTTCCATCCGACCGCCGCGTCGTTTCAAAAAAAAGAAAAAGACCGCTGCGGGTTGCATGGGAATACTGTTGCTCGCAATAATGTGTGGCGGGCTGACGTTCATCTCTATACTACTAAACTGCTAGCAATACATGATAGTGGCTATGCCGCAGCCCCCCAATCCATTCACCGCGCGCCACGCGCTGTTGATGGGCGTGTTGAATGTAACCCCCGATAGCTTCTCTGACGGCGGATTATATCTGAATCCGCAGGCGGCAACGCAACGTGGGCTGGAGATGATCAGTCAAGGCGCGGATATTCTTGATTTAGGAGCCGAGTCCAGTCGCCCCGGCAGCCGGAGCGTCTCTGCCAAAGAACAGTTGCATCGCCTGCTGCCTGTCCTCAAGGAATTGCGAAGACAGACCACGACGCTCATCAGCATTGATACTCGTTCGGCTGCGGTAGCCGCCGCCTGCCTGGCCGAAGGCGCAAACATCATCAATGACATCTCCGCGCTACGCCATGATCGCGCCATGCTTAAACTGCTATCGCGCGCCGATTGCCGCATCATTCTTATGCATATACTCGGCACACCGCAAACTATGCAGCGACACCCAGTTTATCGCAACGTAACAAGCGAGATCATCGCATTCTTTCGTAAACGCATCGCTGTTTGTGCGGTGGCGGGAATCGAACGGCAACGGCTGTTGATAGATCCGGGTATCGGGTTCGGCAAAACTCTTGAACACAATCTCACGCTACTACGACGGCTGTCTGCGTTCCGCGCGCTAAAGCTGCCGATTGTGATTGGCGTATCGCGCAAGAGTTTTCTGGGCGTATTGACTGATGAACGCGAACCGGCGCGACGCGTAGCCGCGTCGGTGGCCGCGGGAGTGCTGGCAGTAACGCAAGGCGCCGCCGTATTGCGAGTCCACGACGTGGCCGAACACGCCGCCGCGCTACGCGTGATGAAAGGCGTGCTGGATACGAAGCGCGACTGACGTTTTGTACGAATTACGAATTAAAATCTCTTGATCTCGGCTTTGAAGTATAGGAATTTCGGCGCTGGTTCAAATATGCCAGATGCCTGTGTCTCTCTGTGTCCTCTGTGGCAAAATAGCCTGAACGGCTACTTTTTTTATTTTTCCTTAAACTTCAACCGTTTTTTTGACGATTCTCTTATTATCGTTTTTGATTGGTTGACATGTCATTAGGAAAAGAAAATAGCGCAGGTGAAACTGCTCTGGAAGGAGAAACTCGTGAAACGCGATGCGCGCATTGGTCTGGCAGTGATTCTGGTTTTGGGATTAGCGATCACATTGTTGATTGGTCGTGCGTTATACAAAGATTCTGATCATCTGGCGTCCGTGGAAGGCGAGAACGCCATCGCAGAGTCGGCAGTTCCATACAGCGGTGAAGTGCGACGTGTTGATGGCGCCGAAACTACAGGCATTATGACTGCCGCCGCAACGGCATCCGTTAATCATGATGCGTCGGCGACTACTGAAACAGCCGTCAAGTCGCCGGCGATCAACGTTGCGGCGCAGAAGTTTATTGAAGATCAAACTACGCGCGTCATTAATGTCGCGCCAAAGTCTTCGGTTGCGCCTGCGCTGATCGAGACATTCAAGACAACACCGGAGAATTCCAAAGTTAAAGGAGGCGCTCAGCCTGTAAACGATACTCCGTTGGCCGACCATGAACTGACGCCGCCGAACAAAGGCGTCACCGAGGCCGGTCATCCAGTGGACGGTTACGCCTACACGGTCGTCGCCAATGACAACATTTGGAAGATTTCCAGCAAAATTTACGGGGATGGCAAATATACGCAGAAAATTCTGGAAGCCAATAACGGCTTGCGCGCCGATAAAATGAAAGTAGGCAGCCTTATTCGCATCCCGATCATCCCTCATAAGACAATTTTAATGAAACTACCATCCTTTGCAGAGGCCGGTAAAAACACACCAAAAACTGCGGGGCCGGATAACAGCGCTGTGGCCGCCAAGAAGCCGTCGCCGAAAGAAGGATTAGCCGTTGCCGCCAAGGAAGTAAAAGTTGCGCCGATGGTTGAAGTCGCCATTCATAGAGTGGAGACCGGCGAGACGCTAAGTGGGATCGCCAAAAAATATTATGGAGTCTCCGGACCGAAGACGATCGCTCGCATCATATCCGCTAATAAGGGTCTCGATCCTGCCAAATTAAAGGTAGGGCAAGAACTGACGATACCGGCGAAGACCAATTAAAGTAGGGGCGGTTCGCGAATCGCCCCTACAAGGGGGGGGGGAATTCCCGATTTCGCTATTACAGTGTCGGGAAAAGTGGCTTTAGCCATCTTTGAAAGATGTATATGTTACCCAAAAACTATTGCTTTTGAACCATGCCAGATTCTGCGATATGGACAAACACCCCATCGCTTTACAAGCTCCCACCAAACCAGCCATCTGGACACGTCAAACTCTGCCGCGTGTTATCCTAATCCTCGGCCCTGAAACTGCATTACGCGAGGAAGCGATTATGGCTGTGCGCGCGGCAGCCTTTGGTGATCAGGAAGCCGGCCTGAACTGGGTTGTGCTGCATGGTCCGATGACGGCGAATGAAACGAATGCGATCACGCCGGCCTCTTTCCTGGACGAAGTCTGCACCAGTTCCATGTTCGCCGGACCGGACGAAATGAAAGTCGTGATCGTACGACAGGCCGATGTGTTCCTCTCTGATAAAAATTATCGCGAGATTCTCGAACGTAATCTGAATCGTATCCCGCAGGACGCCACGTTGGTGTTGGAGGCGATAACATACGGCAAACTCAAAACTACGAACTTTTACAAAGCGCTGGCGGGAAAAAAGGCGATTGTTGAATGCGAATCGCTCGCCGGCAAATACGGCGATAGTTCCGATCTGGAACGCGAAGTCGCAAAGCGCGCTCGCGCCAAGGGCCTGGAACTCTCGCACGGCGCATTGCTGGCTCTTTTGGCGCGCGGGACACAGAACCTTAGTGTGCTTCAGGAAGAACTCGACAAACTGGCGCTGGCGCTACGGTCGAATATGGACAAACAGCCGAACGCTACTCCGGTCAGCGAAGAAGCCGTGGCCGAGATATGCGCGTCCACACGAACTTACAATGCCTTTAATTTCACCGATGCGATACTGGATCGCGACACCAAGCGTGCGCTTGAAGTCTTGGGCGCTATCTTCGACCGCGGCATCGCCGATGGCGATAAAGCCGGCAAAATTGTAACGATTGAAGGCTCCATCGCCATGCTGATTCTCGGCGCGCTAACATGGAAAGTGTCTCAGCTGCAAGATTTACAGGCGGCGCTGGATGCCGGACAATCTGAACGAGTTGTGTTCGAATCCGCAAAAATTTTTGGTTTCCGACAGGAATCTATCCGACGCTCACTGCGCAAGCATTCCGGCGCCTCGTTGCGCCACTGCATGGAAGCGATCTTTCGCGCTAATTTGGATCTGCGACGCGGTGGTCGGCAAGCGCAAGAAGTAATCGAAGCGTTGGCGTGGAGCATCGCCAAAAGCTGACTTGCAAAAGCCCAGTACACCATTAACAATGCGATTACTGTTATCCGAACCGCGACCGTTAGGGAGCGGTTTTTGACCGTTTGCTTTTTTTAACTTTTAGCGAGAATTTTCTATGATAAAAGTTGCGCGAGAATCCAGAATCGTCGTGCTGGCCGCAGTGGCGCATCCGGACGATATCGAATTTATGATGGCTGGCACACTGCTGCAACTGAAGGCCGTCGGCGCAGAAATTCACATGTGGAATCTGGCCAATGGTAATTGTGGCACAGCCGTCCATGACAGCTCAAAGATCGTCCGGTTGCGCGCGCAAGAAGCGCGGGATTCCGCGCGCGTCATCGGCGCGCGAGCGCATCCGGCGTTAGTCAACGATGTCGCTCTTTTTTATGAACCGAAGTTGCTGGCTAAAGTTGGAGCTGTTGTTCGGCAAGTCAAACCGACCATTATCCTGACTCAGTCGCCTTGCGATTACATGGAAGATCATCAGAACACCTGCCGACTGATTGTCAGCGCAGCGTTCGTACGTGGAATACGAAATTTTAAAACGTCGCCAAAAGTAGCGACGTGGAGTGGAAATACAGCGCTGTATCACGCCGTGCCGCACGGCTTGCGCGACGGCCTGCGCGCTCTGGTTCGTTCAGGTCAGTACGTTGACATTTCGTCAGTGTTGGCCAAGAAACGTGAGATGCTCTCCAGGCATAAGACTCAAAAAGAGTGGCTTGCCGTATCGCAAGACATGGACTCATACTTGAAAGAAATGGAAGTGATGAGTCGCGCGCTGGGCCGAATGTCGGGACGCTTTGAATACGCCGAAGGCTGGCGACGACATTCACATCTGGGTTTCGGGCCAGCCGACTACGATCCGCTTTCTGAGATGCTCGGCAACGCCTGCTGGACCGATCCGGATTACGAAAAAGCGCTGGAGATGAATCAGTAATGAAATGTAGCATTCAAGGTTGTCCGGGACATAACACGTGGGTTAGCTATTCGTGAGTTTATAGGCATGGGCTGTTCAAGAACGACGCTGAAAAAGGCAGGCTGAGGCATTAAACGAATGAGTGCTCCTCCGCCCGCGTTCTCTCACAGCATCTGGTTATCCCTCGGAGGGTCGCTCTTTCGAGCGTTGCCCACTTCCGTTTCACCAGACACTTCATTAGATACCGGACAAAGTGGAATCAGTCAAGTCTTTCGTGCGTTCTTGAGCAGCTCATGCCTTATAAACTCAACCATTGCTGAACGTGTTTTATTGAGTCCAGCCCCTTACCGGTTTTTAATTTTCGTAATTTTCTTCCAGCCGGTAGTTGGGCGCTTCCTGTGTGATCTGGACATCGTGAGGATGGCTCTCGCGCAACCCCGCGGCGCTCTGCCGGATGAAGCGCGCCTTCTGCGGCAGTTCGGCGATAGTCGCCGCGCCCACATAACCCATGCCCGCACGCAAGCCGCCTACCAATTGATAAAGAAACGCGGCCAGTGAACCGGTATATGGCACGCGCCCTTCAATGCCTTCAGGGACCAGTTTCTCCGACATGGAACTTTCCTGACCGTAACGACTGGCGCTGCCTTCAACCATCGCTCCCAACGAACCCATGCCGCGGTACGCTTTGAACTGGCGGCCTTTATAGAGCACGATCCGTCCGGGCGATTCCTCGGTGCCGGCAAAAAGGTTGCCAAGCATCACGGCATGCGCGCCCGCGGCCAGAGCCTTGACGATGTCGCCGGAAAATTTAATGCCTCCGTCGGAAATAATACGGCAGGACGTGCCCTTCACTCCGGCGCAAGCTTCCAGCACCGCAGTCAATTGCGGCATGCCAATGCCAGAGATGACTCGCGTGGTGCAGATTGAACCGGGACCGACGCCCACTTTGATGGCGTCCGCGCCGGCTTCGGCCAGCGCTCGAGCGCCGTCAGCGGTGGCCACGTTGCCCGCAATAACTTCTGTAGCGGGATAGGTTTTCTTGAGCCACTTCACAGTGTCAATGACGCGAGTCGAATGGCCGTGAGCGGTGTCCACTACCAACACGTCCACGCCGGCTTTCAACAGAGCTTCAATACGCGCTTCGTCCTGCACACCGATGGCCGCGCCTACACGCAGCCGTCCTTTTCATCGCGGCAAGCCTTTGGAAAGCGCAGCGTCTTATCAATATCTTTAATAGTAATCAGCCCAGCTAATCGTCCGCAGTCGTCCACCAGCAACAGTTTTTCGATCTTGTTTTTGTGCAAAATCTCCTGAGCTTCTTCCAGTCCTGTGCCGGGTTGAGCGGTCACCAGATTACGAGTCATCACGTCGCGGATCTTCAGCAAGCTGTTGTGCTGAAATCGCAAATCGCGTTTGGTCAGAATACCGACCACGCGACCGTTTTTGCGCGCCATGCCAGACGGATCGCCCGGTTCGAGTTCGACGATGGGAATGCCGGAGATATGTTGCGTCTCCATCAGCGATTTAGCTTCGGCGATAGTGTGTTCGGGCGTCAGTGTCACCGGCCCGGTAATCACGCCGGACGCGCTGCGTTTGACTTTAACTACTTCGCGCGCCTGATCTTCCGGCGACATGTTGCGATGAATAACACCCAACCCGCCTTCCTGCGCGATGGCGATAGCCAGTCGGCTTTCGGTAACGGTGTCCATAGCGGCAGAGAGAATAGGGATGCGCAGGCGGATGCGAGGCGTCAATTGCGTCGAGGTCTCTGCCTCGGCGGGCAACACGTTGCTTAAACCCGGCAGCAGCAGCACATCATCAAAGGTGATGCCGACAGACGAGAGCGCGAGCTTTTCCATAAAACTGTTCTAACTACGCCTGTTTTTCTGTCAAGTAACCGTCAAACATTTTAGATTTTTGATTGTAGATTTTAGATTGTTTTACTTCACGGCGCAGTCGAAGGTGATGAAGATGACGGTCAATAATCCACAATCAAAAATCAAAAATCAGCAATTCAAAATGCTTCAGTTTCCGGTCAGCCGCTTCCAACCCCTGAGATACTGCCGATAAGCGGCGCGGCCGGCGGTGGTGAGCCGATATTCGGTGTGCGATTTCTTATCCACGAAATCCTTCTTTTCTTCGACATAGCCGGCGGTCACTAGTTTGCCGATATGGACGGATAGATTTCCGCGTGTCAGACTCAAAGTGCCAAGCAAAAAGTTGAAGTCGGCGATCGCGCACTCGCTCATAACCGCAATTATGCGCAGGCGCGTAGCCTCGTGGATCACCGGGTCGAGCTCGGTCGTTACGCTGGGTGACTGCGATGGAGTCATTGCTGATCCTCCTTTTGCGATCCTGTCTCCTCGCACGGCAGCGAACGCGCACACTTGCGCCAACGAAAAAACAGGGAAGTTCCGATGGGCGTCATCACTGGTATAAGGAAGAGAACCAAGAAACTGGCTTCGAGAAGTAATGCCCCAACAATGAACATGATTGCGAGGAGCGTTCGAACTCTTGGCTCACGGAGGTCGGCGGTTCTGTAAGGCGTGGCGAACAAACCTAATCTCTTCTGAAGCCGGTGGCTGATCGTCGGCCAGCAGCATACCAAGCAGACCACTAACAAGGCGAAGACGCCTAAAAAGAATTCATCATCGCGAACTACAGAATCAATGCTCGCTAATACTCCTGCCAACAGACCAATCCCCAGTACCAGCGGCCAACAGGAAATGACTAACATTCTCCGCGCCTCCAAAGCGGCGGCCTTGACCGCGACTGGATCGGGCACTTGGTCGCTAGCCGTAGCGCAGGCGTCTCGCCTGCAATTCAACTCAACCGCGACAGGATCGGGCGGTTTGTCGCCAGCGGATGAGTCATAGCTCATGTTCATGCTTGTGCGTTTCATATATTTTCCCCTCCAAGGTTTCCAAGCGCGCCCAGCACTTTAATGGTTTGTATCGTAAACAAGTTTATAACAATATAGACTTCTTGTCAAGACAAATTTCTAAAAAATCGCGCCCGTTCAGTCCCACAAGCCGTTCGAAAAAATCCACAGATGAACACAGATTAAGGAATCCGCAGATAGACGCAGATGAACACAGATTAAAAAATCCGCAGATAGACGCAGATGAACACAGATTAAAAAATCTAAAAGATTATTTGCAACCGTTCACGGCATCGCAGTCGCGATACCGCGGCGCATCATCCGGGAACAACAAGAACATAAGGGAATTGTGGATTTTTGAAATTCGAAGAGCTATTCCTCACTGTTTGATCGCCGTATTCCACGCTTTCACCCGGAGAAAAAGAATATAAGACCATTTTGAATTTTTGATTACAGAGCCTGTCCGACACACACTAACAACAAACTAC
>JAZDLP010000148.1:0-23282 GCA_043801885.1 Planctomycetota bacterium | reverse complement strand
TTCAGATTTCAAGCGCATGGTGTTATTCCTTTGAGATTTTTATTGCCTCCGATAGTATATCAATTATAGAAACTTTCCGCGATTTTTTCTTTTCCGCAACAGAAACTATTTACAGCCAAACAGCGGATTAGTCACGCGCATTGCTGTTTTTGTAGCGCAGGCGTCGCGTCTCGCCTGCAATTATTCGCTGGACATGGCGCGAAAAGTGATTAACAATATATTTTCGAAGGCGCTTCTAGGCACGTTCTTTTTTTGTAGCCGTTCACCGCAGAGGCGCAGAGTACACAGAGAATTGAATAGTAATGTTGCAAGACGGAACGTTGTTTCTATAAACCGTTTCCTTCGCTTTTTTCTGCGATCTCTGCGCCGCTGCGGTGAACGGCTACCTTTTTTTTGAGAACGTAAATAGGGAAGACGGTGTGAAACCGTCGCGGTGGTCGTCGCTGTAACCGGGGACGATCCGTTGCGAAGCCACTGTTGAGGCATCCAGTATGCCGAAATGGGAAGGGCAACGGTAGGACGATCCGGGAGCCAGAAGACCTGCCAGAAGCGACTTCACGAGGTTCCTCGACCAGGGAATTCGTGGGGTGAGCTGTTGTTTCATAATGACAGCGCGTGTTTGAAGGCGATAGCGATCTCCGCTTTTCTCGCGTCAAACATTTCTCCACGAACACCAGCGCGAGGCTACTCGCAGACTATTTTGCTTGTCGACTCAGCGAGCAAGAAAGAAGGTGTTCGATGCACATTATGGAAGGATTTTTACCGCCCGTTCATGCCATCGCTTGGTATGGCGCAACGGCGCCATTCGTGATCGCTGGAGTAATTTCGATTCGTCGTCAGTTGCGTGAGCATCCACAGACGCGACTATTGTTAGGAGCGTCTGGCGCGTACGCGTTCGTTTTGTCCGCGCTCAAGCTGCCTTCCGTGAATGGCAGTTGTTCTCATCCGACAGGTGTCGGCTTGGGCGCAGTGCTGTTCGGTCCAACTGCCATGACAGTGCTTGGTGCCATTGTACTTCTCTTTCAAGCGTTGCTGCTCGCGCATGGCGGATTAACAACGCTAGGCGCCAATATATTTTCTATGGCCATTGTCGGTCCTTTTGTTTCGTACGGTTTATTCAAGATGATACGGAGTTGCGGCGGCAATATGGGCGTGGCTATTTTTGTAGCGGCGGCTTTGGGCGATCTGGCCACATATACTACGACCGCGTGTCAGTTGGCGCTGGCCTTTCCTGACCCGGCTAGTGGTTTCGCCGGCTCGTTGGTGAAGTTTTTGGGAATCTTTGCCATAACTCAGATACCTCTCGCTATTACAGAAGGTCTTCTAACCGTAGTCGTGATAAATTTATTGACTGCTCATAGTTCTGACGAATTGCGCGAGCTGCGGGTGACTACGTAACGCAGGCGCCTCGCTCGCAATTCAATTTAGCCACAGAGGACACAGAGAAGGAGAATTAATCAATGATTAAAAATATCGTTCTAATTGGCGTCGCCATCTTAATCTCGGCGGCGCCGCTAGTTATACATCGTAGCGCTCCGCCAGCGGAGACGACTGATGTGGATAGTCAAGTATCCACAGCAGGCGAAGAGGCGAAGGTCGAACTGTTCAGCGGCGCGGACGATCAAGCCGAAAAGATGATTGGCCAGATATCGCCGAAGTATGAGCCATGGTTTAAACCGCTATGGGAGCCACCCAGCGGAGAGATCGAATGTATGTTGTTTGCATTACAGGCGGCGCTGGGAGCGGGTGTGTTCTTCTATTATCTTGGCTATGTTCGCGGTCGAGCGAGAACATAAGGGAATTTTTGATTTTTGATTTTAGATTATTGATTGTGGATTGAAGGAAAACAGATCGTCTTTTGGCGGCAATTTTTGACTTGAGTGATCAACTTTGAAATTCCTATACTTTGAACAAAAGAGCATTACTGTGGCCTAAACTTTTTTTTGAGTTTTCTTTGTGCGCCACGAAGACTTGTATGATTAATGGTAACGGTGATCCATGCATCAACTGCTGGACTGTTGCGCTTATGGCAATCGGTGGGCGGCCAGACACCCCTTGGAGAAACTTTCGTTTGGCGGAGGGCTGTTGCTGTGCTGTATATTCCTGCCATTTCCAGGCGGTTTGATCGTTTTTGCTGTGGTAACGGCGATAATACTGTCAGGCCCGCGGATTTCGCCGCTAGTGTATTTGCGAGTACTGACGGCGCCGTTGGCATTCACGGCTATTGGCTCTTTAACCATGTTGGTATCATTGGAGTGGCGAGATCGCCTTGTTGATATATCGCTTTTTGTTTCTATTTTTTCGAATATCTACAAAAATGCGTTGCGCTCAAGAGCTGCGTTTGGGCTACGCTACTTGGCGATTGAGCATACGTTCTCTTGGATTGCTCGCGGGCAATCTTTTTATCCGAGTATTCGGGCTGGCTCGCCGGCTTGAGATTGGATTAGAACTGCGCGGGTTCGAAGGTCAGTTGACGGTTCTACCCGTTTCATGCAAATTGAGCTGGCCAGCAGTCGTGCTGTCTTGTCTTTGCAGCGCTGTAGTAGTGATTGTTACGCTCTGGTGTCATTAAACTGTGTGTGGTATATACTCCTATAATTCATATAGCTCCTATTTTAAGTTGGATTACAGGCGAGACGCCTGCGTTACGGAGTTTATGGTAATGAACGATGTGATGCTTGAGGCATGCGGTCTGCGATATGCTCATGAACATGGGACGGATGTTCTCTGTGAACTAAACTTGAGCGTCAGGCGCGGGACGCGCATGGCGATTCTTGGGCCAAATGGTTCTGGAAAAACGACGCTATTTTTGTGCTTGATGGGCGTCTATCGTCCTTCCGCGGGCAAAGTCTTGCTCGATAAAACGCCGTTAAGCTACACTCGGGATGGGCTGCGCCAATGGCGACAACAAATCGGGTTGATGCTGCAGGATCCCGACGATCAGATATTCTCCGCAAGCGTGTATCAAGATGTTTCTTTTGGTCCATTGAATCTCGGTTTGTCGGAAGCGGAGACTCGAACGCGTGTGCAAGAGGCGCTGGCGATTCTCGGAATCGAAGACTTGGCGCGACGACCATCGCACCTCTTGAGCTATGGCCAACGGAAACGTGTCGCCTTGGCCGGCATACTCGCCATGCGACCTCGCATGTTGATCCTGGATGAGCCGACTTCCGGCTTGGATTCGACAGGAGTACGACAACTGCTGCAATATCTGGATCATCTGCACACGCAAGGGACAACAATTCTTTTCTCAACGCATGATGTTGATTTCGCGCATAGCTGGGCGGATGAGATGGCTTTTCTTTTCGATGGCAAAGTGGCGAGCTGTCAAAGAAGTGATGCCTTGAGCAATAAAAACTGGCCGGACGTTGGGTTGGAGCGGCCGCGCATGGCTCTGGTGAGTCAAGAACTGGCGTTGCAAGACCTGCTCCCAAAGGATTGTCCGTGGCCGCGCTCGGCGGCGGAGTTGGCTTGCGCCATTGAAATCATCAGGAATGGAAATCTCGAAAATATGTTGACATCATCCGCGGAAAAGGTATAGGACTTATACTACGAGGATTAGAAGATGAATATGAAGATAAAGTATAACTTGACCGCCGAGAACCTGCCCATTATCAAAATTAATCCTGAAAATGTTCCGCCAAATCTTCGCGACCTTATTCCGATGGCCGAAAAATGGGGGATCGGCGACGATATCATACGAGATGACTTTGAACAAAAAGCTGCTGTTGCAGATAAAGAAGAGTTCAAAAACAAACTCAAGGGACGAACGAAAGAAGTTAATGATTGGCTAGATTCTTTCAAAAACAGCGATATGTCGGAAGAAGCAAGCCACTTCATGATGATGCTTGAAGCTCTTGACGAAATAGATTGATATGGCTCGACAAATGACTGTGGGTAACTTTGGGCACAGGTAAACGTCGTAGTGTGTGCCATAACACGTGGGTTAGCTATTCGTGAGTTTATAGGCATGAGCTGTTTAAGAACGACGCTGAAAAAGGCAGGCGAAGGCATTAAACGAATGAGTGCTCCTCCATTGCTGGTTGAATCAAATACTCTGTTTTTTACCCACAGATTTTTCCGAAGAGCCAAAATTCTTATACAAGAACGGTTAATAGTATATGGAGGGAAAGCATGAATAATAATACGAGGTTCATAGCGGGCAGACTCACAAGTGTTCTGCTCTTGGTTGCAGTCGGTTATGCTTGGGCGTACGACGAGGTTGTAGATGGACTGCCCAGTCCATTTATACCTGCGCCTGTACAACCCGAAAGTATAGGAGCAAAATGGCGGCATGGCTTCCATAAAATGCGCACGACATGGGATAAGTATTTTGAGGTATATGGCAAGGATCTCGATGGATTTGAACCGTCTACGCTGGACAAAGTTCGCGCAGAGACAACCTTCTACATGGATCAGAAGCTCCAACTGGATGTGTACTTCGCCAAGATCGGGTCATTCTTCCGTCCTTTCGCTACGCCCTTTGATCAGAGCACCTTTGTGAACTTTAGCGCTTGGAGTTATAGCGCCGAGCTTTGGACGAAAGATGGTCGCGGCAGTATTCATCCGCTCTTCTATGTGGACAAGCTTCAACAGCAGGATTTGATCAAAAAAATCTCGCATCTACCCATGTATACGCCTATTCATCTCTGGGTCAAAGTATGCTCCAAGAGCGAGCGACTGGCTTGGTTGGAAGTGGTTAACCTGGAGATCATCCCGGAAACTGCTCAAAATAACGCGACCTTGCGGCACATCGAGTTGGGCGCCAATCAACTGGCCAAGAAGCGTTATGACCTCGCCGCGCAATCGCTGGAAGCCGCGGTAAAGCTCGGTATCCCCGTGCAGGTGGAAACCAAAATCTACGCGATGCTTGGCCGCGCATACTACGAATTGCGGCAGTACAGTCTGGCTCGCAATGCGCTGGTCAATGCGGTAATGCGAGACGAAGGCAACATCAAAAATCTGATTTTGCTTGCCCGCACAGATCTGCGCATTGGCTATGCCGACGAAGCGCGCCAGAGTGCTCTTCGCGCGCTTACTTTGGAACCCAGCAATCCCGAAGCGCGGGCTGAGTTTGGCCTGTCGCTTGCCCTGTTGGGCGACATCTTGTCTGCGCACAAAGAACTGGATTATGCGCAAAGACTTGCGCCGCATAATCAACTCCCGGAAGCTCATCGCAATCGGGCTATGGCGATGGTTCTTGAAAACAAATTTGACGTAGCTGAAGCTGAATTGAGCAAAGCTTTGTTGTTACGGCCAATGAACTTTTGTCTGCAAGTTGAATTAGGCGACATTTATCTGATGCAAAACAAGCGCGACAAGGCGCTGAGCCAGTATACGCAAGCCAAAGAATTGGCCAGTCATTGGCCAGAGCCTTATTATAAGATCGCGCTTGTATTGAAGAGTCAAGCTGATGATTTGACTAAAGAGAATAAAGCTGACGAAGCGAAAAATCTTTATAAAGAAGCGCTGAAGAATGCAAGCGAAGCGATTGCCAAGGATCCCACATTCATTCCGGCCTACGCCTTGGAAATCGAATTGATGCGCATCACTGGCGCTAAGAACGAGATGATCAAGAAAAAACTTGATAATGGCGCCAAGGTTAATTTAAAGAGTGCTCTGATGCAGGAGACAATTTTTGAACAGGCTCGGATTATCAAAGATTGGACGAACATGGAACGAGCTACTCGCAACGCGATAGCCATTAAGCCCGCTGCTTGCAATTACAGTCGCTTGGGGCATGTCTTGGCTAATCGGCCAAACCCGGACTACAGTGCCGCAGTCGAAGCCTATGCCGAAGCGCTCCGACTGGCCCCGGATCGGGCAGATGATCTGGCCGCTTTGGGGCAGATTCGCGTGCGTTATTTGGCCGATGCGATTGGCGCCGAGTCTGTTCTGATGCAAGCGGTCAAACTGCAGCCCAAAAATGCTGAGGCTTGGTATGATCTGGCCCTGGCACGCCGCGCGTTGGAGAAGTACGTTGAAGCTCTGGCTGCTGCAGATGAGACTGTGCGGTTGACAAAGTCCGTCCCGTCCTGTCTCCTGGCCGCGCAGATTAGAATTGATCGCCACAAAGCGGATGATTTGAATGTAGCGTTGAGTATAGCTCAAGCTGCGCTGGCCGACGCCGCTAACGACAACGATAAAGCTCAAGCCGCATCGGTTTTGGGCGCGGCATTGCTGCATACCGGCAAAATTCTCGAAGCCCTCGAAGCTTTCAAATCGGCTGATGCGCTAATGAAAGATAATCCCGAACATAATCTTTGGTACGGCGTCGCGTTATTCAAGAACGGCGATCTGACTATCGCGCAGGAACGGCTGCAGATGGCGCTGACGACACAGCCCGCGCCATCCAAACGCATTCAAGTGGCCGCTCAGAAGACGATGAAAAATCTGACTCGCGTGGCCAAGAGCCGAACAAAATCTGAAGTCGGACAATCGGAGATTGCTAAAAAAGAAGAGCAGAAATCAGAAAAGCAAGAAGCCACCACCGCTAAAAATCTGCCGCCGGTGATTGAAGAAGAAGAAAGTGTGCCGGTGCCGATTGAAGTGCCAGGATCTCGTTAAGGATGAATATGACAAATTCTGTGCCCGTGCCGACTCACGAAACGTCTGTCGCCGTTTCCCCGCCTGCCATCGTCGTCGCTCCCGTTGGTACAGTATCGCTTCCAAGCGCATCGCCGAGTACGAGTACCACGCCGGAAGGCGTCTCTTTGGTATCACTAGATGAATTCCGTCGCATCAAACTGCGGACGGCTGAAGTAATATCGGCTGTGCCGCATCCCAAAGCGGATCGGTTGATCATTTTGCAAGTCAAAATCGGTGATCGCATCAAGCAAGTTGTAGCCGGCATCCGACAGTTTTATACGCCAGAGCAATTGATCGGCCGCGCATTTATCATAGTAGATAATCTTCAACCAGTTAAGATCCGCGGTGAAGAAAGTAACGGCATGATCCTGGCGGTAAAATTGTCCGACGGCGGATTGCGACTGGTCACGACGGATGGCGCTGCGCCAAGCGGTCTGGACGTTTCGTGATCACCGCAGAGGCTCATGCGCGGCCAAGCCGCAAAGCGTGACCTGATGAATGCCGACTGGCAAGTCGTTCCGCTGAATTTCAACATTCGATTGTTGCGTAGCGGCAGATTTTCTGCATTCAAGGGCATCACGTTACGAGGAGCGTTTGGCATTCAGTTTCGCAGGACGGTATGCGCGACTCGTCTGCTCGTCTGCGATGATTGCCGGTTGCTGAAGACGTGCGCCTACCCGTACGTCTTCAACACATTGGCCGAACCCAGTGAAGAACCGTCCTTGAGAAGTCACCGGACACACGCGCCGCATCCCTTTGCCATTCGCGCGCCAGCCGACGACCGCACGGACGTGCCGGAAGGGACCGAGTGGTCATTCCGTTTTTCGCTCATCGGACATTCCCGGAGTCTGCTGCCATACTTCATCCATGCTTTCATGCGCCTTGAGACTATCGGATTAGGATCGGAGCGTGTGCCGTTTGAACTTCTGTCCGTGACTGCGCCACTGGCCGCAGGAGACTGGGAAGTATACCGGAAGGGATCACCCGCGCTGCGGTATCCGTCTGAAGCGCATAAGTGGCCGGCTGATGGGAAGGCGGCTTCAGCGACCATCACGTTCCGCTCGTTAACCCGCATCAAGTCTGAGGGCCGTATTGCGCGCGAGTTGCCGTTCGTGGCGTTCGCGCGCGCGATTTTGCGGCGCGTCAGCGCCCTGCATACGTTATATTGCGGACCTCTGCCTGAACGCGATAATCGGATGTTACTTGCCGAAGCCGAGCAGATCAAGATTGTCGAAAGTAGCCTAAAGCCTATAACTATAGACCGTTTTAGCACGAGAACAAAACAACGAATGATCTTTGACGGGGTGGTCGGCAGTATTACATTTACAGGTAAGCTGGATAATTGGCTGCCGTATATCATCGCCGTTGCTGACATAAATGTCGGCAAAGGCGCAACCTTTGGTTTTGGCGTTGTGGACGTGATCGTTCACTGACGCTGTAATATGTATCTTGCAGAAAGAGCGTAATGTATGTTGTTAGCTGCTGCTGGTCTATGTCATGATCTGGGTAAATGGCTTGAGCGCGGCGGGTTTCCTTTGCGCGAAGCTGTTTCACTCGACCACGTCTTTTGCCCTTCTCACCATGGCCACGGCTACAGTCACAAACATGTCTTATGGACTTACGAAGCTGCTCTCCAAACGATTGCTCCTTTTCTGGTTCAAGCGGGACTTCAATCTCTTAAGGCCGACGCCTTCGCCTGTCTTGCCGCGCGCCATCACGCGCCGCAGATGCGCGACACGGCGACGGCGCTTGTCTGTCCGGTGGAGGAATATATCCTTCAGCAGGCTGACTGGTGTTCTTCTGGCGTTGACCGTATGCCTGACGATGAGGGCCGTGCGGATAGGCGAGACACAACGCTGTTACTGCCGCTTTTTTCGGAAATCGCATTAGACAAACCCAAGCCAGCGGTTGATCTGCGATACGCGCTGCGGCGGCTTGCGGGAGACGCTTCCTCCGATCCGGTGTCAGCTTCGGTAGCCGGCCACGGGCAGTCGCAGTCAAAGGCGTACGCGGCTCTGTGGGAGTCCTTTGTCAATAACTTGAAGTCGGCGACGCAACCAGCCAATCTTACCCAAGCTGTTGACCTGCTTGACGGGTTGATGGCTCGATATACTTGGTGCATACCCAGCGCGACGAACGCGATGCCTGACGTGCCGCTGTACGACCACCATCGGTCTGTTGCGGCTTTGGCGGAGACACTCGGCCGATACTACACGGCTACAGGCGGCCAAGCTGACGAAAAGACTGTTACCTCAGATCCAAAGCGGCCGCGTCTCCTGCTTGTTGGCGGCGATCTTACCGGGATACAGGCCTATATCTTCCGCAGTCGCGTAGCCAAAGGACAGGCGCGACAACTCCGAGCGCGGTCGTTTTTGCTGACCGCATTGACGCGCGCTATCGCCACTCTATTGCTCCAAAGACTCGACTTGCCGCATGTGTGTCTCATCAGCGAAGCCGGTGGACGATTCCAGTTCCTAGCCCCCTTCACGCCGGCAGCGGAGAAAGCCTTGACATTCGAGAAAAAAGAGATCGCGGAATCGCTATTGTCTGACTTTCTCGGCGAAATCACCTGCAACATCGCTTGGGTACCGATGGCCATCTCCGACTTTAAACCTGACGAATATCAGGGCCGCGCGTTGCAGTTGAGCGTGGAACTGGAAGCCGCGAAGGCGCGACCGCTGACGCGCAGCGCTGACGGATGGCGACAGGATCGTTTCGTCCGTGACTTTCCTCGAGTGGATTTGGAGGATAGTGAAATCCTGTCAAGCGAGGACTATGGTCCCCGACCAGGACGGCGAGTATTGGACGATCTCGGCCGCCAGCTCGTCCGTTGCTCCCATTTGGCGCTGATCAATTCGGCAACGGACGATCAGAGTTTAGGCAAAACAACGTTTCCTCCGTTTCCTCTGCTTGGCGGCAAGCTACATGCGACGCTGTTTCACGACTGTCCCGACCGCTTGGCGACGTCATGGCTGCGCGCGGAAAGTTACGCCGGCGACGCCGCGCGCCTGCCGCTGCGCCCGATCGCTAATCATGTTCCACACTGGACAGAAGATTTGATGCGTGAAATTCCTGAAGATCGTTGGCGTGATGCCGATATGGATAATCCAGCCACCATCGGCGACGTCATGCCCTTCAACGCCATTGCGGCCAGCGGCGTTCGAGACGGCCTTGGCCGACCGCTGCTGGCTGTGCTGAAAGCGGACGTGGACCGTCTCGGCCAAGTCTTTAGCGAAGGTCTGCGCGAAAAAATGACTCTGGCGCGCTACGCCGGTCTCAGCCGAATGCTGGACCATTTCTTCGGTTCTCGGCTGATGCACATTCTCCAAACTGAGTTCCCGCTGGTCTATACCGTGTACGCCGGCGGTGATGATCTCATGCTCGTGGGTCCGTGGCGCAATATGCTGGGCCTCGCCAAGCGCCTGCGCGAAGCCTTCGCGCGCTACACGGGCAGTAACCCCAACGTCACGCTTTCCGCAGCCGTCGTGTTAGTTTCGCCGCGCCTGCCTATTCGGCGCGCAGCCGACATCGCCGACGACGATCTGGAGCAGGCCAAGAGAGCTGGACGCAACAGTATCACCGTGTTTGGGCGAACGCTCACTTGGGATGAATACTGCGCGCCAAAGCCCAAGTCTTCTGATGATATTGGCGCGTGGAGCGCGCTCGAACAAGGCGAGTGGCTGGCCCAGCGGTTCAGCGGCAAGGATGCTCCGCCGATGTCCTTCCTGCGCCAGTTGCTGCGGTTCGCGCGACTGGCCGAGAAAATGGACGTGGCACAGGCAGCCGGGAGCGTCGTTGACATCAAGCTCTTCCTCTGGCTTGCGCACTATCATTACCAATTAGGACGCAACTTGGCGCCGCGTCTGGCGGAGAATACAGGTTCCGAGTGGAAGAGTTCGGCCGAGGGACAGTTCTGGGTTTCCCTAGGAGAGGTTCCGCAAGGCGGTGAGCGTTCGCGCATGGCGCGATTGGCTGTGCCCGCCGAGTACGCGCTGCACTGTCTGCGCAAGATATAAGAGGTGTTGCTGAGGAGGGCGATTACTATGGTTATAGCGTTCAAGGGCAGGATCAAGATGATTAACGCCGAGAAGCGGTTCGGCTTCATCACGCCGGCTAACGGCGGAGAGGATATCCACTTCTCCCTCAATGTCGTCAGCGGCACACCGGTTGATGACGCTGAAGTGGAAGGGGAATTCAAGCTCGGCGAAGGCAGAAAAGGGCCTTCCGCGACGAAGGTTCGCGTGCTTGCAGAGCCAGCGGCACCTATCAAGTACTACGTTGATGTAGAGAAGAAGAACATGCGCTCAGATTTGTTGTGCAAGGAGGCAAAGGACCTGGCAGAGGAGTTGAGCAAAGAGATATCTACCAGTAGTACACAGATGCGCCGCTTCTTCAAGGAAGTCCGTGATTTGGAGAAAATCGTCGGCGCCAAGGGCTTCGATGCTACCCGGGCACGGATCGGCATGTTGGTGGCCAAGGCGCATTACGCGTTTAACCGTCAGAAGATCGGCCCGCGTTTTCGGCGCTATCTCGAAAATAACGTCGAAGCGATCCAGGACACAAGAGACTTCGAGGCTTTTGTCAAGAGTTTCGAAGCTGTCGTTGCATATTTTCCCCAAAAGTAAGGATTGAGCATACTACGTAGCGCAGGCGTCTCGCCTGCAATTCAAACCATAAAAATCTTTGCGCGATGCAAAGATTTTAACGATTAGGGATAGAGGAGAACACACCATGAAACTGAGACTCATCGGCTACTGGCAAATTAAAGGCACTATGGAACTGCTGACGGGACTGCACGTGGGCAAGAGCAAGGATGATATCGAGATTGGCGGCAATGACAATCCCATCATCCTCACCGCCCTCGACAACGCGCCCTATGTTCCCGGCTCGTCGCTCAAGGGCAAGCTGCGCTCGCTGCTGGAATGGGATACGGGCGCCCACTTAAAAGGCGAAGTGCGCGGCTCCAAGGGCAACTACTCGTCGGACGATCCCGTCCTGAAGGTCTTTGGCGTGCCCGCTCGCAAGTTGCGCGACGAGAGCGAAGTTGTCATGGGTCCAACACGCGTGCTGGTCAGCGACAGCTTCTTGGCCACGGAGAAGAACGGCGGCATGCGAGACGGCAAGCCTTACGATTGGCTGCGGATGTTCAAGGAAGGCAAATGGTTGACCGAAGAAAAGAACGAGAACTCGCTCAATCGCATCACCGCGATGGCTAATCCGCGGCCTATGGAGCGCGTTCCCGCGGGTGTCCAGTTCGTTATCAACATCCGCTATCGCGTGTTTGACGTGAATGACGACGGCGGCAAGACCGACCGCGAAAACTTCCGCTGGATATTGTGGGGATTGGCGCTGCTGGAGCAGGACGCTCTGGGTGGTGGCGGATCGCGCGGCAGCGGCATGGTCGCCTTCCGCAATCTGACGCAGATAGACGAAAAGGACGAGTCCATAAGCGTGAACTTGGACGAAGTCCGCAAGAACAAGCCGCAGTGGCCTGTGCCTGCTGCTATGGGAGGCCGCTAACCGTGACCGTCCGCGACTACCGTATCCCTTTCATGCCTGAAGGTGTTTTCTCGCATCACGTGCGAGGCGATATACTGGCTGGGCATCTGTGCTGGTACTTTGCTCAAGCCGATGGCGCGACAGGCGCGCAACGCTTGATCCAAGCCGCCAATGACGGAGCCTTCCGACTATCTGACGTGTTTCCCGAAGGCTTCCTGCCGTTGCCAGTGGACAATCCGCAAGTGTGTCTGAAAGAGTGGCTCGTGGCAGAAGAGGCATTCAATCAAGTGGCTCAGAAGCATGGCGACAAGGAAGCTAAGTGCGCCAAGTCAAACTGGCATGCGATCCGTAAACGGGCGCGAAAACTCACGCATTTGGACGCTCGCTATTGGCGTACGAGCGTGTCGCGTCCAGGACTGCTGCGACAGATTGTCGAAGGTCAGATATCTGTGGCCGCGCTGCTGCCCCGCCTGCAGTTGCCGTGGTCGCCACCGGAGTCGGCCGAGAACAAATTGACTGAAGGCTGGAACGGGCTACACACCGCTATTAACCGTATCTCCAACGGCGCGTTGAGCGGTTCGCTGCATGAACGCATGGGAATTCAATACAGGCCGGGCAGCCGCCTAGACTTATACCTGCGTTGCGATGAAGGCGAGCTGAACAGGTACGTATCGGCGCTGGAGCAGATCGGCTTGGACGGGCATCTCAAACACGCCTCGACGGGCTGGGGTCGCTTCACGTTGAGCCAGGCCGAACCATGTAAAATGATGACGACCGATGCGCCGTCTTCGCGCTGGGTAACGCTCTCGCCGTGTGTGCCGGAAGAAGATTATGGCGGCGATATTTGCTGCAAACTGCAGCCGCACTACGGGAAGCTCGGTGGCGTGCAGACAGTCGGCGGGGTTTACAAGCGCCCCGTGATTCTGTTAGCCACAGGAGCGTCGTTTATCGGCGCTGCGCCACGCGGTTGTTGGCTGCGAAACGTACACTCTACGCAGCCGGAAGTCGTGCATTACGCGTTTGCATATCCGCTGGCGTGCTGAGCGTCCGCGAACCTGGTGACAACGGCCTCTACGTCGAAGGTTCGCGCAAGCTGTAACATGTTCTTTGACAATAGAATACAGGATTTCGCTCAATATAAGCGCAGAAATAGTATAGTTGGACAGGCACCTTCGCGGAAAGTGCGCTGTTACACGTTTGAGAATAAAGAGTTAGAAGGTTGACCATCGCAATAAGCTCCCCCGATGACAGGGGATTGAAACTTCTGGTGATACAGCAGCGGACACTGTCTAAAATCGCAATAAGCTCCCCCGATGACAGGGGATTGAGGCATACTCATCGGCGCGAATTTCGTTTCTAGTCAAGCTCCCCCGATGACAGGGGATTGAGACTCGAATCGGCTGCCCGGAGAATGCGCCGGCTATCATCGCAATAAGCTCCCCCGATGACAGGGGATTGAAACTAAGGCGCCTGATGGCCTGTCCCGATTACCCGGATCGCAATAAGCTCCCCCGATGACAGGGGATTGAAACGAAATTCCCGCCACTGCGAGAGCGCAAAAGTAAATCGCAATAAGCTCCCCCGATGACAGGGGATTGAAACCTCAAGATCAGAGATGCCTGGAAGTTGTTCTTTGTCGCAATAAGCTCCCCCGATGACAGGGGATTGAAACTTGCATGAATAGGTTGAACCCACTATCCCGTTGCATCGCAATAAGCTCCCCCGATGACAGGGGATTGAAACTGTGGGTGCGCGGGCGTCCCGCCCGCGTACCCAGATCGCGCACCCGATACCAAAAGTGGTATCTTGATTTGCATCATTGTCGTGAAAAAGCTAAAATTCTGGCTGCGTATAATTATACTTCGCGCGGGGGAAATCTCGACTTTTATAGCATGGAGGGGCATGCAAATTAAGAATTAAGAATTAAGAATATCGTGCCCGTCGGCGATTAGAGACGCTCGCTCCACCGTCTAATGGCTTTGAATCCTTTGGGTTCTCGCCGAACAGCAATTCGTAATTTGTAATTCTTAATTTGTAATTCGCAAAAGCCGAGATTTTGACCGCGTGTAGTATAACTTGGAGGTTATTAACTTGGAGGTTATACAAAATGACGCCACTAACTATGCCTGATGATGTATCTAATCCAAAATCGTCAATCCAAAATCGTCAATCCGAAATTCAAGGCGTGCTCTTCACTGTCGGTGGCACCATTGAACCGATCTGCTTCACGTTGAAGCAAATCCGGCCTCAGTGCGTAGCCTTTGTTTGCTCCGAGAACTCGAAGAAACAAGTGTCCATTATCGAGGACTACGCGCGGGACTTGGGATATGCGTTGGATCGCAAAACATTTATCGTGTCGAATCCTGATAAACTTGACGAGTGTGTCGAAATCTGTAACGAAGCACTGTCGTGGCTGTTGCGTGAGAATAATTTGCCGCGTGAATCTGTCCGAGTGGATTATACGGGCGGTAAGAAAAATATGTCCGCAGCGGCGGTTCTGTCCGCCACGCCCTATGGGCTGCGTTTTCTGTATGTCAGCGGCACAAGCGCCAAGAACGGGACCGGCACTGTTATCTCCGGGACAGAAATACTGGTTCGCAACGACAACCCATGGGACCAACTGGGCACTGAGAACATCCGTCTGGCGCTGCGGCTGGCGGACCAAGGTCAGTTTGCAGCCGCACGCGAGATCGTGGGCCAACAGAGGAGCCGATCAATTGACGAAAACGTTCGTAACCGATTAGGCATGCTCGATCAGCTTTTGGACGGCCTAGCAAACTGGGATGCTTTCAATCACAAGAGCGCGCTTATACACTGGAAGAACGGCGCGGTTCCGCAAGATTTGATGACTGCCGCCAAACATGCAAACGATACGATCGTGAAAGATGCCGCCTGCGCCGTCAAGATCGCGATCCCGCTCGTCGAAAAGCTGAAAGATTCCTATGATATAAAGTGGTTCGCTGACAATCCAAAGAAGGACGACCCTCTCTTGCTCGACATGATCGCCAACGCAGACCGGCGAACGCGACAAGGCAACTGCGATCTGGCCGTGTTGCTATACTATCGAGTGATGGAACTGAATGCTGCCCGACGCTTGCAGCGTTTCTTTCAAATAGACAACTCCAATGTCCCCGTGGGGGAGATGCCGGATAAGTTGCGCGCCACTTTGCATAATCCCATCAACACGCATGTGAAACTTGGTATGGACAATAGTTACAAGCTTCTGGCAGAGCGCGGCGATTCTGCCGGAAAGAGCTACTGCGATGACCTCGAAAAATGGCGTTGTATGGCGAGTATGCGCAATAATTCCTGGCTTGTGCATAATCTGCAATGGATGTCGCCAAAGGGAGCGCAATATTGTCGGGATCGTGTGATGAAGTTTTTGGATCTGACGGATGCGGATCTGCCGAAATGGCCGCGCCTGCTCGCGTAGTGCGGCCCTAATCGTGTAGCGAAGCTACGCCTCAAACCGACAAGTGAGCCTATTTTGGGCATGGTTCAAATATGCCAGATGCAGGGTAACTTTTTACTTCGTAACCGTGCAGTATATAAAAAGTTGCCACGTTTGTAGTCTTTTTCGACCCTGAATAGAGGGTACTCAGCCCCGTACACATCGGAACCGGCGACGGAGGGCTAACGTGCTGGTAGAACTGCGCATCAAGAATCTGCTGTTAATTCCAAGCGCCGAGATTGACTTTACAGCCGGCCTCAACGTGCTCACCGGAGAAACCGGAGCAGGTAAAAGCTTGCTGGTGGATGCCTTGTTATTTCTGTTGGGCGCGCGTGGCGATGCGGATCTCGTTCGTCAGGGCGAAGCTCAGGCCGAAGTCTCCGCGCGCTTTCTGCTATCTGATCCGGAATTGATTGATTTTTTCTCCAACGAACTGGGCATAGTCTTTGAAGCGCCCAGTTCACCAGCCGAATTAGTGCTCTCGCGCACGCTGCCCCGTTCAGGTCGCCCGCGCGCTCATGCCAATGGCCGGCCCGTGTCATTGCCGGCGCTGAAGGATCTGGCTGATCGTCTGCTCGATATACATGGCCAGCACGAAAACCAGTCACTGCTACGCCCCGCCACGCGACTGGATATTCTTGATCGTTTCGCCGAAGCGACTTCCGAACGCAACGCCACACAACAGGCTCATCTCGAAGCTTCTCGCGCCGCACAGTCGCTCGCCGAACTGCGCCACGCCGCGCGTGATCGGCAAGGCCGCGAAGATATGTTGCGCTTTCAGCTTAAAGAACTTGATGACGCGCGACTCGATGAATTGGATTCTGAGCATCTGGAAGGCGAAGTGCGGCTGCTGCGCGACGCTGAAAAGGTGCGCGCGGCGGCGCTGGATGCCGGTTCGGCGCTGGATGGCGATGATAACAACTGCGCTGCCGCATTGCTGGCGCGCGCAGTCAAGAATTTTAACGCGCTTGGCGACGCCGGACCTGATGTATCCGCGCTGACCCAACGATTGCATACGACTTTAGCTGAACTGCGCGAGATCACGCGAGATATGAACGACCTTGCCGAAAAAGCGCGCAGCGATCCTGATCGGCTGGCGAGCCTCGAAGATCGGCGCGCTCTTTTGAAGGCGTTGGAAAGAAAGCACGGCCGCGACTTGAACGCGTTGCGCGTGCTGCGCCAAAAACTGCGCGCCGACTTGCAGGACATCGAGCAGCTTGAAGTTCGCACCGAAGAACGAGAAATACAACTAGTGGAAGCCGTCAAAAAATTGCGCAGCGCCTGCGATAAATTGTCTTGCAAGCGCAAAGCCGCCGCGCGCAAACTGGAGAAGTGCGTCAATAAAGAACTCGCCGACTTGGACTTGAAAAACGCAAAACTGCAGATCGTTTTAACCGCCAACGCGCCTGCCGAACCGATGGTCACTCATCAGTCGGCCGCGCCGGATACACTCGAACAGGAAGCGCGCGCTCTGCTGCCGATACAGCTCAAGCCCGCCGGCGCGGAGACGTTGGAGATACTGTTCAGCGCCAATCCCGAACTACCCGCACGACCGTTAAAGGATTGCGCTTCCGGCGGAGAAATCTCGCGCGTAATGCTGGCGCTGAAAGGTGTGCTGGCGCGCATGAGCGGCGCGGATCGGTTGCCGGTGGTTGTCTTCGACGAAATTGACGCGGGAGTCGGCGGGCGTCTGGGCGCAATACTTGGGAAAAAATTGCGCGACCTGGCCAAGGTGCGTCAAGTCCTATCCATTACTCACCAGCCACAGATCGCAGCTTATGCGCAACGCCAACTCAAAGTCGAGAAGCGACAATCCGGCGGCGTAACCGTAATCAGCGTCAAGAGTTTAGAGAGGCCGCAGCGCGTAGAAGAATTGGCGCTGATGCTGCGCGGTGAAGCCGCGTCAACTCGCACACGCCAAGAGGCCGAAGCCATGCTGCACGACGCACAAGCCGACTAATGGGCTGAAAAGAAGCCTATAGCATTAGTGCCCGTAGCGCAGATGTCCCGCCTGCCTACTCTGACAAATACGACGTCTCATAAGCGAGAGGCTGGCGAGACGCCCGCGCTACGATTATGGTGCCGAGGAAGGGAGTCGAACCCTTATGCCCGTGAAGGCACTAGCTCCTGAAGCTAGCGCGTCTGCCAGTTCCGCCACCTCGGCAAAAATGTAACGCAGGCGTCTCGCCTGCAATTCAACCATCAAAATCTTTGTATCACGCAAAGATTTTGACGGTTAGTAATATAACGCGGTTAAGTCGCAAAGAAAAGCGCAAGAAAAGGAGTCTAGTGTGCATGTCTCTGAGTGCGACCACAAAGTGTAGCGCAGGCTTCCAGTCTGCTTGTTGGTTAAAGAGCAATGTCAAACTATAAGGCAGGCAAGATGAATCAGTGTTGAAATTCCGACATCTTACAATAAAGTGTTTGAATTGCAGGCGAGACGCCTGCGCTACGAACGGTTGCGTGAAGAATACACCGTACAAATGAATGGAGCACAACATAATGACGCATAATCAAAAATTGCAAAATTGGGTAAATGAAGTCGCCGCGCTCTGCAAGCCAGACAATGTTTATTGGTGTGACGGCTCGCAACGCGAATACGATACGCTCAGCCAGCGCATGGTCGCCGCCGGCACATATATTCGTCTTGATGATGCCAAGCGTCCTAACAGTTACTTCTGCCGCTCGGATCCGGGTGATGTGGCGCGTGTGGAAGACCGCACTTTCATCTGCTCCAGACATCAAGAAGACGCCGGGCCGACTAATAACTGGCGCGATCCGGATGAGATGAAGACGACGTTGCTCAATCTGTTCGCCGGCAGTATGCGAGGTCGTACGCTCTATGTGATCCCTTTCAGTATGGGCCCAATCGGTTCGCCCATCGCCAAGATCGGCGTTGAACTAACTGACTCGCCCTACGTGGTCTGTAATATGCATATCATGACGCGGGTCGGCGCTAATGTCCTAGACGTTCTCGGCGACGGCGATTTTGTCAAATGTTTACATTCAGTCGGCGCGCCGCTGGAACCTGCCCAAACGGACACGCCGTGGCCCTGCAACGCGGCCAACAAATACATCGTCCACTTCCCCGAGACGCGCGAAATCTGGTCGTTCGGCAGCGGATACGGCGGCAATGCGCTGCTGGGCAAGAAGTGCTTTGCGCTGCGCATCGCCTCAGTGTTGGCGCGCGATGAGGGCTGGCTGGCGGAGCACATGCTGATCACCAAGCTTACTTCGCCCCAAGGTGAAGTGCGTTACATCGCCGGCGCTTTCCCCAGCGCTTGTGGCAAGACTAATCTGGCGATGCTGGATTCTTCCGTGCCGGGCTGGAAAGTCGAGACCATCGGCGATGACATCGCTTGGATGAAGTTCGGGCCGGATGGCAGATTGTACGCGATTAATCCCGAAGCGGGTTTCTTCGGTGTGGCGCCCGGCACTTCGCTCGGTTCGAACCGAAACGCCATGTTGACTCTGCGAAAAAATTCGATCTTTACGAATTGCGCGTTGACGCGCGAGGGCGACGTGTGGTGGGAGGAGATGACTGCCGAAAAACCCAGCGAACTCTCCGATTGGCTGCGCCGACCATGGACCGCGCAGTGCGGCCGTCCCGCGGCTCACCCAAATGCGCGCTTCACTACACCAGCTCGCCAGTGCCCGGTGATTGCGCCGGAGTGGGAAGATCATCAAGGCGTGCCGATCTCCGCGATACTATTTGGCGGACGGCGAGCTACGGTTGTTCCGCTGGTCAACGAAGCGCTCTCTTGGCAGCACGGCGTATTCCTCGGCTCAATCATGTCTTCCGAGACGACGGCCGCGGCCGCCGGCAAGTCTGGCGTATTGCGCCGCGACCCGATGGCCATGCTGCCGTTTTGCGGTTATCATATGGGCGATTACTTTGCGCACTGGTTGAAAATCGGCGCCCTGACCGATGCAACCAAGTTGCCGCGAATTTATTACATCAATTGGTTCCGCAAAAATAGTGAGAATAAATTCCTCTGGCCGGGCTACAGCGAAAATATTCGAGCGCTAAAGTGGATTTTCGAACGCGTTACCGGCAAAGTCACGGCGATCCCCACGGCTATTGGACTGTTGCCAAAACTAGGCGATATTGACTTGTCCGGTCTGAATCTGCCCTCGGGCAACCTCGATGAATTACTACGCGTTGATCAGGCCGGCTGGCAGGCTGAACTGCCGCTGATTAAGGAGCACTACGCCAAGTTCGGCGCTCATTTGCCCAAGGCGCTGCAGGATGAACTGACGGCGCTGGAAAAGCGTTTGAAATCCTGATTCGGGATTACTGTTTCGCGGGGGCATGTCGATGAGTGCAACCACCAAGCGTAGCGCAGGCTTCCAGCCTGCTTGTTGGTTAAAGATCAATATCAAACTACGAGGCAGGCAAGATGCCTGCGCTACATTCAGTGCAACCGTGTATTTCGCGTTTTGGATGAAATATCATTGACAGCGTTAGCGATGACAATATCGTTTAAACTTATAATTTGTGTTATAATCGTTAAACTTTTGCGCGATGCAAAGATTTTAATGATTGGGTTGTGTACGACGCAAGAAACACGGCTTTCAGAGAGGAGAAAGTATGAAACGATTATATTCGATCATCGCAGTGGCGCTGTTTTTGACGGTGAGCGCTTCTCAAGCGGCTTCACCTGTAGAGGACCTGAGAAAAGAGGTCGAGAAACTGCGCAAAGATGTGAGCAAGCAAGAGACTGCCGCCAAGTCATCTGTTGGACGATTGAACGATCTGGCGAGCGCCAAGTACGGGCCTGACGCGCCGGTAACCACAAAGAACGGCAAGCTCCAAATCGGCGGATTGTTGCAGGTCTGGTTCCAGTCAATTCAGAACGACCACGTTGGGATCGTCAAAGCGGCTGCCGGAAATAATCTGGATAATAGCCCGGGCGGATTTCCTCCTCCAGAACCAAACGAAGTGTTGGATAATGATACGTTCCGCATTCGACGCGCTGAGTTGCGATTCACGCTGGATATTCATGAAAACGTGTTGGCTTACGTAATGATTGATCCGGCGCGCGAATCCAACATCACTTTTACGCCTGTACCGACTTTCCCGGCGCACAACGCCGTATTCAGTAATCCAAATCTACGGACTGGCAGCGGATTACAATCTGGACAAACAATCATTCCGCAATTGCTTCAGGACGCATATATCAATTTTCACGGCATCGTTCCGCATCATGACTTCACCATTGGTCAGTTCAAGCCGCCGGCGGGCGAGGAAGCCTGGCGCAGTAGCGGACATCTGGAATTCGTTGAACGCGCCATGGTTACCGCTATAAATAACGTCCGCGACATCGGCGCCATGATGCACGGTACTTGGGTGGATAATCGTGTGCAGTACTGGGTTGGCGTATTCAACGGCCCAGACGGCACAGTGTTGACTGATCCCGAAATTCTCGAAGGCGGGAACCGTAGCGACGACAACAATGCCAAAGACATCGCTTGGCGCGTAGCCGTGCGACCAGTATGGAGTCAGGAGAAGTGGTGGGGGCGTCTCGAATTAGGCTACGCTCGCACCGATGGCTACCGCGGTAGTTCCGGCACAGGTTTTGATCCTGATCTCGCCACCAACGGCTTGAACCGCGCTCAGACGGCCATCAACCGTCAAGGCGCTTGGGCTTGGTATCGGCCAAATGGGGAAGTCAAAGGTTGGTGGCTGCGTGGCGAATGGGGCTCCGGTAAAGATTGCTACTCGGCCAGCCGCGGGTTCAGAACTAACTTGCTTTCAACTGGTGGCGCTACTGATGTCAACGGCAACATTGTTGGTCAATTGAATCCAACTCCTGTGACGGTTCAAGGCTGGCATTTTGACACTGGTTACAAACTTTCGAACAGCATCTGGGCCGAAAGTCTCAAGAGTGGCAATGGGTGTGTGCGCTGGTTGCATGACATCGAGTTCGCCTTCCGCTACGAAACCTATCAAAACGTGGCCGCTGAAGACTTGGTTCAGCCGGATCGCCACACCGATCAGTTCAAGACTCATGCGTACACCGCAGGCATCAACTACTACCTTAAGAATCATGATGTGAAGTTGCAGGCCAATTATATCTGGGTGAACGATCCGAGCGATAACACGCGCGGTCTGCGCGAAGTCAAGAACAACGTATTTGTTGTGGCTTTCCAGGTTATGTTTTAATCTCGGCATCGGTCAAGTAGCAAGCGGAATCAGAACCCCACGGATCGCCGGTGGCTTGCGCGGCGCGCGCACGAAAACCGCCGCCACACAAATTCATGTAGCGACATTCGGAACAGCGGCCTTTGATTCGTGTGGCGCGTTGGCGCAAATTAATCAGTAACGGGTCCCGCGAGTTGCGCCAGATTTCACTAAATGGTTTTTCCCGCACATTACCCAGTGTGCAAGTCTGCCAGAATTGATTTGGGTGGACATTGCCCTGCGAGTCAATATTGCCGAGTCCATGACCCGAACCGAATAGATCGCCGCCTTTCCATTCCAGCAGCTTCAGCGTTTTGGCGGCATGCGGACTTTTTTCGCGCAATAATCGCAGATACAGATACACGCCGTCCGCTGGTTGGCAGACAGTTAGAACTTCGCGTGCCTGCCCCGCGGCGGACCAGCGCGTAGCGCGGTTCAGGATGCGGTCCAGTGCCGAGCGAGTTGCTGCGGCCGACAGAATCTGCAGACGACTGCCGCGTCCGCTATAGACCAGATGATAGAAGCAGACGCGTTCGATCGCTTCCTGTTCGACGAATTCAAAGATGCGATCCAGGTCATCTACGTTGTGATGCGACAGCGTCAGGCGCAAGCCCACTTTCTGGCCGACGGCTTTGCAGTGACGAAAGGCGTTAACGGTCGTCTCAAACGCTCCAGCCTTGCCTCGGAACTGGTCGTGCGTCGCGCCAATGCCATCCAGCGAAATGCCGACGTAGGCGCAGCGCAGATTTTTCAACTGCCGCGCCATAGCTTCATCAATGAGCGTGCCGTTGGTCGAGATCGTTAGACGCAAGCCTTTCGATACCATATATGCGGCAAGTTCAAAGAAACGCGGGCGCATCAAAGGTTCGCCGCCGGAGAGCAGCACGGCCGGGACACCATATTGAGCCAAGTCATCCACCACCGTGCGACACTGCTCGTCAGTCAGCTCGCCCGCGTAAGACCTGGCGTCAGAGTCGGAGTAGCAGTGGATGCACTTCAGGTTGCAAGCGCGCGTGATATTCCACACCACTACCGGCTTGCGTTCTTGAACATGACGCGACGCGTCGGCGCTCTGGCCATAGCGCAGCCCGTCAGCCGGTTGTTGCGTTCCGCAATAAAGTTTGGTGATATTTAGCATGAAGCAACTATTCTCGCCACAGTCGCGATGACGCTGCGCGTCACCCGGAAACAATGAAAATACCGCGCACGTTGCGATATTTCCGTAGGGGCACGGCATGCCGTGCCCCTACGGCGGGTCGAGTGATATTTTCGGAGCAGCGAAACGCATAAGATTCTTCTTATTTCAAGATATAAGAACTTCAAAGTTGGTCACTCAAGACAAAATTTGCCGCCAAAAGACGATCTGTTTTCCTTCAATCCACAATCAACAAACAACAATCTAAAATTTCCTTATGTTCTCTCTGTGTTCTGCTATGGAACTACCCGTCAAGCCTGTTTTCTCAAAAAGGATGGGTTGCCGTCGATGATCACGCGCATTCTGCTATTCGGTCGTTTCCACTTTTTCGGAAAGACCATGTTATCGAATCGCTAGAAACGGAC
>JAZDLP010000147.1:0-10406 GCA_043801885.1 Planctomycetota bacterium | reverse complement strand
CTACGTGCATGGGTTGAGTTTATAAGGCATGAGCTGCTCAAGAACGCACGAAAGACTTGACTGATTTCACTTTGTCCGGTATCTAATGAAGTGTCTGGTGAAACGGAAGTGGGCAACGCTCGAAAGAGCGACCCACCGAGGGATAACCAGATGCTGTGAGAGAACGCGGGCTGAGGAGCACTCATTCGTTTAATGCCTCCGCCTGCCGCCAGTGGACAAGACTGTTGACATTAACTAAACTGGACTCAATAAGAGAGTTGATCAAAAGTGAGCGAGCCGGTTGCGGATGTGCTGATTGTTGGCGCTGGAGTAATCGGATTGGGACTGGCCGATACGCTGGCGCGCCGCGATGTGTCGGTCATGATTCTGGAGCGTGAACGCGCGGGCGCGCGAGCATCCTGGGCGGGCGCCGGGATGCTTAATTGCCGTCCTCATATTAAATCCAAGCCGAACATAACCGACTACGGCGATCTGGCTCTAGCCAGTATCAAACTTTATGAACAGTGGGCGGCGCAATTACTGGAAGAGACTGAGATAGATATTGGCTTTCGGCGTTGCGGCTCATTGGAAATTTTCACATTCGCGCGTATGGCTGCGGATGGCGCAGACGCGATTGCCACTCTGATCGAAGGTTGTGGCGCACGTGGCGTGCGCGCCGAACGGATCACTCCAGAGCAAGCCAAAGAGCTGGAGCCTGCTCTGGATGTCGGGTCCGTGGCGGCCGCAGCGCATCTCTCCGACGACGCGCAGATTCGCCCCCCCAGACTTGTCCGGGCATTGGCGCTCTCTTGCCGCCAGCGTGAAGCAAAACTTAAGGAAGGCGTCAACGTCGCCGATATCTGGATCGAGCATGGCCAGGCGGTCGGCGTGATCGGCGCTGATGGTCAGCGTTATCGCGGCGGAAAAGTCGTCTGCTGCGCGAGCGCCTGGACCGCTCAGTTCAAGACGTTGACGCAGTTCGCGCCTGGCGCGGCTAAGATCAAACCGGTGCGAGGACAAATTGTCTGCTATAAATTGCCGACACCGCTGTGCTCAAATTTAATCACTTGTGACGAACGCTATGTAGTCTCGCGGCCGGACGGCGTAACCCTGGTCGGCAGCACGACGGAGAAGGTTGGATTCGAGGCAGTCACGACACCGGAAGGCCAGACGATGTTGCGTCAATTCGGCGGCGCGCTTCTGCCCGCCTTGAAAGCCGCAGAACCAGTCCAGGGTTGGGCGGACTTGCGCCCCGGTCTGAATGGACGTCACCCACTCATCGGGCCAGTACCGGGAATAAATAATCTCTTTGTCACGGCTGGTCATTATCGCAACGGTATATGTCTGGCGCCGATAACCGCCGAAATCATGGCGGCATTGCTGTTCAATGAAAAGCCGCCATTGCCGATAGCCGATTACTATCCACGCGCGCGCACCGCGTGAGTTTGAGATTCAAATCTGCCGACATGCAATCTCACGCGCAGCCGCCAGCAGACGTGGTGGAGCGATGTGAAACCGCGCGCAACCTTCGGCCAGCGTCGCCTCAAAATCCAACCACTCCTGTAACTGCTGCCGCGTCTCCGGGTTGTGGCTCTGCCAGTAGACTATAGCGGCATTGGCATTTAATGGCTCGAAAATCTTGCTGTTCTCCCAGAAACCGGTCAGCACAGAACGGAGAGTAGCGCGAAACTTGCGATGCTCATGTACCAGCGTCCGACCAAAACGCAGCGAGAAGCGCAGATCTATCAGCACTGGGTTCCAAGTATCGCGTTCCAGCAAAATGTTGCCCGGATAGATGTCGCCTTGCCGTAACCCGCGCCGATGAATCGCTGTCCAACCGTCTAAAATCCCCATGATTGTTCCGCGCAAGCGCTCCAGTCCGCCAGCGCGATATGTCGGATCGTTCAGCGCCGCCAGAAGAGTCATGCCTTCCACGTAAGGCATCACTTGGTAGAAAACCTTCGTCCGCGTTCCTGTTGCGTCGTGAACGCGCAACGCGCCCGACGAGTAATAACGAATCAGATTCGGATGCGTCGGCAGCAGCGCGACGAGCAATTTCATCAGCAGATAATTACGCAGCGTAGGCCGTTCGCGCGGGCGCGAGAGCGCGAAGCTCGCCTGCACGCGGATGGCCACTTTTTCGCCGCTCGGCGCGTGAGCCGCATAGACACGCGCCTTATAGCCGCTGGCGATGTGGCGTGGCTCGATAAAACCCAGCGCCTCCAATTGACGGCGCACTTCGTCGCCGAAGCCGCTCGCTTCGTCAGCGGCGTGGCCCGCATCCACTTCGGGCACACCCACCATAGGAAACTGATCGTCCGTCATAGCGCAGTCCGGCAGATTAGCGCCAACTCGTTCGAAAACAGGATCGGGATCGTCGCGTTCAGAAACTTTCGTCGCGCCGACAGCCGCTGCAGCACGTTGAACCCGGACTGACGCAGTAGTTCCGTCGCCTCGTGCGGAGTCATGAAATTTCGGTGACTGGCGCTTAATTTTGGAAACTTCCCCGCCAGAAACCGCAGACGATTGCGCAGCGTGATGATATTCGGAATCGTCAGGATCAGAAAACCTCCAGGCTCTAGCGTCGTCCGCAATCGCGCAAGAAACGCGCCCGGCTCAGTGATGTGATGCAACACCATCGCGCCAATGATAGCCTGAAAGCGAACACCAAAGTCGGGCAAACCGTCGTTCAGGTCGGCCAGCCGCAACTGATTTGGCGGCGCTTTGAGACATTCGATGGCCGTCTTCGACGCATCCACCGCATACATATCGTAGCCGGCTGTTTGCAGCAAAGCGAAAAGGTGTCCTGGACCCGGCCCTAGTTCGAGCACGCGGGCGGGAGGCGGACGCAATTTTAACAACGCCGCTTCCATTCGACGGTGCGCTTCGCGCGGCGACTTGTGCATGCCTCTGGCGCGCCAGTATTCGTCATAATTACTGACGCCAAACGTGTGAACCGAATTACTATCTTTGCCGCGCAACTGCGCGTTGCCGGTATTGCCGGATACTGGCGATTCGCAATTTTTCATCCTTGATCTTCCACAAAAGTCTGTTGCATTCTTTTGGAGCAATAATTTTTACGAACGCCAACGGAAGCGCTATAATTTTCTTTCCAATGGCAATGAATGATGAAGGCGATTTATTGCGCTACGCGCTTCATAGCGAATATGTTGCATTGGATGATTCGCCACAATTTCCAGCAATGCGATTGCTTTAATTCCACCAATATATTGCAAGGCGCGAATTACTTCGCGGCATATTTTTACATTTTTATCATCAAGCATTTTTCCTAATAAAGGCAAAACTTTTTCTCCGCCGATATTCATTAAAGCGCGAACGACTTGAAGGCGCACATTTGCGTCTGCATCATTTATTGCGGATTCAAATAACGGCAATATTGACGTCATCTCGCTATCGCCGAGCGTTTTGACCGCATTTCGGCGAATAGTTTCATCCCAATTAGACAAATCAAGTTTTAATTGTTCTAAATCCATGGATTTCCTCATCTGTGTTTATCTGTGTCTATCTGTGGTTAATTAGTTGTTTCAGTCCTCTTTTGGCGGTGGCGGCGCCAGCGGCGCGCGCATGTCTATATTCGTCGAGATGGGGATATTTGGATGTTTGAGAATCATATCTTTGATCTTCGGCCAGTACTTATTGAAGTACGGATGCACCTTGCGATTGGGCGATTTCTGCAGCATCCACGTATAAAAGAGCATATAGTAGTCGGCGCACTGTTTCTTAGTGAACTGCGAAGATTGCAACGGGTCGCACAGCTCCAGACAAGTGAAATAAGCTTCGGGCGCGCGAGGATGCATGGGACCCCAACCGGTCTTCCCGTCTTCGCTACAGAGCGGACTCTTCAATTTCCAAGTCCGAAAGACACTATCGTCCTGCGTTCTCTCTGGCAAGCCACAGAACTTGCGGTACATCTTGATTCCGCTCTCGGAATCTTGCAATATCATGGAACGCCACCAAGCCAGCGTCAGATAGCGATCAGCCCAGGGGCTTTCGCGGCGCTCCTGTATCGGAGTATCTTGATACATTTCGATAATTTTGTTTTCCATCCAATCCTGACCGGAGACGGAGAAGAGAAACGCGATCATAAACAACAGAAAAATCAGCGTTATGATCGCAATCTTCCATTTCCAACTTAGTGGCTTGCCCATAATGAACCATTCATCGTAGCGCAGGCATCTTGCCTGCAACTCAACCATAAAAATCTTATCTCATGTCGTCAATTGTGTAAAAATCGGCTTGTTCACCGAAACACATACTGTACTCGGCGTCCTATTCCACACGCTCAATGGCGAACCAACACCGTGTACCGGTACACGAACGTCTTTTCCTCATCCGGCTTCAATGTCAGTGTCCAGACTAATTCCTCGCGCGGATTAACCGAGTACACGCCTTCCTCGCACAGCGTCTTCTTTGGCTCGCCATCGGCGGAGACCAACTCGCCCGAAAAACGCCTGCGAATGATCATCTTGATCTCTTCTTTGCGATGATTGTTCACTCCAACTTCGCCCTTTACGGAGACTTTGCGGAAGTTCCGGTCGCCAATCCAGGCAACTGGGCGTTCGTTGCCGCCTTCTTCCTGCTCGACGCTGCGTGTGCGAATGGAAAGCGCTTTGGTCACCTTCAGCGTGGCCTGTTCGCCGGTGTTAACAAAGAAACTCATTGTCTGACCGACGAAACAGCCTCTGGCGACGAAGGTTGCGGCGCAAGTCGTCATTGGAAAACCGAGAGGGTTGCGAAAGCGGATGGCGTCCCAAGCGTCCTTCGAAGATTCCTCATCGTCAGACTCCCGCCTCTGCAAGTGGCCATCCTCGTTGCGAGTGTCGGGAATGATCCACTCGACGATGCGTTCATATTTTGCCTTGCCGCCGGCGACGCTGATTGATAGCGCATCCCCCTCCTTCATAAGCAGGCGATAAGCAGACGATTTAGTTCGTCGTTAGCTTCTTTCCACAAGTCCACCGCCTCACTCGCTCTTTTATTAACTTGGGATGTTGGTGCATTAGCCATAAAAAGCATGAAGGAATCAATTATTGCGTCCATTGCTCTAATGGTTGTGCTATGCAATACTCTAGCGTAATCTGGTGGAGATATATTTTGCATTTCTCTCCGGGCACTCTGCATTTGGCTAATCAGTTGCGACAGATTGATCCGCGGTGTTGACCCAGCAAGCGCAGTGGCATCATTGAACCTTTGCGAAAGTGGTTTCACCTTTTGCAAGTAATCGCTCACGTTGCAAAGATTACGGGGAACCGGTGTGTTCTGCACTTCCCTAATAATGCTTGGCTTGGATTCATTGCTGGGCGTGGATGTTTGCACAATTGACGCTATCTGAACTCCCAGTATAGAAAACACACACACAACGCTGGTTGCCAAAATCGCAACAATTGCCCAATGAGTTTTTGTCATATGGATTCATTCCTTTCCATTCGTGTAAATGTTGGCTTGCTTTTGTGTTGCTAATCCAAGCCCTATTAACCAAACAAAAAGCCACTCCCGCCACTGACGCGAACGGCTTGACCATGCTAAACTCTGGCTTGTCAAAGCCGTCCGCTTCGGCATTGATTTTGTGCCGCGCGATATTCACAGCGTCACGCGGCATTGCAGGGGTGCGTGTTTCACGTTCGCGCCTAGTGCCAAAATCGAGTTTAGCGATACTCTCCACGTTCTCTTTCCGACCGGCTGGTAGTGGATGTCCACGCCCTCACCTGTCGAAGCGGCCGAGATATCCATGTTGTTGTTGTTCGAGACTGGCTCGCGCTGTTGCCTGGCGACGCTGTTGAGCATGGAAGTGTGTCCGTCAGCAAACCGAGTGTTGAGTTGCTGGAAGAAGGTCGCCCAAGTTGTTCGCGGCGAGAGCGGCGAGACGACGTTCGCAAACTGGATATTCGGGAAGCCGGTGATGAGCTGTATATCAGCGCCTTCCAAGTCGCATAGTTCGTTTTTTATCACTGCGGTCTGCGTGATGTTTAGTTCTTTCGGGTCGGTAATATCTACGCGGTAGCTCGGCGCCCAAGCGATGCCTTTAGTCAAGTACGTAAGTAGTACGGTCGCGGCCTTCGCGTTTTCGGGCACAGTGAGCAGCAACACGACCTGACGCTCACGCATCTTGGGATTTATCCCTTCAACCTCGCGTGTCGTCGTCCGTGTTTCGATGACCGAATCGCTCTCGACCCACCATGTGCCATGGACCGGTTCAGGCATGGCATCTATCCGATATGTCCCCGGCCCGGGCAACTTGACCTCTCGCTTAATCGTCGCCAGACCATTCTTGAATAACCCCACTGCGACGACGCGACTTTGGACCGTCGTCTCTTCAGCCGCCGATACAAACAGGCAGCCGAGACCAAAGATCGTAACCATCAGCAGAACAACGCAGCGATTCATAGTTAAAAAATCTCCTTAAATACAACCTCTAATTTTTTATCAATATTATCCGGCAATTTCGCATGCGGAATATTTAAATGATCTAAAACAGTTTCAAATCTTTTGAACCCGCCATCGCTCCTTAATTCAACCCATTCAACTTTTCGGCTATTTAATTGTTTTTTATTTGTATCTGAAAGTTTATCTGCCACAAAAACCTTGCTATCTCTTGCGATGACTGCGTCGGCGCTTTCTGGATTGCCTCTGCCCATTAATTTAACTTCGCATTTGTGTTGGTTTTTGTTTTCAATTAAATAAAAATCAATCTCTCTTTCAAAATTATCTTCTTCAATTTCCTTACTTTTTATTTTTAAGGAATAATTATTGTCAGAAACACCATATAATTTGCAAAGCGTTTGCATTAAAGGTTTTTCAACTCTTTTGCCGGCAGTACTCCATAAGCCACCTCTTAATGCGGCTCTTTTTACTGCCAGTGTGTTTATCACTATCAGACTTTCGCTGACATTTAAATCAACGCTCACTCCTTTAAATTTAATAGTTAATGTAAGTTCAAGATCATGTTCTGCATCTACAAGATTTTTAATCGCCTCATAAAGAGTGTCGTAATGTTCGCTTGAAGCGTCAATCACAATTTCCCTTGTTGAGGAATTAAACATGTTATGGATTGTCTTTTCATTTAATCCTGAATTGATCGCAATGTCTCTAATCGGCAAATTAGGATTAAGAAATTCCCTTTTATACCAATCTACTGTTATGCCTTTGTTTTTAAGCCTTGCATCAACAATTTTCTTAAAGAAATCAACAGCGAATTGTAAAAATTCGGCATTAATAAGCGTTACAATTTCAATTCTATAATCCTCCCCCTTGAGCAACTTTTTAATTATATTTTTTACGACTTGTTCTGTTATTGTCATACTATTTCCTTAAATGATTCAATAAAGTTTTCAAGGTTAATAAAATTTGGTTGATTATCTTTTAAGTTAAACAAATTATTGCCTTTATTCAATTCTTCTTTAATTCTATCAATATATTTTGATTCTTTTTCGGTAAGAAAAAAGTGGCGATTTAAATTTAAGGCTGCTCGTCCAAGTGTGCCACTACCAGCGAATGGATCAAAAATCAAATCGTTGATAAACGAATAATACTTAACTACTCTGTTGCATAATTCTATCGGGAAAACAGCGCTATGAATTTTATCGAATGTTGGATCAATTCGCCAAACATTTGTCGTTTCGTATTTATCTAAAACTTTACTTTTGTTAACCTTGTCCCAGCTATACTGCTGAATATTCCAGTCTATTAATTTATCGGATTTTTTTCTGTAAACCATTAACATTTCCGTTATTGCATTTGGTTTGTATGCTAATGGCTTTCTATGTTGAAGAAAGCCAGCATTTCTATTTTTAACGCATGCTTCAGGTTTTAACCAAACAATATCATCGATAAACTCCCAGCCCATTTTTACTAACAATGGGTGTATGTCATAAGGAATAGGGTATCTTTTACTAGCATGCGCTCGACTTATTCTGGGTATAATAATTGGCGAGGTGTTAAGCACAAAAAACCTGCCATCTTTAGTAATGCGATATACTTCTTTGAAAGTATTTTCTAAAAATTTTAAATACTCATCATAACTTTGATAAATTGAATAATCTCTTGCATTATAATATGGTGGCGAAGTAAATGTTAAGTGTATAGACTCATCTGGCACATGTTTTAGTATTTTTTGGACATCCCCATGCACAACAGTATTTTTCATCTGACACGGAAACTCATCGTGATTTTGCAAACTATTTGAGTTATGGTTAAAACCATTTACTTCCTTATTTATTACTTCTTTTATTAATTCGTTTGGGTGATCAATTAATTTTTCGAGTTCTTTTTTTACTTCTTCCTTTTTAGAAAATACAAGTAATCCTCTAATTGCCTGCATTACCACTTTGGGATCATTATCTTTTAAAAATTCAATTAAGACCGGGATTGCTTTTTCATTTCTTAATCTGCCAACCGCAGAAACAGATTCTCTTCTAACTTCCGTACTCTCATCTGAACGAGCATATTTAATAAAAGCAGGCAAAAGCGAAATGTCTCCTATTTTGGCAAGATTTTTTATTGATAATGTTCTGATATTTTCGTTTTGATTATTTAGCAAACTTAATAAAGGCTCCTTGCTATAACCATTTTCCAATCTTCCCAACTTCTCCAAGGCATAAATAATCGCTCCATCGTTTTGATTTTGCAAAAAAGACCGTAGAGATTGCGTATTGTCTTTGAGTTGATCAATCAATTCTTTATTAACTTGTTTTCCTAATAATGATCTATTCATAGTTAATTAATTCATTTTGGCGCTCGACGCCTACCGACGCGGCTCTGGAATTTTAGGCGCTTTCGCATTGCTGCGGATCCAGTCCGGACGAGTTTGGTTGACGTTCCACCATCCCACCCAATCGTCTTTGCTCTCCAGATTGGGTTCGCCAGTCAATAGCGCCAGCGTTTCCTTGGCCGCTTTTTTTACCTGCGGATTGTCATCCTCCACTTTGTCAATCAGAAACTCGATCGCGTCGCCGTCTTTGAAATAAGCCAGGTGCCGGATCAGATTCTCACGACCTTGCCGGAACCGCTCGAACGCCTTGATGATGTACGAGGGTGTGCGCCGTTCGCCAATCAGCGCCAGCGCATGAGCGGCACTGTTGCGCAGGTCGGCGTCGCGTTCGTCCAGCACGACTTCCAGCAATGTGTCCAGAGCGATGGGCAACTTGGCGCGCAGTTCGCCCAATGCCCAGGCAGCGCAAACGCGCGCGTCGCTGTCATTGGAAAGTTTCAACAGGCGTGCCAGCGGCTCGATGCCCTTTGCGTCGCCCAGATAGCCCAGCGCCATAGCCACGCCATCCAATTTCTCGTTACGAGCGTTCAATTTTTCAGTCAATAGTTTGCAGGTATTCTCGTTGGCCAGCGCCGCGCAAGCTCTGGCGGCCTGCAATCGAACGCGTTTATCGCGATCTATAAGCATCATCGATATCTGTCTCACGACATCATCGTTCTTATCCATAATACGTCCCATGGCATCCACGACGCCGCCGCGCTTTTTTGGACTTTCCTGACTCAACTGCTTCAGCAGGAATGGCATGGTCGCGCTCCCTTCCTTCAGTAGCGAGCGCATGGTTAGTTCGTATTCATCGTCGCGTGGTTCGGTGTTCTCGCAGGTGTTGACCCACTTATCCACCAGCTCCTTCAGGCGTCTTTGATCGAGTCCCGATACCTCAATGACTTTTTTCTGCAACTTGGCGATCGCTTCATCTTTCCAGCCGCCTTTCTTGCCGCATTTCTGAACCTCGATCAAAGCATCGGTTGAAGCGTCAAAGTGGCAGATTGATTGCGCAATCAGATCAAGAATAACGTCCAGAGAGACGCCTTCGCAAATAGCCTTGTTGAGTTTGGTATTATTCAGTATGTCGCCACCAAAACAAGTCGTCCCAAGAGTCAGTAGCGCCACGCAGATCCCGATACGAGACAAACAAGCAAGTGATCTCATGTTCTTTCATCTCCTGTAGCGAGCCAATTTTCTTTTATTTAGGCCCCGACCGGATTCGAACCGGTGTTAACGGTTTTGCAAACCGTCGCCTAACCACTTGGCTACGGGGCCACTTAATAAATGGTGGGCAGAGAGGGATTTGAACCCCCGTATCCTTTCGGAGACAGATTTACAGTCTGTTGCCATTGACCGCTCGGCCACCTGCCCACTTGCGCCATTTATCGTTTCACATTACAGCAAAATCGCAAGTAAAAGCGCAAGATAAAAGAATGAAGAAAAGTTGTAATCGTTCACCATAGAGCCACAGAGGACACAGAGATGAACAGAAACTTAAAAACCAAGTAATCGGTCAGTCCTTATCTTTTATCCAACGGTTTATAGCCATTCAGATAGTGTAAGAAAGGGAGATATGGAGATTATGGAGATAGGGGGATATTATTTTAAATTCAACTCTTCTGTGTCAGCGTAGGCGCAGTCTTAATTTCAATTT
>JAZDLP010000228.1:0-5495 GCA_043801885.1 Planctomycetota bacterium | reverse complement strand
CGCTGGGCTATTGTCGTGACGTCCCTACGGGACGTTAAAATTGTGGCTCATGTCGTTTAATTGTGTGAAAAGACGCAACGTGATTTGGTAAACAAGACGGTTCTCACACAATTGACGCCATGTCGCTCGTTATTGCAAAGTGTTACCCAGATTTGAACCATGCCCAATTTTACAGGCAACGCATGCGATGCCACAGGCGCGCCCTTTTCCAAATCCCAGAGCGTCAATGTCTTGCCATCAGGAGCAATGGCTACGTCGGCGACATCCATTTCTGGTTTGTACAAAAGATCGCTGGGCTGCATGGCATCACGGAGAGAAAGCTTTCGCTCTGATGTGTCAACACGCAAGACAACACTGCTATCGGCCGACTCGCGAATGGCGAGATTATCCAAGTCATCATGTCCCAATTGAACAACCAACCGAGCGTCTGGCTCTGTCGCTCTAGCCGCAACTTGGTCTTCCGCGCCAGCGGCGGCGGCGGTTGGCGGAGGAACATCGTCTTTCGGCGCGCGCAGTAGGGGCGCAATCGCCCAAACCACCAGCAAGAGACTGCCAAGCGCAACGAACAGGCCCGCTATTTTCAAGAAAGATGTCGCCGGAAGAATGGCTTGCGTGGCCGCTTTAGCGGCTGTCAATTGAAGAGTGGACACAAAAGAAGGGATGGACAAAACCGGCAGACACGACAAAACAATGCTCTTCGGCACGGCATGCCCGCGCGCGCGCATCATTGCGTTCAGCTTGCCAAGTCCGCCGGTGAGCCACGAGGCCACGGTGCCTTCAGGCTTGGCCAGCGCCTTCGCGATTTTCGACCGGCTCAACCCGCCGGCGTAATGCAAGACCAGCGCCGCCCGCTGGTCCGCAGACAGCATCTTCGCGCACAGTCCGCTGACAATGCCGACATGCCGTTCAAACAGCGTCTCCAGCGCTTGCCGGTCGCCCTCTTGACGGAATCGCTCAAAGAGCAATTCATCAATCAGCGCGTTGTCATCAGCCACAGTTACAACCTTCCTTATTCGGCTTGTCGTTACCCACATCTTTGTATGTTAGCCTGTACGATTGCGACATTCTCTATCGCCCCTTCGGGGCTCTCCGCTTAAATCGCCACATCTAACCCAGAGCTGGCGCTCTGGGCTAAAATCTACCGCCCCTTTGGGGCTTATTGACTCCAGCGATTTCTTTTCCGACATTATCGCCACGGAGTGGCGAAAGACATTAGCCCAGCGTTTCAACGCTGGGTCAGCGTACACCTACACGTCTGAGTCCCAGAGGGACGAATGAAGGATGGCATTAGGCCATCGTCAATCCGCAATCCCAAATCGTCAATCTCTTTAGCCACAAACGACCTCATTTAAAAGTGGCAGGCTGGAAGCCTGCGCTACGTTAAAGACGGCAGGCTGGAAGCCTGCGCTACGCATCTGACTTGATTTCATGTCGCCATCAAAGATCAGCTTCTTTTTGGGGCTGCAATCTTCTTTTTACAAATTGATCCATTATTTTTCTTGTTCTCTCACTTGTGTCCTTTGGCTGGTAACCTTCTTTTCTCAATTCCTCCACTACTTCCCATAGTCTCTTCTGAGCGCGGTTCAAGCCATGCTCTTGCTTAAGCGAAGGTTTATCAGGATACGTTTTGTTCCAGTCAAGTAGATTCTTCGCGGACTCCCTCATGCCGGTGTCCTTCACGATCTCGGTGGACGCGGAGACATACACAGGGTCGGGGTCGAGAACATCTGTTTTTGTCTCCATCTGTTTCTTGTCATCGCTTTCCTCGGAACTTGCGGCCTTCCAGCTCCAAGCTTTTGAATCGTTACAGTACTCAACCTTCGTTGCCTTTCCCTCTTCGATCTTTCTCTCAAACCGAACTCCGTCAGCAAAGTAAATCTTCTCCGAGAATGTATTTGATGGCGCCGGTTCACTCGCCGTACCTTCAATCCACAATCAAAAATTCTCTTTTATGCTGTTATAGAGAGTCAGCAAGATATGCGATCTGATGAAAGAAAATTAGGCTCATGTTGGCAAGTGTGTGCAATAACGTAGGGGCACGGCATGCCGTGCCCCTACGGAGCGCATGGGATTTCACACACTTGCCAACATGAGCCGAAAATTAAACGGTTACGATTTGAGTAATCGCCTGGTAGGAGTGTTCTAAACGATAGCGCGCTTCGATGTCTCGCACTTGTTTCAAGAATCGTTCGTAGATTTCATGGCGCTCATCCCGATACGCGCGGTCGCAACAATAGATGCGGCAACCCATCGCGCGATGTTCACGGATCGCGCACCGTCTCAAGTGCTGGAACGGACACTTGCCATCGCGCGACTGATGGGCAAGCGGCTTCACGCTCGATTCCAGCATCCAAGCCGCTTCCAAGTCAGTAACATATAGCATGTGGCCGATGTCGGCGAAGTCGCAACAATTTCCGCACAGAACGCAATGATGCGCGAACAGCGCCAGCGCTTCGTCTATGCGCGCATAAACCGCAGCTAGTTCGACAAACGCCTGTTTTGGAATATCTTGCATAATGCGGCAGTATATGCGCGGACATCACTAGAGACAAGAATTATCGTAACCGTGTAGCGCAGGCTTCCAGCCTGCTTGTTGATTTAAGGAGCAATGTCAAACTGCGAGGCAGGCAAGATGCCTGCGCTACATTCAGCGACATGCACTCCCTTTTCTTGCGCTTTTGGTTGCGGCCTGGCCGCGCCTATGCGACTGTGGTGAACGGTTACAAATATAGATTGTATGGGTACCATTCTGGAACGTTGCGCATAATGACACTCGACGGCCCCTACACACTAGATGATCTGCCGGCGATGATCGGCCACAAGCACGCCAAAAGTCGCCGCTTCAGATTTGATTCGGGCAAATCGATCATTACCGGCGACTCCGCCCCGCTCTCCGGTCTCAAATCATCGGTCGTCACGCGCCGAGCGAGTTCGCTGCGATTGCTGGGCATTGATCCAGGCACACGCTGCGTAGGCTGGGGTCTGATCGAATACAATGTGCGCGATCAATCACTCCATCTGCTAAATTGCGGCTGCATCAAGCCATCGTCAAAGTTGGAACTGAAAGGCCGTCTTTGCGATATTTTCTCGGAATTAGAAACAATCATTCGACGCGGACGTCCCGACGTCGCAGCGTTGGAAGAAACTTTCGCCGGCAGCAATATGAAGTCCGCAATCGCCATGGGTGAAGGCCGCGGAATTGCGTTGCTATGTCTGGCTCGCGCCAAGCTGGAAGTGTTGGAACTGTCACCGCGTTCGATTAAACAGGCAGTCACGGGATATGGCGCGGCCAGCAAGCAGCAGGTAGCGGCCATGGTCGCCGCGCAGTTGAATCTGGCCAAGCCGCCTGAACCAGAAGACGTGACCGATGCACTGGCCGCCGCGATTGCGCTCTCTCGCCGCACGCGTTAGCAAGCGATTGAGTGAACCGCTCCCTAACGGTCGCGGCTCGGATAACAAGTAATTATCCGAATCGCGCGCATTAGCAATCGGTCATTATCAAAAAATAGCGCAATCAGTCTTTAGCCGAAATACTGCCGACTTCGAGTACGGAATCATTAGCCGAGACGCTCTGCAGTTTCGTGCCTGTCACCATGACGCGACGGCCCACAAAATTTTCAAGCCCCAGATGTTCTCGCGCGTTCAGCCAATGTAGAGTCTGACCGTCACACACCAGCGCGTAGGTCACGCCATTAACGGAACTAGCGGCGATGTTTTCGATGATGCCTTCAGCGCTGATCAGATTGCCTGTCTCCATGTTGCACACTTGAGCCTTGTGTTGCGGATGCAACCGATGCGATACGGGCGCAGGATCCGTGGGTATTGGCAGAGGATCAATCACTTCCGCTCGTGCGCCGGGCAAGCATGGTTGATCACTGGGCAGGACAAAGCGGATGCGAACTTTCTGTTCAGCATCTCGCAACGGTTCCGGAGTGGCATTTGCATTCGCGGACGACAGATTGTCTTCGAGGATAATCGGCGCTTTCAAATGCGATTTTTCGGCTATCTTGGCGGTAGAAACAGGGCTGGCGGGTTCAGGCAGCGATACGGCGACCACAGATTTAGGCGAAACGGGAGCTTCGATTTTGGCGACAAGTTCATCGGGCGGCAGGAAGACTAATGCGCTCGTCGCGTTTTTGGGCGCAGTCGCGACCGATTCTTCCAGATTTTCACATCTGACCTGCGTGGCGTTTTCTTCGACCTTATGTTTGGACTGTTCAATAGCGCGAGCGATCTCGATTTGTTCCAAATTTTTCTCTTCCATTAATTTAACCGATTCGACATTATCCGGCTGCGGCTTCACTTCGGCGCTTGAGCGCGCGGTTTCAACAGGAGGAGTAATGTCAGCAATCACTGGCTCTTGCTTCTCGCTAATTTTAGAGTCGCTGATCGTAGCAGTTAAAAGTTTTCTGGTTTCTTCAATCTGATTCGTCAGCTTTGCGGACATATCGGCCAATGGCAACGCGCTTGGCACCGTGTCTTCTTTTTTCGATGTCATCGTGGCCGCGTATATGGGCGATGGCGATTCATAGTGGCGTTGAACGGATGCCATCACCGCGTCGGCCCGAGTCGAAGACGTTTCTTGCGCCAAAGCGTCAGTCGAAGTTACAGGCCGATGCACACCGGTCAGAACATATTTGGCGTTGATATAGGCTTTGGCGGTTTTTGGTGGAACGATCTTATACCAATCAGCCGTTTCTCCTGTCACCATTAAAGCTGTGTTAGCGGAAATCCTGGCGACGACGGCGGATTGGCGATGACCTTGTGCGTACACTAGCGTCTCGGCTTTGGCGACGGCAGTCATATCGGCTTTCATCCGCACTACGTTTTTGGCGACCCAAGTCGGCAGATTCTCAGGCCATTCGATCTCCATCCAGTTGCCGACTTGAGCGGTGGGTTTGATAAAGTCGCCACCGTGGAGCGTAACAAGAATTGGATTCTGTGTGCTTGGACCAGTACGCACATTTACGTTAGCGGCATTGATCTGTCCCCACGAACCATCCGCGGGAGTCCGCACGACGGGTTTCGCGCTGTCTTGTGATTTCTGTATTGGTGAAACGACGGGCTTGCGCGGCACAGGTTTGCGCGAAGGAGTAATTGTCGCTACCTTCACGGCTGAGTCGGCGGCTAAAATGGACACGGCGCTGAATAGCAGCGCCCCCAGCGCTACGATTAACAGGTTCGATCTTATCCATGTTGCTCGATTAAGCATAAATTGTTTACTCCTTAAAAGTTGTTGTGTTACGTATAGCAATGTATCGTCGGCAAAAGCGCAATACTTGAGTACGAAACTAACGATATTCGTTTCAATGAAGTTGCATTCACTCGAAAAGTGAGCTATATCAATATAGGAATTTCGTAACCGTTCACCACAGAGTTACTATGGAACTTGAAAAAAGGCCAGTTACCTCGAAAAGGAATGGGTTACAGAAAGTTCAGTTTGTGATGTTCGAACGTTTCTCAACTCATTTCAGGGAGGGCTGGCCGATGGGAAA
>JAZDLP010000090.1:0-5074 GCA_043801885.1 Planctomycetota bacterium | reverse complement strand
GGCCCTGCTCATTAAAACATCGGATGCAGACTTGCACTGTCTTCTTATGCACGTCCAGACCCGCACAGTGAGAGTGAATCACGTCCATGAGTTTGCCTCCTGAGTTGGCGCCAAAGAGGACATCATGTATAATACATTCTACGTTTTAGTGCGGGCACACTCTTAATGCTGTCAGCCTTGACCTTCCATGATTCCGCAGGGTCGGCTTTCGGATTGCTTCTTTTGAGGCCTCGACGGTCTTCACTAGCTGCCAACTACTCAGCCCTTGTTACGGCCTGCACGCTTGCAGACTGACTTTTCAGCCTTCTTTCTCCTGATGCTTCGGTGGCCGCCTTTTCGACGCTTCCCACCGTCAGGATAGCTACTCGGCTCATGCAGTCAGAACCGAGACGGGTCTTCCACCCGCTGGATGGGTGCGCTATCATGGCGCACGGAATCAGTCAAGTCTTTCGTGCGTTCTTGAGCAGCTTATGCCTTATACAATTAGACGAATGCCTGTGCTAGAAACTACCCACAGCTTTTTTTGAGAGAGAGAGACGTAAAAAAGAGGATTTGTAGTGTCAAAACTGCGTTTTTAGAATTTGTAACTCCTTGATATTACATAACTTAGTTTTTTAGATCGTGAAGTTGGGGTAGGTTTGTGCGTCATTTTTCCCTCCGCACGCCAAATTAAACCGACAAAGTTTAGCGCAAGATGGCCATTTAATCTGCGCATAGTATATTCTGACGAACGAAATAAAACATTATTCGAGGCGTTATTGACGATTACATTATTCGTAAGATTTCTGTCACAACGCCACCGCCACAAACGCTCTTATATAGGGGAAACAGATGACAGACTCCGTCTCAATCATGCCGAGTACCGTCGCAGCACTAAATCGCCTGGCCGTCTCGCGTGATACTCAAGCCTGGGCCATACTACTGGAACAGCACGGCGATACGATTCTGCGCGTGGCAAACCGCATCGTGCGCGACCCGGATTTGGCCGAAGATATCTGCTAGGAAACGTTACTGCAACTGCGCGAGGATGCCTCGCAATTCAAATCGCCGCCGAACTACATCTGAAAGAAGATGTGGTCAGAAAACGCGTCAGTCGCGGATTGGAACGACTGCGGAAGCGCTTGGCGGTGATCGGTGTTGTTTTGTTCATCGGTCAACTCTCGAGCGTGTTAGAAGCGGCCGAGACTTCAACGGTGGCGAAGTTGTCTCTGGATTCTCAACGCCTTGTCCGATGGCAAGGGTTACTTAACAGTCCGCAACAGGCCTCTGTGCATATTGCGGCTCATTTGGGAGGAATGTCACTCATGGCAAAATGCGCAATAGGAGTCTCTGCAGTTGTTCTAACTACCGCTCTGACGCTAGTGGTTTCTCACGGCATCACCGGTGAATCCAACGCGGAGAACAAATCGCCCATTAATAAGGATTCGATTACGGCCGACAAGACCGTCGAGAGAAATGAGAAGGCCAAAGCGAAGAACAATCTGCTCATCAAAAACAACGAGCATGCGGCGGACGAAAAGAATCCGTTTAAGGTCGCTAAAGTAGGCGACTGGATTGAATATAAGATGTCCAATGGTCCTATAAACGGAACCTTGAAGAAAACGGTAATCAAAAAAACAGATATCGAAACTACTATCGAGATGGTCAACAATATGGGCGGACAGGAGATGAAACAACAGGCAGTTATTAAATTCAATGAAAAATATGATCCCCTGAATCCGGACATGTTGGGATCCAATGTGGTGATCGTGGATAGCGGCGAAGAAAATTTTGCGGTTGCCGATAAGACTTACAGCACTAAATGGGCTGCGATCGAGACCCCTCTAGTAATGGACGAAAAGATTATGATTAAGGCCAAAACTTGGATATCCACTGAAGTGCCACTAGGCGGTCTGGTGAAAAGTATAACCGAGATAGACGGCAGTATCGTGATGCTCGAACTAATCGGCTTCGGCAACGCCAAGTAATTGCCAAGACATGACACGCACAATTGACGACGTAAGCCACAAGTGTTACCTATAATGTACCCCAAAAACTGGCACTGGTTCAAATCTGGCCTAAAATGGGTAACACTCTTTGGGGATTAGAATCAACTGCGCATGCGTTAATACTTAGTCGTCAAAGCCTTTATATCAGAATAACGCATGGCACTCATTTGGAAAAGTGTTACTTTGATTTGAACCATGCCGCTTTTTCGAGCAACACTGGTATGTTTAGTTTCTGCGGACAGTGTTCGAGACACTGATTACAGCGCTTGCACACATCCGCTTTCACCTTCAACCTCTTGTACTGGTTTGCTGTATACTCCTTTATTCCGTATATCTCGTATTGCGCCAGATACATCAATATCGAACTTATCGGGATTTGCTCGGGACAATGTTCTTTACAGTAATCACAGCCTGAACAGACATCTTTTATTTGCTTCTCCAACGCCTTGAAATTCTCCACAATCTCCTTCCGCTTCTTCTGTGTCATCGGCAACGTTGTTACTGCTCTATACGCTTCATCAACCTGTTTCGGGTCGGTATATCCGACCGCCATCACAGACACTCGCGGATCTGCGGCGAGCCACCGCAGAGCGCCCTGAGCATTCGTCTCGGAACGCGCATCCCTCAGGAATAATAATTTCTCCGAATTATCCGCTAATAAGAATCCGCCCTTCAGTGGCCCCATTACAACTACGCCCACTCCCTTCTTGTGCGCATATTCCACAACTTCTTCCACGCCAACGTCAACGGCGTTGTAGTACAACGTTACTACCTCAAACTCGCCGGTGTCAATGAATCGCTTTATTTCATCATTCTTTGCGTGAGTAGTAATTCCGAGGTGGTCGAAGAGACCTTCGTCACGAGCTTTTTTTGCTTCTTTGAGCGCTCCGTCAGGCGCAGAAAGCATTTTGAAGTTATTCATATCATCCACAAACCACATGTGATAAAAATCCAAGCGATTTGTCCGCAGCCGTTTTAGCGACATCTCAAGGTCAGCTCTCATTCCGCTTCCCTTGCGATTCGAACTCTTTGTTGATATCAACACCTTGTCCCTCACGCCCAACGTTTTCACTGCCAGCCCTATCTTCTCTTCCGAATCCTTGTACTGCGGCGCAGTTTCGATGTACTTTACGCCTAGTTCAACCATCCGCTTGATTATCGCGGTAGCAATCTGCTGAGTCACATGAGACAATCGCATGCCTCCGAAACCGAGTAACGGCGCTTGCGTTCCGTCCGGCGCTATCTTGCGTAAAGGCATGCTTCTAAAATCTAAAATTCCCATTTGTTTCACTTCCATCTGCTTACGCTTGGTTAATCTCGTTAATCAGTAGCCGCAGATGGCCATAACTGTGGCGGTTGAAGGCCAAGGTCAAGCGCGGCAGCGACAACAGTTCTGGTTCGCCGGCTTCCTCCGCTAGCGCCGCAGTCTCCACGATCTTGCCTTTCCCGTTGATGAGCAGCGTCGCGAACTGATCGTTCAGTCGTTCGATCACGCCTTGGGGCAAGCGGCTGAGCAAGCGAATCACCAGCGCGTTTTTGACGAACCGACTGGAATGATAGCGCCGATAGAAATTGGTTACTTCGTCAGCGGCCCATTCGATGTCATCAGTAATCTTAAACAGATGCATATCTTCTTCACTGATCAGGCCTTTACCGAGCAGATGTTCGACGACATAATCGGCCCATTCGCGCCAGTATTCGCCACCTGGCTTGTCAATGAACACAATTGGTATCGGCGTTGTTTTGCCAGTTTGAACCAGCGTCAGCGTTTCGAAGCATTCGTCATGAGTGCCGAAGCCGCCGGGGAAGAGCGCGATCGCCGAGGCCTCCTTTTCAAAGCAGAGTTTGCGTGTGAAAAAATGTCGGAATTGGATCAGCTTGCGATCACCTTTGATATATTGATTTGTCTGCTGTTCGGAGGGCAGTTTGATATTGATGCCAAAACTATTTTTGCGCCCAGCGCCGCCGTTGGCAGCTTCCATGATGCCCGGGCCAGCGCCAGTGATGACCATGAAGCCGCGCCGAACCATCTCCGCGCTGAAACGCCACGCCTGGGTGTACTCGGGCGCGGCGCACGGCGTGCGAGCTGATCCGAAAATGGTGATCTTACGCCGGCGCTGGAACGGACGGAACGTGTTGAACGCATGGCGCAGTTCATGCAATGTAGAGGCCAACATCTTCAATTCGCCGCGTGTAGTGCCGTCGCGAACCATGCCTAGCGTAGTCGAGATCAGGTCGCGGATTAAATCCTGATCAGGATGTTCGCCTTGTAACGCGATCAAGGCTTGTACTTGTTGTTCCAACTGTTTATTTAAATTATCAGTCATAAGGGGGAAAACAGATATTGGGCCGATTTCCGTGCTACAGTGTCTTTTTTCCTTCAATCCACAATCTAAAATCTAAAATTCTCTTACGTTCTATTAAATCGGATATTGAGAATATCTCCGTCTTTCACGATATAATCTTTTCCTTCCAGACGCGCGGCGCGTTTGGCTTTCATCGCTCGCTCATCGCCGCCGACAGCTTCCAGTTCCGCATAAGTAAAAACTTCCGCACGAATAAAACCTTTGGCCAGATCGGTGTGTATTTTTCCCGCGGCCGACTGAGCATGTTCTCCATTGATGATCGTCCAGGCGCGACACTCGTCTTCACCCACCGTAAAAAAGCTGATCAGTCCCAGCGACGAATACACTTGCGCGATCAGGCGTCGCGCTGCTGGTTCTTTGATTCCCAGATCGTTCAGGAATATCTGTCGTTCTTCTTCTGAAAGTTGAGCCAACTCCATTTCCAACTTGGCGCAGAGCGCGATAGAACCGGGGTATTCTTTTTCCAGCGTCTCGGCTTTGCCGCCCGATCCCAAGTCGCCTTCGCCGACGTTAAAGACTGTGAGAATGGGCTTGGCGGTTAAAAATTGAAACGCCGCGACAATTTTTTGTTCGTCCTCGTTATGTAGTTTCTGTTGCGGAAGGGCAAAAAAAAATTAAAAGACCGATTACTTGTCGCCTCGTTGATTCTTTTTTGGATGAATAAATGTTAATTTTTGATGTATTGGCAACTTATTCTATCGTATTATCGAAAATCAATTG
>JAZDLP010000089.1:0-11259 GCA_043801885.1 Planctomycetota bacterium | reverse complement strand
ACGGCTCATGGACGCGAGGCAGGCGGGACGACGCCTGCGTTACGGTCGTTGCTGGGGCGGTTCGCGAACCGCCCCTGCGGGGTTGGCGAGATTTTTTGCGCTTGGATGATGACTGATCCGGCGACGGTTTTTCGAGCGGCGTCTCCTTGACGGCTTCCGGCTGCTCGACGGCGGCGGGCGCAGTTGTTGCGGCAGCGGGAGCAACCGTTACAGGAGTGACAACCGCAGACGTCTCGCCTGTTTGTTCTGACAAACGCGACGGCTCATGGACGCGAGGCAGGCGGGACGACGCCTGCGTTACGGTCGTTGCTGGGGCGGTTCGCGAACCGCCCCTGCGGGGTTGGCGAGATTTTTTGCGCTTGGGCGTCGAAAGCACAGAATCCGTGTCGCGTTGACTGGCGCGAGCGCGTTTGTTTTTAACAGACATATTCATTTCAAATCTGTGTTCATCCGTGTTCATCAGTGGTTTTATTTCTTCGTGGCACGCTTTTGGCTGCGGTTTGTTCGCGTTATGTAAAATCGGAGTTTAGAATATCCGTTCCGCGACGGCAAATCTCTTTCGCATAGTCCGTCCAGAGGCCTTGTCCCCAGTACCGAAAACAACTGGTCTCCGCGACTAGCAGGTGAAACAAAGCGCGGCGGTACGAAGAACTATTCTTGTCCACTACTCGATTATCAAGCTTCTGGTGGAACAGAGCGCTGAGTCGGTTCATGGGTGTCAACACATTGTCATAGCCTTTGACCCAACTGATGTTATTGGTCCAGGAACCGCCGTCCATCGAAAAGCTTGGGTTGGTCTTTTTAATCTCCGTGATCGCCTCGTCCGCGGCGCCCGGATGCGGAGTCTTAATGCGCGCCAACACGGCGGTCTGATGAATGGGGCATATCTGCGGCAGCATCTCCTCGCGTACTCCAGCCTGTTCGATCAGTTCGAGATATTCGGTGACGTTGGCGTTAACCACATCTCCGTCGCCGAAAGAGCGGATCGCCTGACGATAGCATGCGGGAAATTCGTTCATCATTACGCCGCCGTTTTCGCCGTCGCCGATCTGAGTTACGATGGCCGGAATGGAGATATTTCCTACGTTCCTGCGCGATAACGTCTTGGCTTCGTAGTACGGCTGCATCTGCGCCACTAGTTTGGTGTCGGAACCTTGCGTCTTGATGATAGCGATGATCGAAGTCTCTTCGCCGGACGAGTTTTTCGCGATCAAACGGCTCGGCAGATATTTCTCGGTCAAGCTTTTCCCGTCAATGGTCTCGACGGTGTGTTCCTGCGCCAGCAGCCAGCGGTAGCCGCATTCCTTGAGCGCTTTAATGTACTCGTAAGCCACGTCGGGATGGTTGGGCAGATGCATCTCGGGCGGCGAGAATCCGCGCACACGCGAGAGCGCCTCCCAACCGTAGATGGCGGCGAAGTGATGCTGCCAGGCGCGTATATGCAATTTGAAGTCCGGCGGCGGAGTGGATGATACGACCGCGTGGCCCCACATCGTCCCCAGCCACTCGGCGTGCCGGCGCAGATTTGGATCACAGGTGATGCCGCGCAGACGGTCCAGAACGTCGCCGCGATTCATCCGACGCAGACCATAGAGCAACTCGCCGGAGTAATCGAGCATAACGCGTGGATTGTGTCCCTCTTTCAGCAGTTCCGGAACAATATCTCCGATGCGTGCGTAACATTCAGCGAAGACCGGCGCGTTATGATTATCGCCGGTATCCTGGTGGCGCATCATGTAGTCCAGATTGCTGATCAGTTCGGCCGTATTCCGATCCGCGCCGCCCTCCGGAATCAAAGGTTGTTGCATGTGCAGCGCGATGGCGAATACCGCTCGCAGCTTGTCCAGACGCAGGTTAGTCTCCGGTAAGAAGACTGGCTTCTGATCGCGTGTCGCCTCCTCCACCTGGTAATCTGCGCCGCAGATATTCGGCAAACCATCAACGATTTCAGGAATGGGTATAATCATATAATTGTATCACAGCCTCAAACAGCCAGCCATGTCTTGAGCGTTTTCATGCCGTCATCGCACGCCAAATCAGCAAGCAGACGCCGAAATCCCGGTTTTAAGTCATAGCGAGGAATCTTATGCAAAGCGTGCGCTGATTCCGGCAACGAGTAATCACGCGACTGAAGGTTGATTGCTGCGGCTCGGCATCAATAATACCAATGGAGCGTATCCGATGACAAATGGTAGGGCACACTGACTGCCACGCCCTCCGACTGCTTCAGCAATTCGATTTGCTTCTCATGCGGCTTCACAACAAAGGTCATCCCGGAATTTTGGAAATAATCGGCGGCCAATTGTCGCAGAGCTTTTGATGAATAAAGAAGTGATACAAGATTAGAGCCGTCAGGTGTTTTTAGATATCCGACTGCTTCGTCCGGAAACTTTGTCAATGTTTTGAACCTGTAAAAGCGGATAAATTCAAACTGTTTTTGCGCATTCATCGGGACTGACTCCGCCTGTAGCAGATAAAGGAACGGTGTTTTGTCGCTGCCGTAAAACGCATGAGTATTACCGCTGATCTCCGCTTTAATAAATAAAGGGGCGTCTTTGCTCTCCAATTTAAGATTTATACGCCAACCATCCTTCTCCATCATACCGTCATAAAATAAATCTCGCGCTGAATCCACTCGCACATAATCTTTTAGTGAACCGCCGCGTGCGCACCACGATAAAAAACCTAGCGCTTCCAGAATGTTCGACTTGCCGGTGTTCGGTTCGCCAATAAAGATATTAATTCGTTTGCAGTCCAAGTGAATGTCTTTGACCGATTTGAAACCTTTGATGTCAAGTGTTGTAATCATGAATCACCTCGTTATACTATTTCGTCGCAAACCAGCGGACACTGCCGTCTACTAGCGTTTTTCCGTAGTGCTTTTCAGCCAAATGTACAGACGAACCATGCGCATATTGAAAATGTACTCTCCGTGCGTGCCGCCGGACCGCAATACCTTTAGTGTTTTCATTTTCTGGAGAAAATTATTGAACTTGCGTTTTTCCGAATCTTTCAAATCGTCCGCTACTTCCGCTTTTGTAAAACTCATCTTATCGGCACCGAGTTTCGCAATTTTTTCGAGGATCGAATGATAGTCAGCGCTGCGAAGCGCTCGATAAACCTGTTGATCCACATATTTTCTTCCAACATCCTCCGCAGCCAACATAACGGCGTTAAACGCATCCTCACGATCAATGAGACCGTCCTTGTCGGCCCAGTAAGCGGCATTCCCGATAATATGCATGATCTTTGGAAAGCCAGCCGCATAGTGAGTCATAACATCGAGGGCATCGGGAGCGACCGTGTGCTTGACCGAATCGAACGCCCGTAAATAGAAATCTCGCGTCTCGTCCTGGCTCAGACATTCAATGTGAACAATGTCGAATATCCCGGCCACCGAAGGATGATGCGACGAAATCTCCCACCGCCGATCCTCGACTCCTACCAACATCAACAGGAGCGGGAGTGTCGCCTGCCCCGGTGCCGTCTTGGCATTAAGATCGGATAAACCTTTTAAAAATGGCGCGAACTTTGGATTCCCGGCAATGCCGTTAATCTCATCCAGAATCAAGAAAATGCCTTGGACGCCCTCATCTTTCACCCGCGCCAATGTCGCCTGAAGAAAAGGCAGAAATCCTCTCGTAATCTGAGGTCCTTCCTTCTTCAACGCGTCGGCATGGAGAGTAATGCCGAATAGCGATTGTTCGCCGATATATTTGGCCAACCCGTTGCGAATGATTTCTCCAAGTTTTGGGTTGTACACGCCAGACCGCATGGTCCCTTCCAAGACAGCGTACCCCACATCATCCATGCTTTCGGCCCGATCCAGCGTGGCGTAGATTCCCAGAAGTTTCTTGTCGCGCTCGCCCACCCACTGAGTAAATTTTGCGATAGAGGTTTTGCCAATTCCGTACTCGCCCTCCAGAAAAATATTGATGGGTTTTCCGGCCGCAACCTGTCCGACTCCGCGTGAGAGAATATGATTGATCTGACTCATTCGACCAACAAATAAATCGGCTGATACTGGTTGATCGGGACTGAATGGACTTCTGTTTTTGGGAATATCCGGCATATCAGACTCTGTTTTTTATGGATGCGATCATATTTTTTGGCAACGCTCTGATTGCATATCTAGCGTTTTTCCGCGGTGCTTTTCAGCCAAATGTACAATCTGACCATTTTCATCGTGAATTCGTATTCTCCTCGAACGGCACCTTGCCGTATTACATTCAGTTTTTTCATCCGATTGACAAAGTTATCAAATTTATTCCGTTCTGGTTCCGTCAATTCAGCAACCACCTCATCTTTCTTAAATGTCGTAGAATCCGGACTCAACTGGCCTATTTTCTGAAGAATAGAATGGTAGTCACGGCTCTGTAGCGCTTGATAAACTTGAGCGTCAACAAATTTGCGCCCCAATTCTTCTGCCGCGCGGACAACCGCAGCCAGCGCGTCATCTTTTGACACACGCCCGTCATTATCGAGCCAATAAGCGGCATCGCCAACCAAGTGCATGATTCTTGGGAAGCCTGCCGAGTATTTCGCCATGATGTCCAGCGCATTTTGATCCATGATCATCTTGGCCGACGAAAATGATTTGCTGAAAAAGTTCTCCATTTCCGGAACCGTCAATGAATCAATTTGAATCAGATCGAAGATGCGTTCCACCGGTTCGTGTTGGTTCATCATCTCAAAACGGCGGTCTTTTGTGCCGCAAAGCATCAACAATAAAGGCAACGGCTTGGATGACAAGGCGTTACTGTCCCACAAGCTCTTCAAGAACATCGAAAATGCTTTTTCCGACGCGATGCCATTGATTTCATCGAGAATAAGAACGATACCCTTGCAACCTTGCGACTGTAGTCGCCCATACACATCGCCCAGAAAACTCAACAGTCCAAAATGCGATGATAAATTCGGCGCATCGGTTTTCAGCGCCTCCAGATTCAGGTTAAGGTCAAAACTAAACAACGATGCCTGTTGATTCCCAACATACTTTGCGAAAAAGTTTTTCAGTGTTTCCCAACGATTCGAATCGAACACGCCGGCGCGCACAGTTTGTTCAAGGATGATTTCCGAAATATCATTGAGACACTTGGATTCTCCAAGCGGCGCATAGATACCGAACATGCCATGCTCACGACTGGCGAGCCATTGAATAAAATGAGCGATAGAACTTTTCCCGATTCCATACTCGCCCTCGACAAATATAGCCATGGGCTTGCCAATCGCCACTTGTCCTACGGCGCGTTGCATGATGCGTTGAATTTGCGCCTGACGTCCGACAAAAAACTCCGGAAGCACCGGTTTCGCTGGCGAAAAAGGGCTGGCATTCTTGATCATGATACTCATCGTTCACCTCTCTTGCGTTATCTCAACAATTCATGCGCGAACAGGTCGCCCGCGCTACGCGCCGTCAGTATCCGCGAATAAATTGTAATCCAATTCCGGGAAAAGAGCATCCATGTATTCCACCGCGGCCAGATGCTCTTCGTTCACTTGACGGCTTTCCAAACTGGACAGCAAGTTATGGAAGCGATTGAGATGTTCGCGCAGACGGCGATGCGCATATTCGCTGGCCGTGCCGTTGGTGATGATGAATGGCCAGTCCGAACTTTGCGCCAGTAGCAGCTCGCGGCCAGCTTGGCGCAAGACGCGCTGTTCAACGGCGGTGAGCGACTGCTGTCGCGCTTTATTCACAGATTGCGATATGCGATTAGCTGCCTCATGCAGCGCTGGAAAAATCCACTCTGTGCGCGGATTGATCCAATGTTCGCTATAGCCGTTGCGACCCCAACTGCTGGGCGACGGCATAGCTTTCTGCTGGACTGGATAAGCGGCCAGATATTCGCCCGGTGTGATTAGCGCCAACTCGCCGCCAGACGCGGCCACTTCGCGCAGGACGTAGTCGAGCCACTGCGGCCCTTCGAACCACCAATGGCCGAACAGTTCAGCGTCATAAGGCGAGACCAGCACGGCAGGCATAGGCATGCGACTACCGGAGCGAATGACTTGATCGCGACAACGAGCCACAAAATCGTGAGCGTGATTTTGCGCGGTACGTCGTCCCTGTTCCGGATCATATAAACGCTTGTCGGTGCCAGGGCCGGTGATGCGATAGTATTTGATGCCGGTATGACTACGCACGCCCTTGGCGTACTGAAATTCTTCCAGATATTGCTGTTCCAGATCCAAACCGATGTCGTGGTGGAATTCGCGATAGTACGGGTCGCCTGGGTAGCCAACCTTACTGCTCCACACCAGTTGCGATGTGTCCGCATTGCGCCCGAAAGCCGCCACACCACTGGGACAATAAATCGGCGCATTTACGCCAAACAGCGGCTTAGGTTCGGCGCGTTCGAGGCCATGACTGTCCACGAAGAAATAGCGAATGCCGGCCTCGGCGAGTACCTTATCCAGGCCCGGATAGAAGCCGCACTCTGGCAGCCACAGCCCCTTTGGTTTCCGGCCAAAGATGCGCTGGTGCTCGTGCACGGCGGTGAGTATCTGTGTTCGCGCGGTAGCAGGCTCGGCTTGGACTGCCGGTAAAAAAGCGTGCGTAGCGGCGCAAGTGATTAGTTCCAGATATCCGGCATCGGCTAACTCGGCCAGCGCGAGCGCCACTCGCCGTTGACAGCGCGTAGTGAAGATTCGGCGCGCTTCCTCGAATAACTGCCGGTACATGTTGGCCAGGAAGTTGACATCCGGCCAATCGCGAGTGCGTTCAAGTTCGCGGTCAGCCAGTCGCAAACACAGTTCCAGGTGCTGTAGGTATCGCTGTTGCAACAGCGGGTCTTCCAGCATGTTGGCCAGCGTGGGCGAGACGGATAGCGTCAGCTTGACTTTGACGCCATCTTCTCGCATACGATCAAGAATCTTAATCAGCGGAAGATACGTTTCAGTGATCGCCTCGAAATACCACTGCTCTTCGAGAAAGCGGTCATACTCGGGGTGGCGCACGTATGGCAGATGCGCGTGTAGAATTATTAACAGGTAACCTTTGGGCATTGCAGAATTATGCCAAAATTTCTCTCATTTGGTATCCCCAGGGGGATTTGAACCCCCGTCCTCAGGCTGAGAACCTGATGTCCTGGACCGGGCTAGACGATGGGGACTTACTGCCTGGCGCCGTCGGGCAGATGCCTCACAGCTTCGTTAAGATCATTAACTTGTTTGTCCTGATGTTTAAAGTAGTTGTTGATATCTTCGACTAGGCGAGCCGGACGACGACGCGGCTCTTCTTTTGCCCAGCGACGCACATCTTCGTTAAGCCGCGCAACTATGCTCATTTGGTGTTCAACGTAATCCTGGATATTCTGTTTGGTCTTCGTCGCGCGACGTTTGCTCTCATTCTCCCACCAGCGCTGCACATCGCCTCGTAGGTTTTCCGGCTGAGTTCGCTGGTAGTCCATGTAATCATCGAGATTACGCTTCGTCTTTTTAACACGTTGGTGGATTTCCTGCTGGACGTACTTGCGCACGTCTTCGTTGAGTTGTTCGGGCAATTGTCGCTGATGATCCACGTAATTCTTGATGTTGCCAGCCGACTTATCCGCGAACTCGATCTGCGAGCGCCACCATTTCTCCATGTCGTCACGCAACAGCGCGGGCAAATTCTGCTGGTGATTGAAGTAGTTCTGAATATCATCCTTGGTTTTGCCGGCTTTCTGCTCTTGTATCTGGCGATAGCGGCGCACACTATCCGCCAAATTCGGTACTGTGGCGCGCTGCGCTTCGACGTAATCATTGATTAAGACGACCAGCTTGTCCCAACGCTCGATCTGGCCTTGCTTATAGATGGCCACATCATCACGCAGTTTGTCGGTCAGCGAACGTTGGTGCTCCCAGTAATCCTGAATGTTTTGCTTGGAATCACCGGGATGTTTCACGCTCTCGGCACGCCAGTAACGAGCCACGTCGTCGCGCACCTGCTGTGGCAGGGAGCGATGATAATCCACATAGTTTTGCATGTCTTGCTCGACGGCCTTGGCCAGTTGTAGTTGAAGCTCTTTATAGGCGCGCACATCCGCCTGCAACTCTGCGGGGCCGCGAGATTGGTACGCATAATAATCATTGACGTTCGCAACGCACTCTTTGGCTAATCGTTCCTGTAAAGAACGGTAGAGACAAATGCTATGGTTGAGTTGTTCGACGTTCTCGGCCTGCTTGACGTAATAATCGTCAACGTCTTTCACGACGTGCTGAACGCCGTCTTTATCGGCGCGCAGACAGCCGAACAGAAATACGACCATTAACGCGGTTAACATGTGCGCGGCCAAGCCGCAACCAAAAAGCGTTGTTGACGGGGAGACGGGGAGACACGGGGACAGAGGGAAACAGCTTTTGCTCAAAAGAGTCGCAAAAAAATCTTTGCGCCACGTAAAGATTTTGACGGTTAGCAGCGTAAATATGCCAAAACAAAACATGCACATTCCTTCCTACGCGGTTACAAGCAAAACATTTTGCGGAAAACCACTGAAAGCATTCTCTCGCGTAATTCTATTTGTAACTCATTTGATTGAAAAGGTCAATCTCTGGAAAAATGTGTTTTTTAAGTATAGGAATTTTGTAAGCGCTCACGACGTGGTTGATGAACACTCGCGGCTAACGGGTTTAGCAGTTCCGCTACGTGCTGAACTAACGCTTGGCCGCGCAGATTTTTCGCCGCCGCTTCGTTTACTCTCCGAACCAACGCGCTGCCGACGATGACGCCATCGGCGACGGTGGCGACGGCCGCGGCTTGCTCTGGACGCGAAATGCCGAATCCCACACACACCGGCGTGCGCGTGAGAACTTTGATCTTTTGCGCTTGCTCGGTTAAATCCGTCGGCAACACGCCGCGTGCGCCGGTAATGCCGGTAACTGAAATATAATAAATGAAGCCCGCGGAACGCCTGGCAATCAATTCGCGTCGCTCGGGCGTCGTCGTCGGCGCTATCAGAAAGATCAGGTCCAGCCCGGCGTTCGCGGCGCGTTCGGCAGCGTCGCCTTCGTAGCCCGCCGGCAGATCAGGGATGATCAAACCTTGGAAACCGGCTTCCTTACACGCGCTCAGAAACTCGCTCAGCGACCGTTTGTAAACTAACGTGTAGCTGACCATGCAGACCAGCGGCGTGTCGAATCCGTCGGCACGCAATCCTTTGACCAATTCGAACACTTGTGAAACGCGAAACCCGTGGTCCAGCGCGCGATAGAAAGCGGCTTGAATAGTTGGGCCATCGGCAATCGAATCAGAAAACGGGACGCCTAATTCAATGATATCCGCGCCACAAGCGGCTGCGGCCTTGATCAGTTCGCCGGTGGTCGAAATGTCCGGATCACCCGCCGCCAAGAACGGAATAAACGCCGCGCATCGCTGTCTGCGCAATCGTTCAAACGTGGCGTTGATACTGGGCGTGGGTTTCATCTGTGTCTTTCTGTATTCTCTGTAGCAGAAATAATCTGAACGGTTACAGAATTTCAAAGTTGCCGCCAAAGGCGATCTGTTTTCCTTCAATCCGCAATCAACAATCAACAATCAACAATTTCTTTTCATTCTTTATCGTACAAAGTAATGGTCTCGTTACCTTCCATGACCGCAATGATGCGAGTGATGCCTGTGCCACCTACGCCAACTGGAAAAACTATTCCGGAGATCGGTTTGGTCTGGCCGGCTTCCAGAGCGGAGTTGCCTTTTATATCCAGCAGCGTTTTCGCAAACGCGCCCCACGTGTGTTTGACGGAATCGTAGCGCAGAACGATGTCTCGTTTCTGCTGTTCCGCGCCGCCAATCACGAATCGCTGATCGAGATTGATGCGCAGACTGATCATTAGATGCAGACCGCTCTGATCGGCCGGCGAGAGACTGACTTTCAACGCTTCATCTTTTTGAACTTCAAGCATGTTGGTGGCAAAGTTTTTGGAATCAAGAATGGCGATCAACTCGCGTTCGCTCGTAAAGTCGTTCTGCGCGGCTAAGACCGTTTCGTAAGATGAGTCCTTCGAGTTCTTTTTTTTCAGTTTCTCCAAGCCTAGAGACAGCACTTTGCTTGGGTCGTTTTTGTCCACCATCAGGAACAGCGACCAAGCGCTCATCCGTTCACGATGCGGACACAATAAAAAAACCGGCTGCCGGATACTGTTTTCCTGCGAGCCGACCGCAAATCGAGGCATCAGTCCGCCAACCATCACGACGACCATACATAGAACAATTGATTTGCTCATTGAGACCCCCGCTAACATTATCATGACTGCCCGAAGCATAAGTTTATGAGAAAATTATCTCCGCTTTCTGTGATTTCTCAAACAGAGTGGGGTTGAATGTTAGAAAATACGCATAGAATGTCTCCTTTTTTTGATATTATTTATTATATCGCGCAAAATATTGGTCAATCTCTGGACAGAGTTCAATCCCAATTCTTTCAAAGATGTCCAGCAGGTCAAGATATGCGCCAGAGCCACCAAGAAAGTCCCAAAACTCATTTGCTACCTTCAATTCATTGTCGAGGTCTAACATCCCTCGCATTGTCCAGCGATTGTAGGGCTGTGGTTCATAAGGATTATAAGGAATTGCAATGAGCGATTGAATATTTTCTGTTGGGTTTGTTGCAAGTATTGTCGCAATCCATTCTAAAAGTGTCCGTTTAAATTCCTTAAAGCCACCAGCATTCGGTTTTGCTGTTTTGAGGTCGAAGAGATAAACTGTTCCGTTGTGAGCAACGAGTTTAATATCAACTTTAGTCAGCTTGACAGTTTTCATTTCTCCTTGTCTGCAAACTTTTCTGATTGCCTCGATTTCATCTGGCTTATTTGGAGATGAATTAGCTGTTGCTAATTTATCCATAATATTTTGAATAACCTTGTGTGCTTCTGATGAAATTTTTATCCCAGCTGTCTGCTGTGAATCAGCACTTGCAAAGGTTGTTGAGGCAAGCACTAAGGCCACAGGTTCAAAAATACTTGTCCCGAAATTCGTATTTAGAGAATGAATGAAAGAAAATAAAGCCATTCTGTCCTTGCCGAGTAATCTTGTATGGAAAGGCATTGATGCTGGCTCTGGATTATAATTTTGGAACTTGTGTCGTAAACTATTGCGCAACACACTTTCAATGTTTATAATCTGCTGTTGTGATAAAGCCATTATGTAGTTTCTGTTGCGGAAGGGCAAAAAAAAATTAAAAGACCGATTACTTGTCGCCTCGTTGATTCTTTTTTGGATGAATAAATGTTAATTTTTGATGTATTGGCAACTTATTCTATCGTATTATCGAAAATCAATTG
>JAZDLP010000045.1:0-17731 GCA_043801885.1 Planctomycetota bacterium | reverse complement strand
CTGATCTATCTGACGCGTCGTAACACCAGGAGCGATCAACTGGCGAATCAACTCCAAGCACTCGGCCACTACTCGTCCCGCTGCGCGAATTAAATCAATCTGACGTTCCGAATACAGGCGCGGAGCCACAAGCCTTGCTCTTTTCTTCGACTAAAATCAATGCCTGCAGACGAGCAAGTTACTTCTGCTGCGCTGTACTTGGCGTTACCCGATGTGCGCAATCACTTTCAGAATAGCTTTCGTCCCCTCTTCCAGTGTACCGTCGCCGGGGATTTCTTCGAGTAGTCCCGCTTTGCGGTAGTAATCCACCAGAGGTCTGGTATCGCGCCAATACTGTTCCTGACGCACACGAATAGTTTCCGGATTGTCATCCTTTCGGATAATCAGTTCTTTGCCGCAGATATCACAGATCCCCGACTTCTTTGGCGGCTTCGTCTTCAAATTATATACTACGCCGCAAGTCGCGTCAGGACAACTGCGTCGCTGCAGCAACCGGGTCAAGATCAACGAGTCCGGCGTGTTGATAAGGATAACTTGATCAATTTTCTCTTGACGTTTTTCGAGTTCCCGCCGCAGCGCCTCTGCCTGTGGCAACGTGCGCGGAAAACCGTCCAGTACATAGCCTCCAGGCGTATTCTTCTTGGCTAATTCAATAGCTTCAATCAGCAGTTTAATCACCACTTCATCGGGCACCAATTTGCCGGCATCCATAAAGGATTTTGCCTGCAACCCCACTGGTGTGCTGGCAGCCACGGCCGCGCGCAGCAAGTTGCCGGTCGAAAGTTGAGGAATACCAAGCGTCTTACAGAGAATCTCCGCCTGTGTGCCTTTACCCGCGCCCGGAGGCCCTAATAAAATGATGCGCTTGTCAGCCATTGCTTATTAGCCTCTGCGTCCCCGAATACGTCCGCCGCCTTTAAGGAACCCTTCATAATTCTGCATCAGCATGTGCGATTCAATGCGATTGACCATGTCCAGCGCCACACCGACCACAATCAACAAACCTGTGCCGCCAAAGAAGTCTGAAATCGTCCAACTCACCGGCAGCGCATACTGGATTAACTGTGGCACCACCGCAATAATGGCGATGAAGATCGCGCCCGCCAGAGTGATGCGGTTCATCACCGTCTCCAAGTAATCCCGAGTATCGTTACCCGGCCGAATGCCGGGGATAAACATACCGTACTGCTTGAAGTTCTCCGCATGCTCCTTTGGATCAAACAACACCGCCGTATAAAAATACGAAAAAAAGATGATCAGAAACAGATAGATCGAGATATACAAGAACGAACCTATTACCAAGAAACTCATGATCTTCTGCCACCATTCGATTTGCACCTGCGCTAATAAATTAGGCAACAACATTAATGACTGCGCGAAGATAATGGCAATCACACCCGAGGCATTAAGTTTCAAAGGCAGGTAATGTTGCTGCTTGAATCCTACTCGCGAGCGTTTTGGTGTCTGCATCGGAATGCGTCGGGTCGCTTCAGTTACGAACACTACCGCCATCACCATCAAAACAAACAACGCAATCAGAATTAATAGATGACTCGGCCCGATCTTGGACGGGTCAGTAGCGTCAATGGCCGGATCGAATTGCCGAACAATTTCTGAGAGCGCTACCGGCAGACGCGAGACAATGCCAATCATGATGATCAGTGAAATACCATTACCAATCCCAAATTCATCAATTTGTTCGCCCAGCCACATCAAAAAAGTGGTGCCTGCTGTCAGAATAATCGCAGAGTTCAACAGAAAGCCAAACGTAGCCGGCGCCATAGGCTGGCCATTGAATTGCTGATTTTGCAATGTGGAGCAAATAATGAACGCCTGCACCAGACATAAACCTACAGCCGCGTAACGAGTCCATTGAGTGATTTTGCGCCGACCGCTCTCGCCTTCCTTGGCAACTTTCTGCAAAGCCGGCACAATCGCGGTCAGAAGTTGAAAAATAATGGAAGCGGAAATATAGGGCATGATGCCCAGCGCAAAAATAGCCATCTTGCTCAAACCGCCACCAGAAAACATATCCAGAATACCGAGGAATTCGCCGAATCCAGTGCCCCGCGTACTGCTGATCGCGCCGGCCACTGCATCCAGATCAATCCCTGGCAGTGGAATAAAAACGCCAATGCGCGCAAACACCAGCAATCCGATAGTCCACAGAGCCTTCTTGCGAAGTTCTGGAATTTTAGCGATGTTGGCAAATGCCGAAAACATATCGCTCCTTCTTTAACCCATTCCTAGAATAAGACATTACGGATATATTAAATCGTGTTCTTCTGCTCACCTTCAGTCGATTTGATCAATGGCGACTGTGATGGTTCAAGTTCACCCGCTGACTTTCCGCCCTCAACTTTAAGTTTGCTATTATCAGACTTCATATCTTTGCCTTCAGGTTTCTTTTCGATGGCAGCTCTTTTCTTTTCAGCTTCGATTTTCTTAAAATTCGGAGCGGGCTTCTTTGGCGCTCCGCCAATCCACTCAGTTTTGCCGCCGGCATTCTCAATCTTCGCTATGGCGCTCTTAGTGAAAGCATCCGCCGTCACGTTCAACGCGATTGTCATCTCGCCGTCGCCCAGTATTTTAATCAGGCCGCGAGCGCATCGGATCAGCCCAGCTTTGCGCAGTTCTTCTGGCCCGACCTTGCTGCCCGCAGGAAAACCAGCTAAAGCCAACTCACTGACATTCACGACATCGAAAATCTCGCGGAACGGACCATTTCTAAAGCCTCGCTTCGGTAAGCGCCGAAACATTGGCATCTGGCCGCCTTCGTAAGATGCTTTCATAGTCCAACCCGAGCGCGCGCCGGCGCCTTTTATGCCTCGACCTGAAGTCTTACCGATTCCGCTGCCAGGACCGCGTCCCACACGTAGCTTGCGCTTATGAGTTAAATTTGCTTGGCGGACTTGATGTAATTGCATAGCGTAAAACCTCGACTTTCGATCTGTTTCTCTGTGGTGAACGATTACGAATTTTCGGCTTTTGTATCATGAGCATCTTGCCCATGATATACGAGCGGGATGCCTGCGCTACATTTATCCCTCGCTCTTCACTTCCGTCTCGACGCTTTTCACCGCAGATATTTCAGCAGACGGATCAACGGCTTTCTCAGAAACCTTCGCTGCGGCTAAAGAGGCCGCGTGCCCACCGGCGAATCGCGGACGCCTATTACGACCACCGCCAGTGCCGCTTTCCTGCCCACTCTTGCGTCCTTCACGTTCCGAATGTCGCTTCGCCGTCGCGGCAGCGGTCAGTGACGCAGCCAACTGCGCATCTGGTGGAATTTCTTTATTCCGCAGGAACGCTACGGTCTCGCGAGTGCGTAACCGCAACAGTCCATTAATTGCAGCTTTGACCAAGTTCTTGGAATTATTCGAGCCACCGACCGACTTAGTCAACGCATCACTCACTCCAATACATTCCAACACAGCTCGCACCGCTGATCCGGCAATAACACCGGTGCCAGGCAGAGCCGGAAGCATGACCACCGAAGATGCGCCATACTCGCCACGGACTTCATGTGGAATAGTGGTTCCAAACGTGGACACACGCACTAAATGCTTCTTGGCGTCTTTAACCGCTTTCTCGATCGCGTTAGGAACTTCGCGCGCCTTGCCGTAGCCAATGCCCACAATGCCAGCGCCGTTGCCGACAACCGACATCGCCGAAAAAGAAAAACGTTTGCCGCCTTTCACTACCGTAGCGCAACGCCAAATATCAATCACGCGCTCTTCTAAATTCAAACCAGTCGAGCTAATGGCTTCCTGTCCCACCTTAACCTCCAAATACCGTCAGACCTAAAATTTTAACCCGCCCTCGCGTGCGCCTTCTGCCAGCTCCTTGATCCGTCCATGATAAACATATCCGCCACGATCAAAGACGACTTTGGCGATCCCCTTCTCCTTAGCCTTATGAGCAATCAATTTGCCCACAGCCCGCGCCGCCAACTTGTTAGCGCCGGTCTTCAATTGTTCTTTCAGTTCCTTGCTCAGCGAAGATACCGCCACCAATGTCTGTCCACGATGATCATCAATAATCTGCGCATAAATATGTTTGGAACTGCGAAAAACATTCAATCGTGTCCGTTCCGCCGTACCGCTCACTCGATTGCGCACACGCGTATGTTTGCGTATACGCCGTTCTGTTCGAGTTGTCACGCTCATAAATCTCGATTCTTTATCATAGCGCTTTCGCGTCTGTGCCACACAATGAAAACAACTTACATGCAAACAATATATTCTATCGTTTTTGCTTTTCAAGCATAATTAAGTATCATGCTCTAAGTATTTCGCTTCAGAGTTATTTAACATTTTCAACTCTACCACAAAGCCACATATAACGGCGGTTTGTGCAAGCCCTCGCGTTCGGCGAGAATGTCCAAGTGAAGTGTGGCCACATCCTGCGCGAGAGGTATTATTAAAGTTTCAGCCGCAAGTTTTCTTTCGTCAATGGTCTTCAAGTAATACTGACAATCGCCACAGGTCTCGAGCCAGTGGACATCCTGTTCGTCGGCGAGTCGTTCCCATTGAGTAGCACGGCGACAAAACGGGCACTCGGCGCGCGCGAAAGCCCATGTCGCGCCACACAATCCACAGAACAACATTCTGCCGCCATCGTTGCGCCGCAATTTAGCCAGACTGGGCAACGAAGCGCAGATCGGACAAGTTGACGTATTATCATTTGCTGGTTGCGCATCGTCCGATATTCGCATGGTCGCTGCCGTGAGAAATGGCGCGGCTAAATTTCGAGCCGTCCAAAGAACCGATTCGCGTTCTACGGCCAACTGATCCGCGACTTGGCTTAGCATGGCCTCGTCAGCGCGCCAGCCAATTCGGCAGGTTAATTCCTCCAAAAGTCCGGGTAGAGTGGATGTTCCGGCGATGATTCGATCCACATCGAGGCTTTTTCCGCCCGCCAGATTTATCGCGTCATGAATCTCAGCCAATAACTGTTGCAGCATCTCACCCTTGAACGCAATCGCGTCTGATGTGAGAGGCAGTGACAAGGCGCTTATGCCATTAGTTGTTAAAATCTTTGCGGGTTGCAAAGATTTTGATGGATTGGATTGCAGGCAAGACGCCTGCGCTACGGAATTATGTTTAATTACAAGCGATTCCGCGATTGCCGTTTGCGCGCGTAAGATGGCAACTCGCAGCAAGACGTAGGATTCGGGCACCAGTTTGTGCTGAGTCAATTTGTCAAGACTGGCGATGACAACATCCGGTTTGTGAGGCCACGGATTCATTAGTTTCCTCGCGCGGAATCTAATTCCTCACGAGGTAGAATCGGCAGCAACTTTGCGCCCAGCTTAAAGAAGAAAAAAGCCGCAGCGACCAGTGATATGCAGAGCATGCTCTCGATAAATGTGGGCATATATGACTGCGGAGCAATTCCCGGAATTGGACCAGGCATAGTCATGCCAAGAATGACTACGCTGAGGCGATTAAAAATCACGCCACCGACAACCAGACACGTGGTGAGCAATAAAACGCTCAATTTATTTCTTACTGAAGCCAGAGACAACAGTCCAACAGGAATCAACCCACAAAGCCCCACCTCCACTATGAACAAGTAATTGGCAAACGCCTGCGCTCCGTAACCGCGCCAAAAAACATCCGCCAGTCGAACAACAAGATACACCGCCAGCACGCCAGCCAGAATCCGACCGAGTCCGGACAGCACATCGCGCTGTTGCCGACGTCCGAAAGCGCGATCAGCCAGCGCCACCACAAGCATAACCGTCGCCAAACCGCCTACGATTGAAGAAAGGAAGAAGTATAGCGGCATAATGGGCGACCACCAAAGCGGATTGAGTTTGTCCGGCATCAGCAAAAAGAGCGAACCTAGCGACGATTGATGCATGGTGGAAAAGACGACCGCCGCAATAATCATCAGAATTGGCACACCGCCTTTGTACGGAGGCAAAATTATAGCCAAAGCGCTAAACACGACTAACGCAGCGGCAGCCCAATAGAATGAGTGGGACATCAGATACACGAAGAAAGTTAGCGCGCCAACAATGTAAACGGGCGTCAAGCGACTCCAGAGTTCTCGTAATTTGTCCAAACCGAATCGATCAAAAAGAACTGGCGCCAACTCAAGACCAAGCACGGAGACATATAGACCAACACACCAGGAAACTTCAAACATCGCAGAATGATCCGGCCGCTGAAGCACAATTTGCCATGCATGCCACGGCAGCCCCAAGTCGGCAATCAGCGTTACCACGACGAAACTGTAACTTAAGAAACCCATAAGCACGGCGGAACGCGCAATTCCATGATATCGTTCGCCGCCAAACAGATAAACAATTCCCGCAGTAACGTAAGCACCGGCAGCCAAAGCAATCCAAATCAAGTCAAAGACGATCCAGAGTCCCCACGGATACGTATCGCTCAAATTAGTAGTGGCGCCTAATCCGAGAGCAAAGCGCGCCACGAAGGCCACTGCGCCGACCGCCATGCACAATAGAAACACAACACTCCACCCAGTCATCCACTTGCCCGTTACTATCGGTTCATGATGCATCAGCGATTTCTCCCTTCAGTTTATTTTTGCAAATCTCATTACTATCTTTCAATTTTTCCAGTTTATTTAATATAATTATTTTTGCAAATCTCATTCTGTCTTTCAATCTTTTCATTCATGGGATCACTAGCCATATTTATTCTTTCAATGAATATGGAAATAATAGAGCCTGTCCGACAAACCTCTTGCCAACCCGGAAGTGGACGACAGCTTGGCGCGGTTCGTGGGGGAAGCGATAGACCTGCTGGACCGACAAGGTCGGCTCAAGATGTTCTATGCCCGATACCGAGAGGACGGATGGGGGCATCCGGCTTACCATCCGCGGTTGCTGTTGAAAGTGTTGGTGTACGGCTACTGCATGGGGATGGTGAAACGGAAGTGGGCAACGCTCTCTAGCGCGACCCACCGAGGGATAACCAGATGCTGTGAGAGAACGCGGGCGGAGAAGCACCATTCGTTTAATGCCTCCGCCTGCCTTTTTCAGCGTCGTTCTTGAGTGGGAGTAATGCCTCGAAAGGAAAGGCTGTTGACTACAAACGACTTACAAATGAATGCGAAACTTGGGCTATGTCTGAAACCAAAAAGAATCTGCGACAGACTGTTCTGACCAAATTGGCGGCGCTGAGCATGGTTGCGCGGCGAGGTGATAGTCGACGCGTCGTGGAGCGATTGACGAGTTGTGTCGAATGGCAACGTGCGACAACGGTGCTGGCATTTTATTCATTTGGCGCGGAAGTAGATACTCACGAGTTTCTCGCCGAATGTTTGCGCCAAGGCAAAACTCTGGCGCTGCCGCGCTTGCGATCACGCAATATTATTTCGGTTCATCACGTGACAAATCTGGATGTCGATTTAGAACGCAATCGGCTGGGTTTTCGCGAGCCTAATTGTCATCTGGCCGAGATATCGTTGTCGCAAATTGACTTGGTGATCGTGCCTGGATTGGCATACGATTTGAAAGGCAATCGGCTGGGGCGGGGGAGGGGTTGTTATGATCACCTTCTGGCGTCGAGAGAATTGCAAGCCGTTTGCTGCGCAATAGTATTCGACTGCCAAGTGGTAGCTGCGGTTCCCACGACCGCGCATGATCGGCCGGTGGACATGGTGGTGACGGAATCGCGCGTTTTGCGTTGGGATCGCCACACCCCAATGCGGCATGTACTGATGAACGATGTTTGATTTTATATGGGATTTTTTGCTGAAGTCTGTTACCTTGATTTAAACTATACTAAAATCTTCATGCTGAAGAAGAAATCCGTATGGCCAAGACGTTTGATCAAGGTAAAGAGGACATTACGAAACTGTGTTTGTACTTCGCGACCAACCGTCAATCGTTTCTCGCTCCCGGTGCCAAAGAAGCGCATATTCGTCAGAACCTTATTGATCCATTTTTTGAAGCGTTGGGTTGGGACACGCGCAATATTGCCATGATCGCGCCCCAGTACCGGGAAGTCGTTCTTGAAGACAGTCTGGACGTTGAAGGCCACCAGAAGGCGCCGGATTACGCCTTTCGCGTCGGCGCTCTGCCGAAGTTCTACGTCGAAGCCAAAAAATGCGGGATGAACATCGACGCGGACTTCGGCTCCGCGTTCCAGCTTCGCCGGTACGGCTGGAGCGCCAAACTCGCGCTATCCATTCTGACCAACTTCGAGGAATTAAGCGTTTACGATTGCACTATACGGCCTCGCTCGAGCGACAAGGCTAGTCATGCTCGAATCCAGTACTTTCGCTTCGAAGAATACTCTGACCGTTGGCGTGAATTATGGGATATATTTTCGCGCGAAGCCGTCTGGTCCGGAGCGTTTGATCAATACGCCACGTCCAAGCGGAAGCGCGGCACATCCGAAGTGGACGTGGAGTTTTTGAAAGAAATCGAGGGCTGGCGCGATATTCTAGCCCGCAACATCGCCCTGCGAAATACGGACTTGTCTTCCGATGATTTGAACGCGGCCGTGCAACTGACAATTGATCGCGTGGTGTTTCTGCGCATGGCGGAAGATCGAGGGCTTGAATCTGAGCAGCAACTTTTGAAGCTATGCGAACAACCCGATATTTACTCGCGGTTCATGCGCGACCTGTGCTGCCGAGCTGACGAAAAGTACAACTCAGGACTGTTTCATTTCCAGAAAGAAATCGGTGTATCCGAAGACCCCGATCAGATTACGCCGAAGCTGGTGGTGGACGACAAAGTTTTCAAGCCGATTATCGAAAGCTTGTACTTTGCTCACGGTTCACCCTATCACTTCGGTGTCCTGCCTGTCGAAATTCTTGGAACCGTCTATGAGCGGTTTCTAGGCAAAGTAATTCGGCTGACGGCAGGCCACCAAGCTAAAGTTGAGGAAAAGCCCGAAGTGCGCAAAGCCGGAGGCGTCTACTATACTCCGACTTACATCGTTGACTATATTGTGAAGCACACTGTCGCGCAGCAGATTGAAGGACGAAGCCCCGCTCAACTGTCGGGTAGCGTCGGTGTTCGCGCCAGCGCATCGGGCTGTCAAGATAGCGACGCTACGTTCCGCGTCCTGGATATGGCTTGCGGGAGCGGGTCTTTCTTGCTAGGCGCTTATCAATGTCTTCTCGACCACTGTCTGAAGTGGTATATCGAACACAAACCGCAAAAGTTCAAGAAAGCGGTTTACAATGATCCTCGCAACGGTCAATGGCGGCTGACCATTGAGGAGAAGAAACGAATCCTCACGACGCATATCTTCGGTGTGGACATTGATTCCCAAGCCGTGGAGGTGTCTAAACTCTCTTTACTGTTGAAGGTGCTGGAAGGCGAGTCAGACCAAAGTTGGCATATGAATCAGTTTGCCTATGGTGATCGCGCCTTGCCAAATCTGGCCGAGAACATCAAGTGTGGTAATTCCTTGATTGGGCCGGACTATTTTACCGACAAGCTGATTGTGGACCCCGATGAAATGAAGCGAATCAACGCTTTCGATTGGAAGCAAGGTTTCCCCGATGCGATGAAGGCCGGAGGATTCGAGTGCATTATCGGCAATCCGCCGTGGGGTGGGGATATTGACAGAGAACTCGAGTACTTTCATGCTAGATACCCAAACTCGACTAAAGACCATACCGATAGTTTCAAACTATTTATTGATCACGCAATCGAGATGGCAAAGTGTTCGGTAGCCATGATCGTGCCTAATACCATTCTCCGGCAACGCCGAATATGGGATTTGCGTAGGTTAATGCTTCGATATTCACTAATGGCGCTGGTGGACTTGGGTGAAAACGTCTTCAGTCGAGTGGTTGCTCCCTCGTGCATTTTTGTATTGCAAAAAAGGACTGCAAGAAAAAATCACCGAACATCTGTTATAGAACTGTCCCAACTTGATTTCTCCGCAAAGAAAGCGGCAATTAAAGAAGTACAGCGACACATCAGAAATATACGACAAGCTCAGTTTGAGCAAAACCCCGAAAACGAATTCTCGTTCTCTCTCAAATTGGCCAACGAACGTGTAGTTTGTTTGGGAGCATTTGACGAGCTTGAATGCAAAGATGCCGGCATCAATTACCAGCGAGTGCGTGTTGGGATGCAAGAAAAAGGGAAGAGCGACCTTGCGGAGCGACTCCTCTATAATGGTCTAAGAAAGTCAGTTGATGACATGATGTTCTGGAAGGGAGCAGACATAGATCGTTTCTGGATTGCAGAACAGACAAATCGCTTCTGCCGAACACGCTACAAGCGATTTATTCGATCAAATGAAGTCGTTCACCTAAACAAAGTCATATATGCCACCGTTCCAAAGATTCTTCTTCGACAGACAGCGGATCGCATTATCGCTGCTGTTGATTACAGAGGTATCTGGTTTGGACGTAGTATTATTGCGATTACGCTGGTTCCATCTTCTCGATACCGAATCGAGTATTTTTTGGGCATTCTTAATTCACGATACATGGTCTACACATATCGATCACTTGTGAAAGAGGTTGGTCGAGTTTTCGCACAGGTCAAATTATCAAAACTGAAGCAACTACCGATACGTCCAATTGAATTCAATAAACGAAAAGAGCGAGGCGTACACGATAGAATAGTTTCACTCGTGACTTCAATGCAAACCTTGCACAAGCACCTTGCCGTCGCAAACTCTGTTGCGCAGAAAAACATTATCCAGCGCCAGATTGACGCCATGGACGCGGAGATTGACCGTTTGGTGTACGACCTGTACGGCCTGACCGCGAAGGAAATTGCTCTCGTGGAAGGTGCACGATGAAACTGCAAATCCGCCCATACAAGCCGCAGGATTTTCGCCAACTATGCGCCATCTGGAAAGCCGCCGATATCATCCTTGATGACACCGACACGGCGAAAGCGCTGCGGCAAAATCTACGTCGCGACGGATATCAGGTGTTTGTCGCCGAATCGCGAACGATTGACGAACACACTCATCAGTTCATCGGCAAGCCACGCCTGGCCGGTGGCGTGATCGTCACCTTTGATGGCCATCGCGGTTACATCTATCACTTTGTGGTTCATCGGGACTTTCGAGGCATGGGGTTGGGGCGCGCGCTGTTGGAAACTTGTGAGCGCCAGGCAAAATTCTGGGGCGCTCAACATCTGCGTCTCACGTCCCGCGTGGATAGCTCCCGCGCTGTCGCGCGCAAACTCTACCAGTCTCTCGGTTGGATTCGAGATGATAGTATTTGCGCGTACGATAAGAAAATATGAAAAAAGGCAACTGTTGGCCACAGAGGACACAGAGACAAATCTGATTTTCACCCGCGCAAATTATGTTTTATCTCTTTATTTATTGCATCCAGATCAAATTCTTCCGGATCAAAATTACCGCCTACCCATTCCAGCATTTCGGCATGTTCTGGATGTTTAGGATCTTTAATCGCTTCCAGAAAATCATAATAACCATATATCCCACCACAATCTTCTGGCGGACAAGCTCGTTCGCCGTCAAGACAAATAGGATAGACTGCCTCTGGGTCAAAAGGCAAAATTTTCTCAAGCATAATTACCAGTTCCCAACTGTCGCCAAAATCATATTCATAAATAAACTTCTCCTTTACACTGGAAACTACCTGATTCAATTCCACTTTTTGTTCATCTTTAACTTCATCTTCATCTTCAAACTCGGCGTCAGGCTCGCCATAATATACTCCCTGAATGATAAACTGATGAAGATGAGAATCAGACCAACCAATGGCTGTCTGTAAAATCTGATGAAACTCGCCAAGAGTTGTGTCGCTCGCCACTTGTATTCTTCGCCAAATTGCGGGTTTACTATGTATTAAAGTTGTCTTGAATTGATAAACAGAAATGGTTGGTGATTGCGACATATATTTCCCCTTCTATATTAACCCAAGTTTCACACTTATATTTGCAAGTCGTTTGTAGTCAACAATCTTTCCTTATGTTATTAGCGCAGCATGCCCTTTTGCGTCAAGTAAATCGCCAGCAGCGACAAGTCCGCCGGCGTGACGCCGTCCAAGCGAAGCGCCTGCGCGAACGTGCGCGGGCGGTGTCGGGTCAGCTTCTCCACCGCCTCGCGTCCCAGACCACTGATAGATCGAAAGTCCATGCTGTCGGGGATGATCTGGTCTTCCAAATGTTTGAGTCGCTCGACCTGGTCTGCTTGTCTTTTTAAATAACCTTCGTACTTGGCCTCAATCTGCACGGCTTCGGAAACTTCGAGCGTGAGATTGCCTAGCGGATCGGTTACGAGCTGTAGTAATTTTTCAATCGTTATCTCTGGCCTGCGCAATGTTTCCCAGTAAGTCTTCGAGTCGCCGTGGCTGCGATGCGAGCGCAGATAGGCGCTCAATGCGCTGATCGCCGCCTGTTTGCGGTCAACAGCGTCGAGCGTCGCGGAGTCCAACAGACCTAGGCGTCGAGCATGACCGGCCAAGCGCCGGTCCGCGTTGTCCTGCCGCAACAGCAAGCGGTATTCACTGCGCGATGTAAACAGTCGGTACGGTTCGGTGATCTCCTTAGTGACCAGATCGTCCGCCATAATGCCGAGATAAGCTTCGTCGCGGCCCAGCGTCAACTGCTCGCGGCCCCGCGTCCGCACGTACAGCGCCGCATTGATTCCGGCCAGGATGCCTTGGCCGGCGGCCTCTTCGTAGCCGCTTGTGCCGTTGATCTGGCCGGCCAGAAACAGCTCCGGCGCACGGCGAGTTGCGAACGTCGTGGTGATCTGATGTGGTGGCGACATGTCGTACTCGATGGCATAGCCGAAGCGTAGAATCTCGGCGTCCTCGCAGCCGGGCACTGAACGAACCATCTCGATCTGCGTTTCCGGCGGCAGACTGGTAGATAAGCCGTTGACGTAGAATTCCCGCGTCTCCACGCCCTCTGGTTCGAGGAATATCTGGTGACTGTCTTTCTCTGGGAATTTAACGATTTTGTCTTCGACCGACGGGCAATAGCGCGGACCGCGACTTTTAATCTGACCGGTGAACAGCGGCGCTTGATGCAGATTGTCGCGGATGATCTGATGAGTACGCTCGGTGGTGCGCGTTAAGTAGCAACAGAGACTGGGGCGTTCGATCTTGACGGTGCGAAAACTGAACGGCGACGGCGGATCGTCGCCCCATTGCTCGGCCAGACTTTTTAGATTCAGTGTGCGTCCGTTCAGGCGTGGCGGCGTGCCGGTTTTCAAGCGGCGCAGTTCGAAGCCCAGCGCCTCCAGCGACGCGGATAGATTCATTGCCGCCACTTCGCCCGCGCGTCCGCCGCAAATTTGTTGGCTGCCCTGGTGAATTAATCCGCGTAGAAATGTGCCCGTGGTCAGAATGATTGCGTTGGCAGTGTACGTCAGTCCGCTACCGGTACGAATACCGACTACTCGCAGACTCTTCTCCGGCGGCGCGGGGATGAGAAGTTCCGCAGGCGAAATGCCGTCGCGGAGCCTTTTCAGACGCTCGGTGTACGCAGTTACCGCGAGCGAAGATTTCTCTTTATTAGAAATGGAGAGGTCTGCGGGGGCGATGAGCAGTTCGTCCACCATCTCCTGGCGCAGCGTCAGGTTCGGAGTAGCTTCCAAAAGTTGCTTCATCAAGATGCTGTAGAGTCGTTTGTCGCACTGCGCGCGCGGCGATTGCACGGCTGGTCCGCGGGAGCGATTTAGCATGCGAAACTGGATGCCGGAACGATCAGTGAGCAGACCTTGCGCGCCGCCGAGCGCGTCCACTTCGCGGACTGCAATACCTTTGGCTGTGCCGCCTATCGCGGGATTGCAGGACATTTGCGCGATAGATTCGAGCGAAATAGTAACCAGCAGCGTCTTGCAGCCCATGCGCGCAGCCGCCAAAGCCGCCTCGCAGCCCGCATGACCGGCGCCGACAACAATCACGTCAAAATGTCGCGGATTATTCATGGCGACTCAGGGATTTTAGGCACTGGTTCAAATCAGGGTGACATCTTTATTGACGCAGAGGCTTATCCGAGCCGCGCGCGTTCGTAGGGGCGGTTCGCGAACCGCCCCTACAAACCGCTCCCTAACGGTCGCGGCTCGGATAATCGCTACAGTTGCCAAAAAGTGTTACTCTACATCTGGCATATTTGAATCATGCCCAAAAATTTGATTCTAAAGATCAAGATTGACAATTCAAGCGAATCGAATATAGTTTGTTTTCGTAATCACGTCATACGATCTCGGCCCGAAGGCTAATATCGCACTCCTGCGTCCCGATTGTCTCTCGCCCATGAGACGCAGCATTTGTGTCAGAGCAGGTAGGCGAGATGCTTGCGTTATGCAATAGGGTGGGGTGGGGGAGATAAAATGGCTCAATTTAGTAAAATGGATACTTTCTGGAGCAAGTTCGGGTCACGTATTCTGATGTTGGTGATATGTGTCGGGCTGCCGAGCTGCATCCTTGCCGTCGCGATTGGTTCATGCGCCACGCTGGTGAAGAACACGGATGTGGCGATCATCGTCAACAACATTACCGGTCGCATATCGCGATTGGAAAATGGCGGCATAGTTTTTCATCTGCCGTTCGGATTAAGTTCAGTCTATACCATAGATAAATCGCAACGGATGCTATATCTCGATCACAGCCATCGCACGAAGGAACATCCGTTGGGCGAACAGATTAAAGTCAAAACTAATGACGGCAGCAATGTCGAAGTTGAAGTGGAAGTAGTTTATTGCGTGGATTATAAACGTGCGGAGCAGGCATATCGCGAGTTGGGCAAAGAGGAGAATATCGCCGAAATTTTGCGCGCGTTGACGCGTTCAGAGATGCGTAGTCGTTTTGGCGAATTATCCACGTTGGAGATCACCGAAGCCAATCAGCGGACGTTGAAGATTAATCAGGCTTGCGCTCATCTGAAGAAAAATCTCGACCCGCTCGGTATTGTGGTGGAAAATGTCAGCGTCAAGAGTTTTCAATTTGATAAGGAATATGATCGCATCATCCGTGATCGCAAGGAAACCGACCAGATATTGACTAATCAGCAGGACTACCGCGCCACCGCCACCGAAGAAGGTAAGCGTATGATCGCCGAGTCGGAACGCGACAAGCAGACCGCGCTGGCGCAGTTACAGGGCGAATTGGACAAAAAACTGCTGATAGCCACTGGAGAAGCTACTCGTATCGTCACGAAAGCTGAACAACAGGTATACCAGTTAGATCGCGAAGGCGAAATCGCGATGAAGACCGCAGAGCAAGAATCCGAGGCGCTGCTGGCGGAAGGATTGCGAAAAGCCGAGGCGATGGATAAGCTCTTCGCCGCCTATGAAAAAGGCGGAGAAGGGTTGGTTAAGGAATCGCTCGCCAAACTCTACGAAGGCGTTACCGTGCGCGCTCGCCCATATGCGACCAGCGAACGAATAGAACAAGTGCAGACCATGAGGGCAACGCAGATTCAGCCTGCCATAGATGCGATACAGGGGGTAAAATGAGTAATAATGACAAAATAACCAGAGGTGGATGTATCATCGCGTTGATAGTCGCGGGCTTGACGCTATGTATTATCGTCTTGTGGACCTGCACAGTGAAAGTGCCGGCTGATCATATTGGCGTGCGCACGCAGATGACCTCTACAGGTGTGGAGTCAAAGGACTACGCTCCCGGCTACATTCTGGCTATTCCTGGCCTGCACTCGGTGCGCTTGTGGGACCCTACTTGGACCAACTTGATTCAGACACTGCACGTGCGAGGCGCCGATCAGTACACCACGCAACTGGATGTCTCGATTATTTTTCGTATTGAACCGGGCAAGTGCCACTTGGTGGCGACACAGTTTCGCAATGAGGAGCATATTGAGCAAATCGCCAGGAATGCGCTAAATAAATACGCCACCGAAATTCTGGCTCAGATGAAGACTGAAGATTTATATAATACCAAGGCGCGCGATGACAAGAGCATCGAAGCTGAGACGTCCATGGCCGCGCAGCTCAAGCCCTACGGTGTTGAAGTGCGATATCTGCTGCTGCGCAATATCATTTATGACCCAAAGTTCGAGCAGCAGTTGCTACAGAAACAGTTAGCCGGACAGAGCAAGTTATTTGAAATTTCCAAAGGACTGTTGGCTGGAGCGCAGACCGAGACCGAATTGATCAAGCGCCATGCGGAGGCCAGAGTCAAACAGATTAATGAGAGCAAGTTGCAGGAGATCGGAAACCTCAGCGCCGACAATGATCGTAAAATTTCCAACACACTGCAAGACGCCAAACTCAAAGCCGCCACGCTGATGGCCAAAGCCGAATCCACCAAGCGGCAGAAGCAGGCGCAGGCCGAGTTGTTGAAAGCGCAAGCCGGCGCGACGGGCACCGCGGCTATGAGCAAAGTCTATGCGCGACCCGGCGCCGCTTATTATTTTGCTCGAAAAACACTGGATGGTCTCAAACTGGGCGAGATCGAACTGAATTCCACCAAGTTTAATCCTTTGGATTTTGGAATGTTGCTGAATGCGCTGGGGGTGGATTTGCGCGCGCGAACGCCCGCCCCATAGAAGATTGTTGATTTTAGATTTTAGATTGTGGATTGAAGGAAAATGACCACCCGTAAGCGGCAAAATTTTCCTTCCCGCGTTTATTCGGACGGCGAAACACCGACGGCGAGTGATTCGCGCTACGGCAATGAAACTCCGATTACAGAAAAGCAACGCACCGCGTCGGTGAAATCCGAGACAGAGGCTTCGGCGACTGTGTCTCCCGAGCTGGATGCGCGCATCACGAATGGGCCGCGACTCTGGGTACTACCGACCGTCGCGCCGGCCGCGTTCTGGGCTGTTGCGGAGTCGCCAGATCGCACGCAACTGGCCGAATCGCTATACGAGAACCCGCCCATCATTTACGCCGCCGAGCTTGAGCCACGGGAACGATCACAAGCTGTTGATTGCGGACGGCGTGTCGTTAATCACCACTTTCGTGATCGAATACACGAAGCGGCGTTCAGTCTGATCAAGCGCTTGATCATCAGTTTTATATGGGTTGGCGTAGCTACAGTGAGTTTGCGGATACCAAGCGAATTCAAAGTGATTGATGCTTTCGTACTGCTGGCTGGTTTCGGCTATCTAGGGTATTCGGTGATCCGCTACGGTTCGGCCGTGGCGCGCTGGCATAATCGTCGCGTGGACACCGCGTCCACGTTTGTAAACGCGGAATTTGTGCGCAGTCCGTTAGTTGAACGACTGACGAATGTGTTGAAGTTTCGCGCCAAACTGCGTCCCGACGAACGAGGTAAATCGCCAGACGACGAGTTGCTCGACATTAGCGCCTATCGCCGTCTGATTAAAGATGGCGTAACCACCGTCGAAGAACTTGGCGCTCTTGGGCGCGCCATCAGCAGCGCGCTTAAACTGACCAGTTCTGATGAACAGGATCGAAAAATCTCCGACATTGCCGCCGAGGCCGGTCTAAATGTGGAGACAGCCATCTTCTATCGCGATCTGGCCTTCGCCGCCAAAGAGATCGAGTTGATTCCCGACGAACTGGTGCTGGTGGCTAGTGGCTAGTGGCTAGCCCAAGTTTCGCATTCATACTTGTAAGTCGTTTGCAGTCAACAACCTTTCCTTCCGAGGCACTACAAAATCGACGGGGGCTCCTTGCGCGCTATGATTTTTGTTTTGGGCAATTTCGCCAAGTTCAGACTTCCTGATCCCGGTGGAAAATAGTTTGGCACTTTTCGGCGTCATACTAGCTCATAGATCAGGCGCATGTTAGTTTCAGGATGACGAAAAGCAGACTTGGTCAGTTCTTCCAATAGAGCGCTTATCGCCTTGTCA
>JAZDLP010000034.1:0-6968 GCA_043801885.1 Planctomycetota bacterium | reverse complement strand
GGGGCACGGCATGCCGTGCCCCTACGGAGCGCATGGGATTTCACACTTGCCAACATGAGCCAAAAAATTGAGGGCTCAATGGTATATGAAAATCATTTCGTTGAACTCGGCAGACGCGCTTCTTTTTGATCTCGGCGGTGTCGTCCTAGAGATAGATTTCAATCGGGTATTCGTACGCTGGGCTGCCCACTCGAAGCAAAACTACGAAACCATCAAAGCGAAATTCTCGGCGGACTCCTTCTACAACCGGCATGAGCGGGGAGAGATTAGCTCATCCGAGTATTTTGATTCATTGCGCGCATCTTTGGGCATTAACATCTCCGATGCACAGTTTGCAGACGGCTGGAACGACATCTTTGTCCGTGAAGTCCCGGGGATTGCGGAGTTGCTCCAGCGCGCGCAGGGAAAAATACCCTTGTACGCATTCTCCAATTCGAACGCCACACATCATCGCGTATGGTCGAAGAAATTTGCTGCTGTCCTGAGCCTCTTTCACACGGTTTTTGTGTCCTCGGAACTCGGCAAACGCAAGCCTGAACCGGAGGCGTTTCATGCGATCACGGAAGCCATCGGAGTCCTGGCGCCGCGGATCGTATTTTTCGATGACTCTCTAGAAAACGTGGCGGGGGCGCGCGCTATTGGATGGCAAACCGTCCACGTCAGAACAATAGCCGATATTGAGGAAAGTTTGCGGAAAATCATTGAATGAGGATGTATATCACTTGCGACACGGTTACGAAAATTCTTCTTTTAATATGAGTGAATTTGTGGTTTATATTTATGTATGACGGCGCGCGATCATCATCGAAATACTTGTGCTACCCGCAACATTGGGGTCAAATCCGCCGAATTTCGTCACCTGAAAGGCGCGCGGCTCAATGATCGCCGAAACCCTTTTCTACGCGGACGTAAGATCAAACCGCGAGCATTGACCGGCAAAGAGACGGCCGCGGCGCTCATTGACGATTGTTTCCTCGCTTACAACGCCGGTCGCCTGCGCGAAGCGTGTGAACTGTTCTCGCGCCGCATGCTGGCCAAAAACGCCACCGTCGGCCTGACGCTCTCCGGCGCTCTGACTCCAGCGGGACTAGGTTGCTCCTGCCTGATTCCACTGATCAAATCCGGTTTTGTGGATTGGATTATCTCCACCGGCGCCAATCTGTACCATGATTTACATTTTGCGTTCAATTTTCCTTTGCATCTGGGCAGCACGCGCGTCCCCGATTTGATGCTGCGCAAGCATCGGATCGTGCGCATTTATGATGTCTTTATGCATTACGACGACGTCCTGCTCGCCACAGACGCAGTCTTGCGGGACATTCTGAAACAATCCGAGTTTCAAAAAGAGATGGGAACGGCCGAATGCCACAGTCAGTTGGGGAAATACGCGGCGGAGTTCGAGGCCAGAGCGGGACTGAAAGACGTCAGTCTGCTGGCGGCGGCTTACCGCGCCGCTGTTCCGATTTTTACGCCTTCCCCTGGCGACAGCACTATCGGCATGAACGTCGCCGCGTTAGCGATGCGAGGTAACAAACTAAAGATTGACACCAATCTGGACGTAACCCAGTCGGCCGCCATCATGCTGGACGCCAAGCGCGGACGCGGAACGCACGGCGCGCTGATCATCGGCGGCGGCAGTCCGAAGAATTTTATGCTGCAAACCGAGCCGCATATTCAGGAAATATTGGGCATCGAAGAAACCGGTCAGGACTACTTTTTGCAGATCACTGATGCTCGCCCGGATACCGGCGGTTTGTCAGGCGCGACACCCAGCGAGGCAACGACTTGGGGTAAAGTTGATCCGACAAAACTGTCCGATATGGTAGTATGTTATCTTGATAGTTCGGTCGCGCTGCCGTTGCTGACAGCGTATACTTTGGCTCAGCATCGTCCGCGTCCGCTGAAGCGATTATATCATCGGCTCGATGAAATGACTGCCAGACTGGTAACCGTTCACCGCAAAGGCGCATTCGAGGCCAAGCCGCAACCCAAAGGCATTGTTGACGGGGAGACAAGGGGACGGGGCGACGGGGGGAAACAGCTTTTGCCCAAAAGTCGCCAAAATCTTTGCGCCACGCAAAGATTTTAACGGTTAGTAGTACAAATCTGCGGTGAACGGTTACGTTAATTGAAAGGATTACGCACGTGCGAAAATTTACTGGAATTAAGCGGCTGCCACTGATCCTGATACTTTTGTGGCTGGGCAGTTCGGCGTCATTGTCGGCGCTGGCCGTCGAAAAACTTACTGATGAACGGGTTGCCGCTCTTTTGCCGCAGTTCTTCCGGATGCATCTTAAGCAGCGCGATATGGACATGCCTTTCACGAAACGTCTGCTCAAGGAATATGTCAAACAATTAGATCCCGTGCGGAGCTTCTTTTTCAAGTCCGAAGCCGATACCATTATCAATCAGAGCGAACAAGACCTGCAACGCCTGGCTACTGAGGCGATGAATGCGGACTTTACCTTTTATAAAAAAGTGTTGCAAGACTATTTGGACACGCAGATCGCTCGCAACGCGGCGCTTTATGATGGGTTGGACAAGCGCTTGGATGAGATAAAAGCCAGACTCAAGAACAAGCCGCCGGTCGCCGCGCAATCTGAAAACAAGACCGGGCCGAATAATGCCGCCTCCGATCCGGATCCGGATATTGACAGCGATACTAACGCCGACTTCGACGATGATCTGGAAAAAGCGCAGTGGCACGAACGGCCTGCGACTGGCGCCGATCAGGAAAAGCGATTATTGCGTTTGGCATCTTTTTTTTTTCCGCATCAACAAGAGTTATCTCAGCGAGAATGAAGCTTTCAAACTAACCGTACAGACGCTACGAGAAGATCGCAACAAGTGGCTGAATATCAATGTGGAAGATGAAGTTCCGAAGTTGTTTCTGAAGAGTTTTATGGGCGCGATGGATCCTCACACCGATTACTTCGACGCGGATGAAGATGAGTTTATAGAACGACTGGAAGCGAGTTTTGCGGGGATTGGCGTGCAGATTCGTCCCTGTCCGCTCGGCGCGCAGATTGAAGATATCATCAAAGGTGGCCCATGTGAACGATCCGGCAAGTTCGCTCGCGGGGATCAGATTGTCGCCGTTGATGATTTCACATTGGTCGGATTGCCCATCAACAAGATCGTCAAACGGATCAAAGGCAAGATCGGCACTGACGTCAAAATCAATTTACTTAAACGCGAATCAAAGATTATAGAGAGCATCTTGCTGAAACGCGACAAGATTAAACTAGCCGAGATTCGAGTGAAAGGCAGGAAGTTTGAGACCGCGGCGGGCGTCGTCGGACTGGTCTCCGTACAGACCTTCTACAAAGACGTTCACAGCGACGTCAGCGAGAAAATCAAGGAGCTGGGTGGTGAGAAACTCGCCGGCGTAGTATTGGACCTGCGGTTTAATTACGGCGGCTACCTGGAAGAAGCCGTGTCGTTGACCGGCTTATTCATCAAATCCGGCGTGGTAGTCGGCGAGCGAGACGGATCTGATCGAATTGAATGGAAAAAAGATACAAATCCTGACGCCGATTACCTTGGCCCGCTGGTGGTGTTAGTTAATCAGTTCTCGGCCAGCGCCTCGGAGATCGTCGCCGGAACGCTAAAAGATTATGGTCGCGCGGTTATCGTCGGCCCCACGCAGACTTTCGGCAAAGGCACTGTTCAGCGCGTTTTCCCGCTTAGCATATTGAATCTGCCAGGGGAAATTAAAATTACCACGCAACAGTATTTTCTAGCCGGCGGTTCGTCGGTGCAATTGGAAGGCGTCAAGCCGGACATCATCATCCCGGGTTCGAAGCTCTTGGAGGATGAAGGCATGTTGGAACGCACTTATGAAAACGCGATTCCATTCAGCAAGATCAAAGGCGAGCTTAATTTAGACCAGCCTGAAGTGCAATCGTGGCTGGAGTGGAAGGTTACGAATCTGACCACTCTTCAGGACAAATCAAAAATACGTGTGGCGGCTAACGTTGAATTTCAAGACAATTTTAATCCGAAGAAGAAAAAGACCGAGGAACCCGCTGTAGCTCGAAATTCAGATGAGCCTCCGCCGCTGGTAGATATTAAGAAAGACGAGAAAGATACGCAAGCCGACGAAGCAGCAGCCATCGCTCAAAACATCGCGGCCACCTGGCCTCAAGCGATCATGTCGGTTACCAAAAAGAACTAATCTTGAAGTATACGGTTGCAAAATCCACAATTCATTTTTTTCGTAACCGTTCACCGCAGTCGCTATGGCGCTGCGCGCCACCCGGAAATAATGAAAATATCGCACACGTTGCGATATTTCCGTAGGGGCACGGCATGCCGTGCCCCTACGGCGGGTCGAGTGATATTTTCGGAGCAGAGGACGCAGGGGTACGCAGAGATTTAAACAGCATCTGGGTAAAAAAAATCATCTGTGTCTCTGTGTCCTCTGTGGCAAAAATAGCCTGATCAGCTACTTTTTTTCATGAGCGCCGTGTCCCATGGCAAACGCGCTCACCGGATCGCCGCACGAGTTGAAGTAGTCCTTGACTGCGGCCACTGGCTGTTGTTGCTTGTTCGGCTTGTCGCTCATGACGAGCTGAACCACGCAGGCGGAACGGAGGAGTGGCAGCGGCACCACTACTTGATTGTCGGCGCGGTAAACGGGAATCTCACGCCATTGTTTCTCGCCCGCGTAAAGCGCCATCACCCGCGCCACGAAATCGGGCTGGGCGATTATAAATGCGACTTTGCGCGGTTCTTTGAGCGGTTCGTCTTTCCAAGAAAGTTGTGACTGGGTAATCCCGGCCATGTAGTCCCGTCCCACGGTGTAGAGTTCGCCGGTCAGACCAAAATCAAGCCGAATAGGATCAGGCTCGAAGCAAAATACGCGCCGGTTAAGCGCTCGGATGAGAGGCAGGTATTTGGCGTAGAGAGTGATGGCCTCATCGCTCTGCACTCGCACGGGCGTATTTGGCCAGGCGCCAAGCACCACGCAACGCTTCAGACATTCTTCCTCATTGATCACGCCGCGTCCCCACATGTAAAAGTTGGGTTTGGCCAGCGTAGTGTAAAAGTAGTACATCTCTGACCGCAGGCCGTCACCCTCCAACAGCATGCCGTCCACGTTAGCCATGGAAAGGAGAGTGCGCGGCTTGTTGGCGAAGCTGTCACGGTTGCGGGCGTGAACGTCGCGCATGATCGCAGCCGATAGCCGTGCCATGGAAAAATTCACACACGAGGCCGATTTGTTGTTGATCATGGTGATGCCGTCCGAGTGCGCAAAATCAAAATCATAGTGGCGGAAGCAGTCGAAAAAGAACCCGTCGGCTGGGTAGTACTCCATGAGCTTTTTGGCTTGAATCACGAAATCTTTGTAAGCCATGCTGCCTGGCCAGGCGTGGATGTTGTGACAGAAACGCCAGCCCGAGGGCCAGGGTTGGCCGTCTTCGTCGTGGTTGATCGAATCCGGAATACGATGCGTGTGACGGTCGCGATCACCGTCCGTGAAGTTAATGTAGATGTGCACAGACACATCATCGGCTTGGAGCTTCCGGATAGCCGCAAGCATGCGCTTCTGCGAGTGTACCTTTGGATTGACTATCGTGTTCCCATCCACCGTGCCCTTGGTCTTTTCCGCCGCAAGGCGCGCGCGTTCGTACTCGCCGACCGCGCCCCACTCGCCCTCGTTCCAGTACTGGCCATAGTAGGGGAAGTGGCCGTGAAGCTCTAGGTACTTGCCGCCCACGGCCTTGTAGAAAGCGCGCTTGGCGTCATCCTCGGCCAAATCCACTCTTGAGCACTGGAATGTGCCCACGCGATCCCACACTTTGTCGCACTTTGGAAAAAACATGGAGCGATGTTTTTCAACGAACTGGCCCAGCAAAGGTCGGTGATCGCCTCGACCAAAATAGATATCCATGGGCACATGACATGTCTTGGTACCGTGCAGGCCGATGAACCGATATTTGATGTCCAAGTGAGGATAGAGAGCGGGCACATCCTTGCGCTGAGAACCCCAGGCGTACTGACCGCGATTGCCGTATTCGTACCACACAGCCGGCACTTCGGCGCCGCCTGGCGCGGCGAACTGCAAGCCGGCATCGGCTTCCGACTTGTAAAGAGCGAAGAGCGGCAGAGTGGTCTCGTTGCCGTTGAAAGAAGGTCCCACGTGGTACATGAAATTGAAGAAGGTGTTGCCGTCGAAGACGCAGTCGCCCGGCCGACCATCTTCATCTGTATGGCCCGCAGCGCAGGCGGCGAAATATTTCCATCCGGCTATCAACGGCACCTGAAATACCACTTCCAGTCCACGGTTCACATCTTGATTCTGTGTGATATCAAGGTTCCAGCGGCTGGGATTCTCAGACAGATCAATGACATGGCGCACCACGAATGGACATCCGTCAAAATGCTTTACGAAGGTCAGATGGCCCGGAGTTGCTTCGATGTCGCTCAATGAGCCGGGGTCGGTGAAATCGTCCCACCAGCGCTCGGCCAAGTCGTCCCAGATTCGCACGCCGGCGATCTGAGCCAACTGGTTTTCTTGTTTTTCGGCGCACAGATCAATTCCCGATGCCTTGTGGAGCAGACGACGCACAATGCCCGTCTCCTTTTCAAAAGACATGGCTCCGGCTGGGCCGTCTACATCGAGGAGTTTCACTTTGTTGATTGGCCGAAACGGGAGCGCGTCCGTCGCTGCGACGATCTTTGCCTTGCGCGCGGACGAAGGAGTGAGGTTTTTTGTCGTAGAGCGTTTGGTATTGACGGGCATGATCAATCTCCTGAAACAAGCCGGAAAACATAGCGACGGCGTCTGTGTCTCTCTGTGTCCTCTGTATAAAAAATGGCTCATGTTGGCATGTGTGTGAAATCCCATGCGCTCCGTTGGGGCACGGCATGCCGTGCCCCTACGTTATTGCACACACTTGCCAACATGAGCCACAAAGATAGGATTAAAATTTATATGCTGCTGATTCCCGCTGTTGATATCA
>JAZDLP010000381.1:0-5939 GCA_043801885.1 Planctomycetota bacterium | reverse complement strand
CGTGCATGACGAAGCCCATCAATTGTATTGTTAAAGATTGTCCGAATCCAGCACATGCCAAAGGTTACTGCCGACGCCACTACGGACAAATCTGGCGGCATGGAATAATCTATACCGACATACCCAAGAAAAAAAACTCTGTGCCAGAGAGTGAAATGCGTCGAGACGACCGCTTGAAGTCGTTGGAACGCGAACTAAGGAAAGCTCAGCAAATATACGAAGTTGTGGTCGGATTTCAGGGTCGTATCAAATGGCATCGCGAGATGGAAGCGGTGCAAAATGAAATTTACAAGTTGACCGAGATTGGAGATGGGACGCCACCGTCCGAGCCGTCATCAAGTGATTCCGGCGCCATGGCGGCTATCAAGAGCGATAATTTTCACGAGAGTACTTTGTAAAAGCAATAACCATTCAGCGTTTCTTATACTTCTGACTTGATTCGTTTAAAAATAGGCGTTCATCCTCGGTCAGCGTGTCGAGACCATCGAGACTGATCTTTGCCAATAATTCATCCACGCGTTGCGAGATTGTAGCATCAATCACAGTGTGGCGCGGCTGCGCGGAGTTCGCGGTAATGCGCTGGCGCTTCGGTTCGCGCATCAGTTCCTTCGGCGCGGTTGATTCTACGATGCGCAGAGCAGGCTGGCGCCGGAAGATCTTTTTTAGACGGGACCATAGATTAATCTTCGAACGTTCCGAACCGGCGAAGAAGAGCAGGTTTAATTTCCAGAACAGAAAACCTGCCAACGCGCCGCCGAGATGAGCGACATGAGCTACGTGATCAGCTCTATCGAATGCGCCAACCAGATCAAAGATCAGGTAGAATGCAACCAGCCACTTTAGCTTCATGGCGAAGATGCCGTAGAATAAGATCGAGCGATTGGGATTGAAGATGGCTGCCACTACCGCCAGTCCCATGATCGCGCCCGATGCGCCCAGCGCCGGTGTCGCTAATCGGAGATCGCCTTGCGTCTGCCAGGCGGTCAACCCTACATGAGCCAACGCCGCGCTGGCGCCGCAGAAAAAATAGAGCGAAAAAAAATTACGGCGACCATAACTGCGTTCAATATCGGCGACTAACAGCCAGAAGAACAACATATTGAACAAAATATGCGCGATATCGCGATGCGAAATGGCTGAGGTGAACAGAGTCTGAAGATAATAATGCTTCAAAACGCCGGAGGCCGAGACCAGAAAGTTGGTCTCCATAAAAACTCGCAGCGAGTCATGAGAATGCGCCAGTTGCCAGATAATCCACACCGCTACATTAAGAATAATCAAGATGGCGCCAGCCGAATAGCGACGCCGACCGCCCGCGCCATACAGCGACTCGTCCATATCGTTCATGTAATCGCGATCATAGATACTCATACTTGCGCTTTTGGTTGCGATTTGGTCTGCGTTACGACGGTCTGGATTTGAGCCGGTTGAGATAACAACTGCGGCAATAGACCGGACGATCAGGGTTGGGGTTGAAAGAAACCGTTGTTTCGAGACCACAGGTAGCGCAAGTCACTTTGAACTGCGCCTGACTGGACGCCGCGCCGGATGCGCATGCAGCGCCAGACGCGGATCGCGTTGATTTGCGTTTGTCCCGACAATCTCGGCAACGGTGCGGAGCCTGGTATCCTCGCTGCTGGTAAAATGCCTGGTCGCGCGCGGTAAAAGCAAACTGAGCGTGACAGTCAACACAGATCAAAAGTTTGTCTTCACCCTGAGTCGCGTCTGTCATAATGATATTCTCCTATTTCAGTGTCGCTCGCGTCGTCTGTCGCCGGCTATCGGCAATCTTTTTTTCTTATGCTTGTCCGGATGGAAGTCCGGCAACGATTTAGCCGACGGATTTGGCCACCAGCAACTGGTCAAATCGTTGAAGTGGATGCGTTTGATCTCTTTATTGATCAGCAGTTCGATCTCAGTTAGGAACGAGCCTTCTTCGCGAGTGACGAAGGTGAAAGCCTTGCCAGATTTTTCCATGCGGCCTGTGCGTCCGATGCGGTGGACGTAATCTTCAGTTTTATAGGGGATGTCATAGTTGATGATGTGAGTGATATTCAGAACATCAAGCCCGCGGCTGGCAACATCAGTGGCGATCAGCAAATGCACTTTGCCGGCGCGAAACTGTTCCATAATCTTCTCGCGCTGTTTCTGTACTAAATCACCGTGAATGTCTTGCGCATTAAGTCCCAGTCGGCGTAGCTTTTCAGCCAGTCGTCGGGCGCCGATTTTAGTGGCGCAGAAGACAATCGCCAATCGCGGGTTCTCGACTTCAATCAGTTTTAGCAGCGTTTGGAATTTATCGGCGCGTTCGCAGATCAAAAAATACTGTTCAACCGAATCTACCGTCAGATGTTCCGGCGAAGTCCATACTTTAAGCGGCGCTTGCATGAAGCGCCGCGCTAGTTTTTGAATATCATCAGGAATTGTGGCCGACAACAGCAACGTCTGTCGCTCAGTCGGGCAGTGCCGCATAATGTACTCGATATCCTTGCGGAAGCCGAGATCCAACATGCGGTCAGCCTCGTCCAGAACGGCGATTTTGACCCCCGATAGATTCAGGCGGTGTGAGCGCATGTGGTCCATGATACGGCCGGGCGTACCTACGATAATATCTACGCCAACAGATAATGCCTTAATCTGAGGATCATACGAAGCGCCACCGTACAGAGCGACCGCTGTGAATCCCAGCGCGGCGCCCAAGCGTTCGATCTCGCCATAAATTTGCAAGGCCAGTTCGCGAGTTGGCGCCAGGATCAGCGCTTGCGTATGGCTTGCGCCTGGGCGAAGGCGTTCGAAGATTGGGATTAAAAACGCCGCGGTCTTGCCGGTGCCGGTTTGGGCTTGACCCATCACGTCACAACCACGCAACGCCAGCGGTATGAATTCGGCTTGAATTAAAGTCGGTTTAACGAATTTCGCTGCAGAGACGCTGGCCAGCATTGCCGCGGATAAATGAAGAGCCTCGAAAGTTTCCGCCAGAGGCGCAGAAGCATTGGCAGAGAAGCCCGCGGGCGCTGGAAAATCAATGAGTGGGGGCTTATCTGCCGACACTTTATGAGAAGACGGATGCGAACCAGGTTTGATCATCGGTGTAATCGTATTACAAATCTTTTTCCTTGAGTAAATTGGCCAGTAACTGAAGCATATCTGTCTCGGTGATAATGCCCAGTATTTTTTTGCCGTCGGCGTCCACGACCGGCAATGCGCCGATCTTCAATTCGTACATGATCGTGGCGGCCTCCACCATAGACATCTCTGGATGCGCCTTTACGACGCTGGACACCATCACGCTGCGGACCTTGGTCAGCGCCGGCAGATAATACCCTTTGTCCGCGCTACCGGGGCCTTTCTCCATTTCCTGCATAGACATTCGCAGATTTCGAGTGCTAATGATACCGATCAGATTACGATCATCATCCACGACCGGCAAATGGCGAATATGCTGTGTGCGCATGATCAGCAATGCGCGATCCAGACCGGCTTCGCTCGAAATGGTCAGCGCCGGACTGTGCATGTACTCCTGTACCAGATATTTCTTGACGGTCACGTCCTATCCTCCACATTCCGAATCAACTGTTGACGCCGTAACGCAGGCGACTCGCCCGCAATCCAACCATCAAAATCTTTGCGGCACACAAAGATTTTGACGGTTAGCAATACAGAGTATAACCGATACGCGCCTGTCGCGCCCGTTATTTTTTTGATAACCGTGTAGCGAAGCTACGCCTCAAACCGATAAGTGAGACATGTTGCGTTTTTTCACACGATTAACGACATGAGTTGCGATTTTTTTAGAGAGGCTAAAAAATTATTGTTGTGGCACAGCTATATCATCTATAATCAGGCAGGCTGGAAGCCTGCGCTACGAATGACCCGTGTTTAATTTTCATTGCAAAATCAGGAGAATAGCGATGGCTGCTTCGACGACGACCGGCAGGCGCAGATACCAATCTCGTCGCTGGGATATTGCGCTTGCGCCGCATGACAGCGAAAAAAGTCTGATTGACGGCTTGGCGGCCGAGTTGCGAGTGTCCAATGTATGCGCTCGCATTTTATACCGGCGCGGTTACCGTAACGCCGCAAGCACGAACTTTTTTTTCTCGCGCAAGATGGATCTGCTTCATGATCCTCATCTGTTGCCTGACATCGCCAAAGCCGTGGCGCGCATCGCTGAAGCAGTGGAGAAACAGCAGAAAGTATTGCTCTTCGGCGATTACGATGTGGATGGTATCGCCGCGACCATACTGCTCGCGCGTTTTCTGCGTCTGCTTCGACGACAGCGTAATAGTCAATTTGAAATTGACGCGCTGGTTCCGGAGCGCAGACACGGATACGGTCTCAACGCCGAAGCGCTGCGGAACATCCTTCAACGCAAACCCGATCTGCTGATCTTGCTGGATAATGGCATCAACTCGCAGTCCGCTGTGGCGCAGTTGGCGAAGGCGGGTATTGACTGCATCATCGTAGATCATCATCAGCTCGGCGAGACGCTGCCCAACGCTGTAGCCGTGATCAATCCCAGGCGCAAAGACAATGGTTGCCAGTATCCGTTCGAGGAATTATGCGCGGCCGGATTGACGTTCAAATTGGTCTGGGCGCTGGCAGTGCACTTCTCGCAGAATAAAAAAGTATCAGCCGACTTCAAGGCGTTCTTATTAGATGCCTTTGCGCTGGCGGGAGCGGCGACGCTGGCCGACGTCGTGCCTCTTATTGGCGAGAACCGTGTTCTGACTCATCACGGGCTAACCGCTCTGGCGCGCACTCGATCACCTGGTTTGCGAGCGTTAATCGTCAATGCACAGTTGTCAGACCCGCTTTCCACCACAGATGTCACGTTCCGTATCGCTCCGCGTCTCAACGCCGCCGGTCGTTGCGGACAAGCTGCGGAAGCGTTGGAACTACTGTTGACTGACGATCCGGATCGTGTCGCCGCGTTGGCGGCTCTGCTGGAAGGTTACAACACGACACGACAGAATTTAGAGAACAAGATTCTTCAGGAAGCGCGACAGCAAGCGCTGCTAACATTGAAAGAAACGCCCAACTGTCGCAGTCTCGTGCTGGACTCAGCCGATTGGAACATAGGTATCATCGGCATAGTGGCGTCGCGAATCGTGGAAGAGTTTGGCCGACCGACGTTGTTGCTGTGCAGCGATAAGAAAAAAGGCATTGCGCAAGGCTCGGGCCGCTCCATCAAGAAACTGCATCTGCACGAGGCGTTGAAACAGGGGCGGGAGCAACTGTTGACATTCGGCGGCCATGCCGCTGCGGCGGGTCTGACGTTGTTAACAGAGAAGATTCCAGCTTTCCGAACTGTTTTCGAGAAGATTGTGGCGGGACTGCTGCAAGCCGACGATCTGATGTTGCGGTTGCACCTTGATGATCAGGTCAGTCTTGATCAAGTAACGCACAAACTCATCGCCGAACTGGAACTGTTTGAGCCTTGTGGCATGGGGAATCCTCGACCTACGCTGGCCGTATTTGGCGTGACTATTTCCGGCGCGCCAAAGTTGACGTCAAATGAGCGGCATGTCAGCTTCTTTGTGCGGCAGGAGAAAACCGCTCGTCGCGTAATTGCCTACGATTGCGCTGATCACTTCAATGCGCTTTGTGATTTTGGACAGAGTGGCGCGTTAGACATCGCTTTTCGTCCGAAATTAAACAGTTATCGAGGCGAGACGAGCATCGAGTTGGTTCTGGAAGCATTCCGTCGAAGCGAGGCCTGAGTGAGAGAGATGCGCATCTCTGGGTTCCGCTTTATTTATCCGTTGTAAGCGCCAATTTTCCAAACACCTTTTTCACGGAAAGCCGGAACCGTCTGTCGGCGAGCGGCGTTAGGTAAGGTGTTGATTGATTTCTGACTTTTTTTCGCGCAATCAGCAAGCGTGGTTATCTTCTCGCCGCGCAGATAGGTAATTCTTTTGTGCAGCGACTCCGTCAGA
>JAZDLP010000354.1:0-2654 GCA_043801885.1 Planctomycetota bacterium | reverse complement strand
TCCGGAAAACTCGAAGGCTTCAACAACAAAATCAAAACGATGCAACGTCAAGCTTACGGCTACCGCGATACGGAGTTCTTCAGGCTGAAGATCTTTGCACTGCACACTGTGAAGTACGCTTTAATCGGATGAGCCGTATTTCCCATCGGCCAGCCCTCCCTGAAATGAGTTGAGAAACGTTCGAACATCACAAACTGAACTTTCTGTAACCCATTCCTTTTCGAGGTAACTGGCCTTTTTTTCAAGTTCCATAGTAACTCTGTGGTGAACGGTTACTAATTTTCTTGTACGGATGGCAGACAAGATGCCTGCGTTACGACGAGAGGCAGGCGGGACGCCTATGCCCTGTGGGACATCAGCTTCGACAAAAAACGCGGTAGTCCATGTCGAGATTTAACAAGGTGTCCGCATTCTCCAGCGCGCGCAGGTACCGAACGTTGATGTTCTTGGCGTCCACCTGCCGGATCAGTTCTTTGCAGCGATCAATATGCTTGATCAGTCGCACTTCGGCGTAGCGAGCGCATTGACTCATGGAAATCAGAAATGGCCAATCGCTGGCTTGCGCGAGCATCAGTTCGCGAGCGGCTTGATTCATGGCGCGGCGTTCCAAGTCCTGAGCATTTACTTTTTCGGTCGCCAGACGGATCATGTTTTCGGTCTGGCGGAACAGATGCCGATAAATCCAGGCGTTAGGTTGAAAAGCTCGTCCGTCGAGCCATGTTTCGAAGGACGCTTTCTTGCCCCAAGTGGACATGCCCGGCATGAGCAACTGGTGGCGCGATTCTTCATGGAGAAATTCGGACGGCGTACAAGGCCGCGCTTCGGATTGATCGTACAGCATCTTGCGGAAGACCGCTTCGATCCACGCCGGCCCTTCTTCCCACCAGTGCCCCGAATAGTTCCGCATCGTAAGCGGAAACAATAAAGGGTTGAATGTGATGACGAGTACGAAGAGAACGCATCTGCGCGCCACGATGACAGACGAATTGGCCGGCCTGTTCATTCACAGCCTGGCGCGCCCACTCCGGATTATAAGGCTGCTTTTCCTGTAGCGGCGTGTTCTTGCTGGTAATTCTGAAATATTTAATGCCGGTGTTGCGACGCGTGTTACCCACTTTCCAGTAAGGCGGCAGATGATCCCAATTCATATCGTAACCGATGTCGCGATACCATTCTTTGTAACGCGCGTCGCCCGGATAGCCCGCCTCGCGGCTCCATATTTGCGCGCGAGTGTCTTCGTCAATACCGAAGACGGCCAAGCCATGGTGCGTGATCACCGGTCGCTTGGTGTCGTACCAGACGCGTGTATTGCCGCAGGTCAGGCCGGTTGAGTTTACCAATGTCCATTTGATGCCTTCCTTGACCAGCAAAGCATCCAGTCCCGGAGTGAAAGCGTTCTCAGGCAGCCACATTCCGCGCGGCCATCGGCCAAAAACTCGTTGATACTGACGGCAGGCGAGTTGGATGTGACCTCGCACCATCTCGGGATAGTGCATGTAATATGGCAGAATCGGGTGCGTCCCGGGGCAGGTCATAATCTCGACTTTTTCGAGGTCTTGAAAATCTTTGAAGCCTGTCAGAATGTTTCCGCCGTAGGACTCGAAGACCTTCCTGGCGGTGTGCAGGCGATTTAAGATAGTCTCAAGTGTGTGTTGATAAGTCTTATCGCGATGCGCATTCAGTTCCCGTTCGGCCAGACTGACGGATTCATTTAGGAATTGCCGGTAGCGGTTTTGCAGAGCCGAATCGGTGAGCATAGAGATCAGTGGCGGAGAGATCGAAACGGTAATGCGAAAATCAACTTTATCGCGTTCGAGATTCCAGAACATATTCAGCAGCGGCGCGTAACAGCTTGTGATCGCCTCGAATAGCCACTGTTCCTCCAGCGCGACCGGGTATTCCAAGTGCCGGACAAACGGCAGGTGCATGTGCAGAACCAGCGCCCAGCAGCCATGCGCCGCGGGTTTCTCCAGTTTATTCTTTTTCCAGTATTCGTAGTAATTGAAACGCCAGTCGGCGGGAGCGACTTTGAGTTCTTTGCCAAAACTCGGGACTTTTACTTCGCGCCATTCGTTCTGCGATTCGCGCTTATTTTCAACCTCGGGCGGAGTACGCACGCCCTTGAATTGAGCGACACGTTCGAAGTGTTTGGCGTCGCGACTGCGATAACCCAACTCGATTTCGTACTCGGTATTGGCGTCTACAGTCAGCCAATAATTATTCTTCTGATCCAGGAAATCTTCGATGTCCCAACTGTGATGATTGCCGGCGCGGCGGACGCGCAGAACCAGATAATTATTCTGAAAGAAATTATTACCGAAGCGCTGACACAAGTATTCGCGTGTGCCCGAGCCGATTTCCCAGAAACTGTAAATACGGCGCGAGTCGCTGGGCAATGCGTAGAGATAAGTTTCATTGTAATTGTCTGATACGTGCGGCTCGTGGAATAGAATGGCGTTGTCGGTCTCATTCTCTTCCGTCGGCGCCGGTTTTTCGAGTGGCGTTTCCTGGGCGACTTCCGGTTTGATCGCTTCCGGCTGCTCGGCGACGGCAGGAGCGGTCGTCGTAGGTACGGTCGTCGTAGGAGCGGTCGTCGTAGGTACGGTCGTCGTAGGGGCGGTCGCTGTAGGTACGGTCGTTGTAGGGGCGGGTCG
>JAZDLP010000285.1:0-3386 GCA_043801885.1 Planctomycetota bacterium | reverse complement strand
GGCATGCCTTGCCCCGACGAGGGTGAGGAAAATCATGATTCCTCCTACAATACTAGTATTTCAACATTTTTGCCAACAACGCTTCGGCTTCGGCGAGAGCTTCGGGCAGTTTGGCGACGTCCGTCCCGCCGCCTTGCGCCATATCCGATTTGCCGCCACCTTTGCCGCCAACTTTCAGAGCAAGTTCTTTCAGCAAATTCCCAGCATGTCCGCCCCGTTTAACAATGTCCGGCGAGAGACTCGTCAGCAAAGCCACTTTACCGTCATGCACGCCGCCCAGAACCACCGCTCCTTCATTCAATGTTTTACGAATGCTGTCCAGCATGGCGCGCAAACTCGTCTGATCGGCGCCGTCAATGGCGCTGACGAGCAACTTGACGCCGGCGATATTTTTAATCTGGCTGAGCAAATCGCTGGCGACGGCGTTGGCATTTTTTTTTCGCAAGCTCTCCAGTTCGCGTTCCAGCGCAGACTTCTCTTCCTGTAGCGCCTTGATGCGTTCCGGCAACATATCCTTATTAGTCTTAAGCTGCAGAGCTAATTTAGCAAGCCACTCATCGGCGCGACGCGCGTCGGCCACGGCGTCGGCGCCGGTGATCGCTTCGATACGGCGCACACCCGCGGCAATGGCGCTCTCGGAAACGATGCGAAAATAGCCGATCTGTCCGGTGGCGCAGCAGTGTGTGCCGCCGCAGAGTTCCGTGGACGGCCCCATCGCCACCAAGCGGACTCGCTCGCCATATTTCTCTCCGAACAACGCCAGCGCGCCTCTAGCTTTCGCTTCGGACGGCGTGGTTGTTTCGGTTTTAATCGGCGCATTATTTTGAATGAGATCATTAACGACGGCTTCAATCCGGGCAATCTGCTCGTGCGTGATCTGTTCAAAGTGCGTGAAGTCGAAGCGCAGCCGATCCGAGGCGACCAGCGAACCGCGTTGTTCGACATGCGCGCCCAGAATGTTACGCAACGCAAAATGAAGCAGATGTGTCGCCGAATGATTGCTATTTGTGAGCAGACGACGATCAGAGTCCACGAACGCGGCCTGCAAGTCGCCGACTTTTATCGGCGCGAACAGCGAGATGATTGACACGCGATGCAGGATCAAATTTTCCTGCCGCTGCGTATCTAGCACTACGTGCGCGTGCAAGCCTGGAAGTGGCGGGACATTTTGGGTTGACGCGAACAGATGGCCTTGGTCGCCGACCTGTCCGCCCGATTCGCCGTAAAACGGTGTGCGGTCCAACAGTATCAGCACATCGCCAGGCTGCGCGCTATCCACGAGTGTCTCGCGCTGAATGATGGCCAACACTTTTGCTTCGCTGATTTTCGTAGTTTCGTAGCCAACGAACTCTGTCGCCTTGCCGGCGAAACGCTTCTTCAATTCGGCCATCGGTCCGACGGCGAAGATTTCCTTGGACATGGTAGAACCGGCCTGACTCCGTTTGATTGCGTTTTCGTAGGCGGCTTCATAACCGATCCGGTCCACCGTCAGTTCTCTACTTTGCGCCAGTTCAGTAACGATCTCGATCGGCAGGCCGAATGTATCCCAAAGGCGAAACGCTTCGGCGCCAGGAATCTGTGTCTTCTTCTGGCGAATTAGCGTAGCCGCCAAATCTTCGAATTGCCTTTGAGCTTGAAGCAGGGTGCGGCTGAATACAGTCTCTTCTTCTTCGATTAGTCGCGTCAGAGCGTGCTCGCGCGGCGGCAGTTCAGGATAACCAGTCCCCATCTGCTTAATGACGACTTTCGCCACTTGGCCGAGAAACGATGCGGTGATGCCGATCTCACGCCCGTCCAAAATTGCGCGACGTATCAGACGACGGACGACATAGTTGCGACCTTCATTTTTCGGCGCGACGCCATCAGCAACGCAGAACACCGCGGCGCGAGCGTGATCGGTGATGCGCCGCATGCGCCGATCATCGTCGTCGCGCTGGCCGTAGGATTTATTCGCCAACTTGGCGACTTCCTGAACGATTGGGAACAGCAAGTCAATCTCGTAGTTGCTTTGCTTCTGCTGGATTACTCGCGCCATACGTTCCAACCCGGCGCCAGTATCAATATTTTTCTGTGATAGCGGCTCCAGTTTGCCGACGCCGACGCGACTGAATTGTGTGAAGACCAGATTCCAGATTTCGACGTAACGATAAGGGTCACGACTATTGGCGACTCGTTCCGGCGCGCCTAGTTCCGGTTTCGTGTCGTAGTAGATTTCGCTGCATGGCCCGCAGACGCCGTTGGGACCTTGGCTGGGCGCGTCCGCCGGCCAGAAATTGTCGTGTTCGCCATATTCGTAAATGCGCCACGAACCGTCCTGGTTCCGCAGTTCCGGCGCGTTAATCTGCCAATAATTCTGCGATTCAATATCCTTCGCAATGCCGAGTTTCAAGTCGCCGCCGAAGATCGTGACGCTCAATCGGTCCTTTTCCAACCCCAGACCAATTTCAGAATCAGTGCAGAATTTCCACGCCCATTCAATAGCCTCTTTCTTAAAGTAATCGCCGAACGAGAAATTACCCAGCATTTCGAAAAAGGTGTGATGATTGGGAGTGCGACCGACGTTGTCAATATCCGCGGTGCGCAGACATTTCTGGACAGTGACGGCGCGCTGAGTCGGATGATCGAGCTTGGCGTGGCCTAAAAAATGGTCTTTGAACTGATTCATCCCCGCGCCACTGAACAGCACGCTCGGGTCATTCCGCGGAACCAGCGAATCTGAAGAAAGACGCTGGTGCCGCTCCTTGATAAAAAATTCGATCCAGCGTCTGCGAATTTCATCGGTAGTTAAAAACTGCGGCATGCTGTTCTCCAAAATTATTCTAAAATAACCGCGAATGCACGCGAATAGATCTGTGTACTCTGTACTACTAACCGTTAAAATCTTTGCGTGACGCAAAGATTTTTAGCGACTTTTGAGCAAAAGCTGTTTCCCCCCGTCGCCTCGTCCCCTTGTCGCCTCGTCCCCTTGTCTCCCCGTCAATAACGCCTTTGGGTTGCGGCTTGGCCTCGAATGAGCCTCTGCGGTGAACGGCTACGAGACACTCTGAAAGTTGGGTTTGGTACCGGAGGAGGGAGTCGAACCCTCACGGGGGGTGAATCCCGGTGGATTTTGAATCCACTGCGTCTGCCATTCCGCCACTCCGGCAAGGAGTGTTTTCGTAATTAAAATTACTGGCAATAAAGTATGCGAGTATTAGCGCATAGTCAAGAAGAACTGTTTTTGAAGTATAGGAATTTCGTAACCGTGTAGCGAAGCTGCGCCTCAAACCGACAAGTGAGCCTATTTTGCAAGCCAAGTCAAAAGAAATAAGGAAACGCTTCGCGTCTTTATTTTGTGAAGTTTTATAAGGCATGAGCGACGGGAAATGAAAGTCTCTATCGCCCTT
>JAZDLP010000256.1:0-5895 GCA_043801885.1 Planctomycetota bacterium | reverse complement strand
TGAATTAAAATAATATCCCCCTATCTCCATAATCTCCTTATCTCCCTTTCTTACACTACCTGACGGCTACGAACCGTCGGATTAAAAGATAAGGACTGAACGGTTACAAAGAATTTGGACCATAAACGGTTACAAAGAATTTGGACCATAAAAATAATATTCGACCTTTCACTTATATTCTCTGCGTGCTCTGCGCCTCTGCGGTGAACGGTTACGATTTTAGATTGTGGATTGAAGGAAAGGTTGTTTAAATGGCTTCCAAGTCGCCAACGCTGCCGGTCAAAAAATGGGAAATCCCAAAATCTAAAATCAGCGCGCCCTTATTCTGGTTTTTGATCGGGATGGCTTCGTTCCTGCTGGTGATTTTATCGCTATTGATCGGCAAAATGGCGATGCCCACCATCGAAGAGGGACCGCCTGCGTTGGCGAAGAAGTTCAAGGATATCAAGAATGGCTACACTATTTGTCCGCCGCTTAATTGGGTTATCCAGGATCCGCATGACGGCTGGAATCTTTATCTCAAAGCGCCCGCCGAAAAAGAATTCTCGTCTGTCATCATTGTTAGCCTGGAGATTGCGCCGGGACAACTGGCTTCGTATTTAGCTGAACATCGGGCGCGTATCGAAAATCAGGATAAAACCATTAAATGGATCGGCGAGGCCGAAGAAGAAGTTATTGACGGATGTCTCGCGATGAAAATAGAGTACGATTGCGATCTGCAGATAGATAATGACACGAGCGTCAAAGTGCGAACACGTCAATATATTCTCGAAGACCGGCCGCGTTTCTACCGCATCACTTGTCACTCACGCGCCGACAAATTCGATAAATATGAGGCGCGCTTCGATGCTTGCGCGCGCACTTTTACACGAGCGCCGGAACCGCCGAAAAGCATTTTAAATGCTCTGCCGACACAGCCCAGACTTTAATGCCCAAAAGAGCGCTATGCCGTAAGCCGGCATGCTGATCGCTTTAACTGCCAGCACCGACCAGGCCGCGCCGATGGCACCGAATTTTGGAATTAGCATAACACCCACAGCAAGCGACAACAGCAGGCTGATGCCGTTCAGCAGCACTATCGTGCCTTCGCGTTTCAACGGAAACAGCGCCAGTGTCAGCGGGTTGAGAAGAATATTGAAAGCATAAGCCAGACACAGCCAGTGCAGAACGGCAATGGAAGCCGCATACCGGTCGCCCCAGAATATGGGCACAATAGTATGAGCGGTGATCGCCAAGCCTCCCGCAGCCAGTACGGTCAGCGGTATTGTGACCAGCAAAGCTTTTTTCACATATATCTTGCAGGCGGCAACACTTGACAACGCCACGGCGCGCGGGAGCAACACTATCGTCAACGCCGTGGTCAGCACCACCAACGCCTGCGTCAGTTTGCGCGCGCCATCGAAGACGGCGGTATCTTCTGGTTTCAGCAACGATTGCAACAGGAAAACTTCGACGTATCCGCCAATGCCGGTCAGTATCGTCATGGCGGCCGCATATCGCCCGAATTTTTCGAGCTGTTGCGAAATAGTTATGGCGACACCATTCGATATTGCGCGCGGCAGCGGTGACAGCGTGTCGCGAAGGAGAATGATTGTCATCAAAGCGACGAGACAACTGGCGCCAGCGATGCACCACAACACGATTTCAGCGGAGAGCGCGTTAAATTCGTCAAAGTATATGGTAAATTGCCTGACGGCGATAAAAATCACCCAGGCGCGAGTGAAGGCGGCGACGACTTGCAGCGCAAAGTAAAGTTTAAACTGACGGCGCGACTGAGCCACGTCCACGCCCCACTGCAGCACCGAGAGGCTTAACAGCGACGCCGCAGCGCTCCATACCAGTTGTGTGCGATGAGCGGCGTTCAGCGGAAATTGCAGTAACGCGGGAGTCAGGAAAAACGCCAGACCGGTGATGCCGACTGCCAAGATCAATCGCGTCAGTAACGCGCGGCGGAAGACCGCGTTCGCTTCTGCCAGCATCTCTTTAGCAATGTATTCCGCGCTCACGCGAACGGTGGTTAGCGAGATGCCCAGATCGCACAGCAGCAGGAGTACAGCCTGGAACGCCAGCGCAGCGGTTAGCGTACCGCGTTCCGGCACGGAAAGCTTGCGGAACAGCAGACACTCCACGCCCAACGTAATCAACGCAGTCAAGATTTGCGCGCTAAGAACCCATGCCGCATCACGTGCGACGACGCTGTCGCGCAGCCAGATAAGTGGCGAACTCTTGGCAGTTTGAATGGACGAGTCGTTGGTTTCCATGCGCTATTATTAACCGCGAATGAACGCTAATGAACGCTAATCACAGGAGAGTGATGGCGCACGTTCGCGTGTAACAAACATAAGTGAATGCCAATCAAAAAAATTAGCGTCTATTAGCTGTTTATTCGCCGTTCATTAGCGGTTCTTTTCGAGTTGAGGCGCGCTAATTATAAAGCTGTTGAGTATCTCGAAGATAGCCGTCTCGTTTTTGGCCCACTTCTCTGACGAAGTCGCCGCCGAAATCACGATTAATTTTTGTCCCTGAGTGTAGCAGTGCTGCGCGAGGCGTCGTCGCATCCCGCCCAGTGTGCATTCGTATTGCAACTCATAGCCTTTCTTTGGACCATTTCCGACCATGTTTCCGCTTAACTTTTTGAAATCCTTAAATACTAATTGTAGCCCCATCTCCAGCATCGGACCTATGTTTTCGATTTCCAGCATTAGCGGCGGAGTCTGGCTGACCACGGAGATGACAACGCTGTCGTCGGGACTGTTGATCGTCAACAATGTCATGGGAATATTTGGTTTTGGATTCATTTTCCAATCTTTTTGCAAAGCCGGTAGTTTGAAGGACATGCCCAGCTCGGCATTGGTGTAAGCGCGTCCATCGTCGCTGGTCTGACCCGCAGATTGTTCCTGTTTCAACATACCTTTAAGCAGGTCTTGTACTTGAGGATTATTGAGCAAGTCGTTCAGGTCTAGACCGCCTTCACTCGGAGTGTTAACAAGCAGTTTTTGCGCCATGTCAACCAAATCGAAATCTTCGCCGTCTTTCTTATTCTCTGCGCCGAAAGCCGACAGATCTATATTTTTATTCTCGGGATACGTCGCCTTCGCCGCGGTCAACTGAACTTTCACCGCCGCTCTTTCGGCGTCAGCCAGTTTGCCGCGAATGACCATTACTCGCTTGGGCGCGCACTGGTTCGCTTTCCAGTCAGCGCCTAACGCCGAGATTGCGGCTTTGAATTCCTGGCTGTCCTGTTCGGCATCCCATTCAGTGAGCCATGTCAGGACGCGCCGCCCGTCTTTTTCGTAGATGGCGAATCGGTCGCCGCCCCAGCCTGCGGCGGCAGTGGCTGCGATCTGCTCATCCTTCAGCAGGTCTTGCAGCAGAATTTTAATGCCAGACTCACCCATCTGCGCTTCAGCGACTTTTTTATAGCCAGGCAACTGTTGCGTCAGGTCCGGCCAAATGATCGCCACTGGGTCATCGCGGCGCGCGTGCCACTTCTCCGGATGCAAAATCTGCTCCGTAGATCGCGGAGGATCCTTAGCGAATGAGTAATCCATCAATTTCTGTCCGCCCAGCTTCTTAATGTTCAGGCAGAACAGATAGCCCTGCAGGTAACTAAACAGCAACGTGTCGCGAACCCAGGCCGGCGCCTCGCCCAGTTCCTTGGAGCCAGGCATGTCCGGCATCAATTCGATGAGCTGTTTTGGATCCTTGAGCGCCTGCTTGAGTATCTGTTCGACTCCAGGCATGTTCTCCATTTTCATTTGATACATGAAGTTGTACATAATTAGCGTAGCGTCGCCTTCGACCAGCGCCATACGCGCGGCGCTTTCGTCGGAGAGCGGATGAGTTTCGGCAAATTTTTGCAGATTAAAAAATTGATCTTGCAAACCATGCGTTAGTTCGTGGATCAGCACCATTTCTTCCATACGTTGAGCGAGCGCGAGGCCGAATTTCTTCTTGAGCGCGTCGCCTAGCAGGCCGCCTTCGCGCTGTACGATTACCAGATATTGCCGCTTTGGATCGTAGAAACCGCCAACCTGGCTGGTAAGTAATTCGGGGAAATACTTGCTCAGGTTCATCTGCTCGGGGATCAGGCCGAATGTTTTGAGACTAATCTCCAGTGGCTGCATCTTCTCCGGCGGCAATTCTTCCTGAAACGCCTCGATCATTTTTTTCTTCAACGCTTCTTCATTCAGCGTGCCGCAGGGTATGGGATGTTTGAACTTCAGGCCGCGATATTCCTCCGTAGCACTACGAAGTTCTCGCATTTGTTCGGCGATATTTGCCGGCAGCGGTTCCACATCTTTTGGCAGCGCAGGCGCTTCGGCCCAAACAAGTCCGACAAAGCTGAACGAGAGCAGCAGAATGAAATTGTAAATTTTAGATTTTTGATTGCGGATTGAAGGAAAAAAGGTCTCTTTTGGCGGTAAATTTTGACTTGGGTGACAAACTTTGAAATTCCTATGCTTTTTAAAAAACATAAATAGTCTCCTGAGCAGGTAACGAAAATAATAATATAACAGAATCGGCAGGCCTTGTCCGATACTATTATCTAGATGCCTTCCCGACTCCGCCGCAACAACTCTGCCGCGCCGCATTCTCGCGTCACTTGATAGCCGTTAAGTGGCAGAAGGTATTCGTGCACGGCGTCGAGGATGTCTGATGGATAAGGAAAAAAAGCGTCTTCGACTTCATCGGACGGCGTGATCCAGTTCCGCGCGCCGACTACCACCGGCGGCGCATCCAGTTCGTCGAATGCCAACTGCGTGATCTTCGACGCGAAAGTCTGCAACGCGCTGCCGCGTTCGCAAGCATCACTGGCTAATAGAATTTTGCGCGTCTTCTTCACGGACTCAATCACCGGATCGTAGTTGAATGGCGCAATCGAGCGCGCGTCTATGACTTCGCAGGAAAGCTGGTACTTGGTTTCGAGCGTTTTGACGGCTTCCAACGCGCGGTAGAGTATCGCGCCGACGGTCAGGATAGTCAGGTCTTTGCCTTGTTTTTTAATCGACGGTTCGCCGATAGGCACTTCGTAGTAGCCAACCGGCACACCGCTCTTGACGAATTCTTCGGGCTGATCGTAGATGCGCTGGCTTTCAAAGAAGATTACCGGGTCTGTGCCGGTGAGCGCCGTATACATCAGGCCTTTAGCGTCATAAGGCGTAGCCGGAAAGACAACTTTCAACCCCGGAATATGCGCGCAGATGCTGGTCCAATCCTGGCTGTGCTGCGCGCCGTATTTTGACCCGACCGAGACGCGCACGACGACTGGCATCTTCAGCAGTCCGCCAGACATCGCCTGCCATTTTGAGAGCTGATTGAACAGCTCATCGCCAGCGCGGCCCAGGAAGTCGCAGTACATCAGCTCGACTAACGCCCGACCGCCTTCCAACGCATAGCCGACCGCGGTGCCGATGATCGCGCCTTCGGAGATTGGCGTATTGAAGAGACGGTGATAAGGCAAGGCTTCGGTCAAGCCGCGATAGACGGCGAACGCGCCACCCCAGTCGCGATTTTCTTCGCCATAAGCGACCAGCGTCGGGTCAACGTAGAAGCGATCAAGAATAGCTTCAAAAATTGCGTCGCGCATGGAGACGCACTTTGTCTTGGGCAATTTGACGCCGCGCTCGTCGTAAGCCGAGCGGCTGCGCTGCGCGAGTTGTTTGACGCGCGGGTTCGCTTCTTTCGAGATCAACGTCTCTGGTTTGCGTCCGGTCTCCATAGTCTCGATTTTGCAGTTCGAGAACATGATTTTCTCAAGCAGGCTGCCGACTTTCTTAAGGTCTGCGCGTGGAGAAATTTTTAGATCGGCGGCATTCTTGAAGGCTTTGAGAATAAAATTGCCCTTTGCACTGCTTCTGCCTCCGAAATCGAGGGCCTGGACTCAAGGTGGGC
>JAZDLP010000235.1:0-9025 GCA_043801885.1 Planctomycetota bacterium | reverse complement strand
GGCAGCCCGACGCTTTCGAGTTCCGTCGACACGGTGAAGTAGGTCAGCGAGAAATTCGTCGTGACCAGAAGCGGCGACGAGGCGTCCGGTTCGCCGATCGCATAGATGCCGGGGTCCATCCGCAGCGGTTGCTGCGGATCGGTGTAGATGTTCTGCCGCAGCGTCAACAGCGGCGTCAATAACGCCGGATCGAATTCCGGCACGATGACCAGACCGCCGTATTTTACAATCTCCAAGCCGGCTTCGAGCGCGTCGTCAAGCGCGTTGCCAGTGGCGATGTACTTGATGATCGGATAGCCGAGACTCTTGACGCCGGACTTCAGAGCAGCGCGACGAATGATCGTGTTGTTCTGAAAGTGTTCGCTGAGACTGTCGGCGCGCAATTCGAGGAAAATATCGCGCAGATTCTTTTCTTCGAGCGCTTTTACCGTCGCGATTAAATCGTCGAAATTATCCGCGGCGGCGACGACAGCCGCGCCGGTGGCGACGGCGACTGTGGCGAGGCGATCTGCGGTCTGTAACGTCGCGGAAGCCAGCAGGCATTTCCTGCCTTTCAGTGTCTCCGCGGCGACTTCCAAAATGGCCGGATCGTCCGAGCGGGCGATGATAGCGCGGTCCCAGATAGCCGCGATTCTGGTGAGCGTTGCGGCGAACTGCGCGGGCTTTCCGCTCTTGCACGTCACGCTGACGGCATCTAATTTGAGTGTCTCGCCGACGCGCTCAAGTTCGTAGTCGCGCGCCATCTTGACGATCTGTTCGATTTTCGCGTCGTTCGTAGTGTCGTCCAACGCGATTCCCAAACCGGTCTGATTGACGAATGTTTTCTCGTGGCGATAGAGCACCGTCTCGCCGCCAAGCTTGAAGGGATTCTCGCCTGTCCCGACGATGATCGTTTTGATCGGCGGTTCGACCGCTGCGCCGAGAATCTGTTTGGCTTCTTCGGATGCGTAAGGGCATTCTTTCAACGCTGCTTTCTTGGCCGCCAACTTCATCGCAAACGCCAAGCAAGTGCTGCATCCGCACTCCTTGCAGTTGGTTTTGGGCAGAAGCTTTTGAATTTGCAGACCAGTCAATGCCATTGATCATATCTCCCTGAAAAAATCATTGACAATTGACGCGCTGCATAAATACTTTCGCCAAATTAAATGAAGTGAATGAATAAGTTACAAAGACTTTTCATAATCACAAATATTTTTTTGAGGAGGATGTGTTAAGTACAAAGTTGATTTGTGGGCATATGTGTTCATGCCAGAACATGTTCATTTGCTACTTAAGCCACGACTGGCGGAGTACAATTTGGCTTTAATCGAACAATCGTTAAAACTTTCGGTTGCGTTCACGGGAAGGATCGGCTATCATTCATGCAAGTAACATCAAGTGATGCCTGCCTTATGTCGCACGATGTGATTTGTAAAAGTTCAGTCCTAACCAAAATGAAATAGTCCCACTGATTCGGATGATAGAATTTTCAGCTTGACTATTTCCATTTGTTCGTTATTTTTCACTAGGAAAAAAGCGAGCAACAATGTGTTGCGGCTCTGGGCTAGTTTTGAGAGGCATGATGTTTTTACCTGAACTTATTGAGAAATTACAAGAGAGTTGAGGTTGGCATGAAGGTCAAGGCATCCATTAAACGTCGTTGCGCAAAATGTAAAATCGTGCGTCGCAAGGGATGTTTGCGAATTATTTGTTCTGAGCCTCGCCACAAGATGCGGCAGGGTTGAATCTGCTGTCGACTTTGGGTTGGCACTAAGGTATTTCACATTAGGAGAGTAGTATGCCGCGTATCATGGGTGTAGATATTCCGAACGACAAACGTATAGAAATGTCGTTGCAGTATATCTATGGCATTGGTTTGTATCGAGCTCAGACCGTCCTAAAGGAAACAGGTATCAATCCAAATACTCGGGCTCGCGATCTGAAGGACGATGAGATTGCGCGCATCACTTCATTTATTGACAAAGTTTATAACGAAGATGTGATCAAGATCGGTAGCGAACGCGCCAGTATGGTTGGTCGTTCTGGCCCTGTTGAGGGCGCGTTGCGTCGCAAGGTACAGCAGGCGGTTATGCGCCTGAAGAAAATTGGTTGCTATCGTGGCATGCGGCATATTAAAGGCTTGCCGGTTCGCGGACAACGCACTCGCACTAATGCGCGAACTAGAAAGGGTAAGAAGAAGACTGTGGCCGTGAAACGGTCGGTCAAGGAAATGCGGTAAGGATTAAACTGACAGCAGACGGAGTAGATAATGGCCAAGTTGTATAAGAAAAAGAAAGTCAAACGCAGCGTGGCGCGTGGGATTGCTCATGTCCAAGCCACGTTTAACAACACCATCATCACTCTCACCGATATGGATGGCGATACCCTGTGCTGGGATTCAGCGGGTACGGTGAAGTTTAAGGGCGCGCGCAAGAGTACGCCTTTCGCCGCGCAGCGTACGGCTGAAGCGGTGGCCGAAAAGGCGCTGAAGATGGGTATGAAGGAGATCGAAGTGCGGGTCAAGGGTCCCGGTTCGGGTCGTGAATCTGCAATTCGCGGCTTGCAGGCGGCCGGATTGACAGTGCGGGCAATTGAAGATGTCACGCCTTTGCCGCATAACGGTTGTCGTCCGCGCAAGCGTCGTCGCGTATAATCTTTGAAGAATGTGGAGAACAGATGGGACGGTATACAAATCCAAAGTGTCGGTTGTGCCGCCGTGAAGGCATGAAGTTGTTTCTAAAAGGCATTCGCTGCGAATCTGAAAAGTGTGCGCTTGCGCGCCGAGATTACCCGCCTGGAAATATCAGTCTGCGACGCGGTAAAGTCTCGTCGTTTGGCGAAGGATTGCGTGAAAAACAGAAAGTTAAGCGATTTTATGGCGTCTTTGAAGAGCAGTTCCGCCGTTATTTCGCTGAAGCGCAGCGCTCCAAAGGCAACACTGGCGAGACGCTGATGACGTTGTTTGAGCGCCGTTTGGATAATGTGGTGCTTAAGTTGGGTTGGGCAATGTCGCATGCTGAAGCGCGTCAATTGATCGCTCATGGGCACATCAATGTGAATGATCACCGAGTAAATGTGCCTAGTTACTTGGCGGAAATCGGCGACGAGATGAAAGTGCGCGGCCACGAAAAGAGTCAAAAGCGGACTCGCACGCGTTTGGATGAAACCAAGGGGCGACAGTGTCCGGCTTGGATTGTTGCGAATAATGAGCAGTTGAGCGGCAAGATCACCGCACTGCCGACGCGCGAGGATGTTTCCATTCCCGTCCAAGAACAATTGATCATCGAGTTGTTGTCAAAATAAATAGCCATCAAAAAATAAATTACGCAAGATCGCGCCGGAATTTGAGCTGTCTTTAAGGCGCGAGTATATTCAGAGGCTCTGTAAGCGGCGAGTAATGCTGGAGATAGTCTAAAGAACAATCGAGATTGTATAAGTTATTTTTTGACGGCCTCTAAAATGAGATGTCTGCATAGAGGCTGTGTGTGGCCACGAGAAAGGTGAGGGATGTTGCATGCGTATTCGCTGGCGCGGGTTCGAACTTCCTACTCATATTGCGTTAGAAAAAGAAACTGCGACGGATTGCTACGGCAAGTTCGTGGCGGAGCCTTTTGAGCGGGGTTATGGGGTCACCGTCGGTAATTCTTTACGACGTGTTTTGCTTTCTAGTTTGGAAGGCGCTGCGGTCTCTTCTGTTCGTGTGGAAGTGACTCACAAGGGCGAGGATGGCAAGTCCAAGACGACTCACGTCGCGCATGAGTTTACGGCTATTCCGGGACTCTACGAAGACGTCACTGACTTGGTGCTCAACCTTAAGGAACTGCGGCTGAAGTTGCACACGGATGAACCGGTAGTCATAAAGCTCGAACGCCGGAACAAGGGTCCGGTTAAAGCTGGAGATATTATATGCGATGAGCGGTTTGAGATAATTAATTCTGATCTGTTGCTGTGCACACTGACTAATGACATTACGCTTAATCTTGAGATTACGGCGCGTAAGGGACGAGGTTATCGAACTGCGGAAGAAAACATTACGCCAGAGATGGCCATTGGCATTATTCCCTGCGATAGCATCTATACGCCCGTGCGGCGTGTGCGTTATAAAGTCGAGAACACTCGCGTGGGTCAGCAGACCGATTTCGACAAGTTGTTGATCGAAATCTGGACAGACGGCACACTTTCACCTGAAATGGCGCTGGTCGAAGCGTCCACTATTCTGCGTAAGCATTTTAACCCATTCGTTAAGTATTTTGAAATGGGGCGGCAGATGGAAGAAGTGGCCAGCAGCGAAGCGCCAGCGCAGTTGGAGAGCGGGGAAGGGGTTAGCTCTAATGAACTTCGCGATAAACTCAAACAAGCGATCAGTTCACTGGAACCGTCAGTGCGCGCAAAGAACTGTCTGACTGCCGCCAATATTCAAATTTTAGGCGATCTGGTTAAACGGAGTGAGGCGGATATGTTAAAGATCAGAAACTTCGGGAAGACCAGTCTGAAAGAGATTAAGAAGAAACTTGCTGATATAGGGATGAGTTTTGGGATGGAAGTGCCGCAGGAAGTGACAAAAATAAACTGAACGGTTACGATTTTTTAAGACGCGAGGTACGGACATGCGCCATTTGAGTGCTGCAAAAAATTTTAGCCGCCATCCTTGTCATCGCCAAGCCATGATGCGAAATATGGTGATGAACTTGATCGAACATGGTCGTATTCGCACGACCATCCAGAAGGCCAAGGCGGCTCGGCCTATCGCTGAGCAATTGATTACGCTCGGTAAAAAAGGCTCTCCCCACCATCGACGGCTGGCGTTGCGCGAGTTGGGTTCAACCGTAGCAGCAAAACGCGCGGTCAAGAAGCTATTCTCGGAAATAAAAGAACGTTTTGTCGCGCGCAATGGCGGTTATACGCGTATCTTGCGTCTACCTACGACTATTCGCCAGGTAAAATCCGATTTACCGCGCGGAAAAAAGCTCAATCGCTCAAAATTCTATGGCACACGACTGGGAGATAATTCTACGTTGGCGTTGTGGGAACTTTGCGAAGCCGAAGTGGTCAAGCGCGAAAAGATACATAAGCCGCAGCGCAGTAAAAAAGCCAAGCCTAAAGCACCACCAGTCGAAAAGAAACTCTCTGATGCAAATATTGAAAAAAAGCTTTCTGATGTAAATGTTGAAGCGAATAAAGAAACTCAAAGCGAAGCTAATGCGTAGCGCCGGGCGTCTCGCCTGCAATTTAGTAGCATAAATATCCAGGAGTTTTCACATGTCAGAGATTATGGAAGTACGCGGACGTCAGATACTCGATTCTCGTGGCAACCCCACAGTCGAAGTGGATGTGTTGCTAGTTAGTGGCGCGCAGGGTCGTGCCGCTGTTCCGTCAGGCGCCTCGACGGGCACATGTGAGGCCGTTGAGTTGCGCGATGGCGATGCTCAGCGGTTCTTGGGCAAGGCCGTGACTCGAGCTGTCCGGAATGTAAATGAAATTTTAGGTCCCGAGATCATCGGATTGGAAGCGCTTAATCAGCGCGAGATTGATCGAACCATGATTGAGTTGGATGGCACCGAGAACAAAAGCAAGCTTGGCGCCAACGCCATTCTGGCCGCTTCGCTGGCGGTAGCCAAGGCCGCGGCTGCCGATACCGAGCAGCAGTTGTATCGCTACATTGGCGGAGTCAATGCGCATACTTTGCCGATGCCAATGATGAATATCATTAATGGCGGCGCGCATGCTGACAATAATGTGGATATGCAGGAGTTTATGATTCTGCCCGTCGGCGCGCCCAACTTCTCCGAAGGACTGCGCATGGGTGTGGAAGTGTTCCATAATCTGAAGAAAGTTTTGCGCGATAAAGAATTGAACACCAGTGTCGGCGACGAAGGCGGTTTTGCGCCCAATCTGAAGTCCAACGAAGAGGCCGTGCAGGTGATCATCGAGGCTATCGAGAAGGCCGGTTATACTCCGGGCAAAGATATTGCGCTGGGTTTGGATTGCGCCGCTAGTGAATACTACGACGGCAAAAAGAAAAAATACACTTTTGAAGGCGAGAAGAAGAATCCGGTCAAGAGCGGCGACGAAGTTGTCGAGTTGCTTGCCGATTGGTGCAAAAAATATCCCATCGTCAGCATCGAAGATGGTTGCGCGGAAGAAGACTGGGACACTTGGGCCAAACTTACCAAGGAATTAGGCGCCAAAATACAACTGGTCGGCGATGATATCTTCGTCACTAACACTAAAATTTTCGCACGAGGCATCGAGCAGGGTATCGCCAATTCTATCCTCATCAAGGTTAATCAAATCGGCACACTGACTGAGACTTTGGAGGCTATCGAAATGGCCAAACGTGCCGGTTACACCGCCGTGATTAGTCATCGTTCGGGCGAGACCGAGGATACGACTATCGCCGACATCGCGGTGGCTACCAATGCCGGTCAGATCAAGACCGGGTCAGCCAGTCGCACTGATCGTGTCTGCAAGTACAATCAACTCTTGCGCATCGAAGAAGAGTTGGGCAACGCGGCCAAATACCTCGGACGTCTGGCGTTCTACAACATCAAGAAATAACCCAAAGCAGACCGTAGCGCAGGCATCTTGCCTGCACTGACGAGCAGGCAAGATGCCTGCGCTACTTTTAAAACCGTGAACGGGTATCAATTCCAAAACAAAAGTGGGCATAGTTCAAAAGTGGCTCATGTTGTCAAGTGTGTGAAAGTTCACACAACTTCATTGTGCACTTTGTGTTATTCCACACACTTGACAACATGAGCCGTTCGTTTCATACCAGCGACGCAATACTCCATTGCCCATTCTGTACACCAACTGTCCCTTGCCAGCAGCATACATCCCAAGCGATAGCCGATTGTCCATATTGTACGCAGGCGGAATCCCCCTGTAAATGGGATAGCAAGAGTAAAATTCCGTCACCCCTTTCATATTATTCAGGTTGCGCCTGGGCCGTGAATGTCTTTGGCGATATCGTCGGCGAGACTTATGACCCCGTAACGATGAAAGATGAACCATATCTGTGGGGGGAGGCAACAAGGGGGAGAGGGCGATTAAACGACTTGCTGCCCGATTCCGCGCCTTGGGAGTTGCTCACCGCGCGTGGCATCAATTCGTCCGGCAACATCTTCGGTCTCGGCAAAAGACTCGTTGGCGTGGATGAAAATGGGTGTCCGATTCCCGAGATAGGGTGGTATCTGCTGCGTAGCGGAGCGAAGGTTGATCCTGATCTGGCGGACACAGAACCACCACAGATCACGCCGCCAGACGATCAAATCGTTTTCACGCACAACCCTAACGGCGAGGTCTATTGTTATGCGACGCCGTATGTAACTGACAACGACCGGCAACAGCTCCCGGATGTGCAATTTTCGCAGGCAAGCGGAACGCTATTCCCGGTCGGCACGACTATCGTCAACGTCACGGCGAAGGACGAAGCGGGGAATGTCAGCGCCGCGAGCTTCAAGATCGAAGTCGTTTATCTCCAACTGAGCGCGCCGAATCTGCCGGATAATCAGAAGCTTGATCCGGGCCTGATCATGCAAATCAACGACGAATACATTGAAGGCAACACGGACGGAGCTGCGACGAATCCGAAACTTCTTCCAGACAACGCTGATAGCGATATGCTGAACACGGAAGGCGTCGTGGTGGCCGGCGAGCGAATGATATCTCTGCAACTGGGATGCGGACTGCCGCCGGAAGTGATGGGGAAGGCGCTGGTGCGGTTGGAGCAAGTCGGCACCGGACGAGCGCGAGTGTTTATGTCGGACGGAGTGGGGCCGGGAAAGATCGCGCAAGAGATACTGGCTTCGAACCAATCGTTCAGCGCTGACCTGTCGAGCTATTTTAAGGCGAACGCGCCGTCAAACGTGTCGCTGTCGGATCGAGTAGTGCACATGTGCTGCACATGTGCGTAATATATTATTGAGAAAAGACTTGCAAAATCGAAAAAGAAGAAGTATACTTATTTTAACGTGTGTTTTTAAGACGAGAAAGATAACCGTTTGTGGTATAGACAGTCAATTTGAAGTTGCATCGCCTTGTTAAGGAGAAAAAGTTATGTCGCGCAATTTGTTTACGAAGTATAGGAATTTTCAAGTTGATCACTTAAATCAAAAATTGCCGCCAAAAACGATCTGTTTTCCTTCAATCAGCAATCAGCAATCAAAAATCAAAAATTCACTTTTGTTTCTGTTCGCCGGAATACTGATAGCGTGTATGTCCAGCGTCTTCGCCATGGATGTCGTTCAGGTTGTCTCGACGACAGTTCAGCCAAACCCGTTTTCTCCGAAAATCAATAAGGCGTCCATCGAGGGAAAGTTCCGTGTGCTGCCGCTCTTGCCGTCTGTTTCAGAACCGCGATTGCAGATTCAACCGCTATTGCGCATGAACGCTCGCGTGGTTAACACGGCCGGAAAAGTAGTTCGCGTGCTGACTGCGGAAACCCTAGTCGCACGTTCTCCGGGCCGGCCTCAATTCGTAGAAAAAAGCCTGACCGTCACGTGGGATGGCAAAAACGCTTTCGGAGCCGTCGTGGCGAACGGGCAGTACACGTGTCGTGTTGTCGGCGACTATGTAATGGCATTCAAGTTGACGCTGCCGTGGGGCGTGTGGCGATGGGAACTGGTGTTCGCTTCGAGTAATGAAGCGCGCTGCAGACTTACGTTGGACACAACCGCGCCGACACTGATTGTGCCGCAAGATCAAATCGTCGAAGCGACCGGCGCCGATGGCGCGATTGTGAATTATCCGGCGGCAACCGCGACTGATGCGGTGACCGCTACGCCTGTGATCACGTACAGCCAAGCCAGCGGTACGAAGTTCGCGCTGGGCGCGACGGTGGTGACAGTGACCGCCAAAGATGCCGCGGGAAATATTACTACGGCTATATTTAAAGTATTGGTTCGCGACACAACCGCGCCGACGCTGGTCATGCCGCCAGATCAAGTCGTCGAGGCGACCGGCCCCGATGGCGCGATCGTCACTTACCCGGCAGCGACGGCGACTGACGCCGTCACCGCCGCGCCGATGATCGCGTACAGCCAGG
>JAZDLP010000207.1:0-3361 GCA_043801885.1 Planctomycetota bacterium | reverse complement strand
TCGCCAAAAAATCTTTGCGCCACGCAAAGATTTTGATGGTTAGTAGTAACGCACTTAACTTTAGATAAACTAGACTCAATAACTACTTTTCAAATCTGTTCATCTTTGTGTCTTTGTGCCTTCGTGGTGAACGGTTACCTTATTACTTAGTTTTTTTCGCGCATTGTCCGCAGTACGAAGCTGATGGCTTCTTTGGCGCTCTCGTCATTGTATCCATACTTGTCGCGCATGAGTTTCAACGTCTTCTCCACCTTTGGGCGCTCGGAGTGCGGAATCAATCCGGCGTCGCCGGCGCCGAATACCAGGACATATTGAGCCAACAGGATCAATTGTTCGGCTTTTTCCTTGTAATAACTATTGCGCAGATTTTTAAACACATCGGCAAATATCTCGTGAAAGTTTATCTTCTCCGCCGGGTGGTCCAGCGAATATGCGGCAATTTTAGAGATTAAGTTGCGCCGAAATGCGTCCGGAGATTCTTTGAGATCCATCAGTTTCTCCAAGCCTTCCAGCACTTCGACACTAGGCTCATCGAATTGCCCGGTGCGAGGATTTTTGATTTTCTCGCCGGCCACGTAGGCGCGCACGTGCTTGAAGTAATCTTCAACACGCCGGTCGTATTCGGTTTCTTCAATCAGTCCCATAGAGTCGAAAACTTCGACGGAGACCCAGCGGAAATATTCCTCACGAACCTCTTCAACGAATGCGGCGCAGTCGTGATAGCTCTCATCGCTCTCTAGGCGCAAAAAATCGAAGACTGACCTGTCGCGTAACAGTCGTTCCACAGCCTCAAAGACAGCCAGCGGCGACAGAAAGCGGCGATCAGGCGCCGCGATGGCTTCGGCCAGCAGCGATTTCATCTCGCGTGCGGAGGCGCCACGGCGGCCTTCGTAGGCGGCGCAGACGAAGCCTTCAAACTCAACCATCGTATCGCCATGCTCGTCCCGCAACTGCGGAAGATGCGCGCGCAGCAACCGTTTTTCCTCGGTGCTCAATCCGTCCGGTGCCGAACCGTCGTCGTACAACTTAGCCTTCTCCAGCGGCGTCAGACGCCGAATTACGTCCGCCAGTTCGCTTGGGTAATGGTCGGCATTCGGACGACGCAGACGAGTCAGCACGGCCCACAGCGCGGCGACGTCCGCAGTGTGTGGCGCGACGTGATGCGTTTCGCGAATCTCATCAATAAACGGTTTATAGATCGCACACTCTTTGCGCCATTCCAACAAATACGGCACGCGGATCAATTCGATGCGACCTTTGTAGCTGCTGAAGTCCGGCGTACATTTGAAGGCGGAGAGCTGCTTTTCGTTGCAGGTGCCGAGCATGACGCAATTGAGCTGCGCGACAGCGCCGGGCAAAGTTACTTCTCCTCGTTCCACTGTGGTCAGTAAGTATTTGTTCAGTTCGAGATTACGTTTGAGAAAGTCAACGTATTCCACCAAGCCGCCGCTGGCTTCAATCAACTCGCCGGTCAAATCCAGCAACGGCAGCCCTTGCAACACTGGCGGCAGCCACATGCCATGTTCGAAAGTCATGGGGCGTGTGCCGGCATCCACAGCCTGCTGCGGCTCAATGGCCGCGACGCCGATGCAGTAGCGCCTGGAGATAAAGTAGCGCTCAACCTGGACATGCCGCATCACCTTCAACCAGTCGCCGCAGTACGAATTGAGCAGCGCATCGAAGATCAGCTTATTCTTATTAGAGAGCGCGCCTTCGCGTAAAAACGGCGCGCGCAGCCGTTCGGCCAACCGATGATCATTCGGCGCGGCGACGATTAGCGCGTCCAGTAGTTTCACTCGCAGTTCGATCGGAATCAGAAAAATCGGCGACTCGCGCAATTCACTGGACAGCTTGCATGAAATCATCGCCTCATCAATGAAGGCCAGCGTCTCTTTAGGCAAGTCGTCGTGACTGGCACTGAAGCCTAACGCGCCTTTGCCTTCGGTTCGTTCGCTGAATATCCAATTGAAGCGGAACAACGCGCCTTCGAGCAGCGTGGAGTAGTATTCCAGAGCGCGTGTGATCAGATTGATGATAGTGGTCTTGGCTGAACCATTCGGGCCGTGCAGCAGCGCTAGTTTATCGGCGCGACCGGTGGCGGCAAAACGCCACAAGTGGCGGTATAGTTCGCGCTGCGCGGGTTCGTGGCCGATCAGCGCTTCGCGGCCATGGTCCCACGGAGCATCGAAAAGATTCCAGCGTGTACACGTGCCGCCGATACTCTGCGCCTGACTCGTGCCGAAATGTTCGAAGATGTCCAAGATATACTGCGGTGCATTACGTCCCAATCGTCCCGGCTGCGCGCAAAACGCTTCCAGATATTGCTGGAACGACAGAATCCGTTTTTGGCTTTTAAAGGCCTCAGTGGATTGAGCGCTGACACTCTTCAGAAACTCATTGACGTCCACGTGTCTCACCCCTCATGTTTTTTGCGCGCCCCCGTGATCAAGTACAGTAGAACGCCGCTGGTGATACAAATATCCGCCACATTAAAGATCGCCCAGTGGCCGATTACAGGCAACTCTGGCACAAAATCAATAAAGTCGCGCACGTAACCCAGACTGACGCGATCCACCAAGTTGCCGATGGCGCCGACTAATATCAGCACCATTGCCGTCAGCGTCGGCGCCGCGAGCGAGCGCCAGTATCTGACATAAATCCAGATTATAGCCGCGAGTACTATTACGGAAATAAAAAAGATAATGGCCGGGTAATCAGCCAGAAAACTGAACGCCACGCCCCGATTTTCAGCGCACGTAATATGTATCACGCCGGGAATAATCGGAACGATCTCGCGAGGCGCAAGGGCGCGAAAAACTAGCGTCTTGGAGATCAGATCAAGAGTGCTTCCGGCGAAAACTAGAATGAAGAACCATAGTGGGCGACGCATGCTGTTATTATAAATTCAAAGCCAAAGAACTGCAACCGGCGGCGCGTGGCGCTTGCCCGCCTACGCTAACAAATGCGGCGCCTCATTGGTGAATTGTAGGCGAGACGCCTAAATAATCGTAAGTGTTCACGCGGAGGCGCGGAGACGCGGAGGAAAACAGCATAGGAATTTCAAAGTTGATCATTACAAGTCAAAAATTGTCGTCAAAAATGCCCGTTTTTTCTTCAAGCTGTAGAGCCTGTCCGACAAACCACGACAAGCCCAAGAGACATACTGCGTATTGTTGTCGTATTTTTTTTTTAATACAATATGTTGTATGTCGTAGTTTGATTTTAGTGTTTGTCGGACAGGCTCTGTAATCAAAAATTCAAAATTCTCTTATATTCTTTTTCTCCGCGTGAAATCGTGGAATACGGCGCTCAATTATTCTCAAAAAAAACGAAAGGAATTTGGACGATCCTGCTCAATATA